>JAOXSD010000222.1 GCA_025800205.1 Silicimonas sp. | reverse complement strand
CCGGCGGCCCCGGCCCTCGGGCGCGACCGCCGCCAGCACTTCGAAGGCCGCAGCCATCGAGGCCGGATTGGCGTTGAACGCATCATCAATCAACTCGACCGCCAGATCCTCGACCGGATCGATCTGCACCCGGTGCCGCGCACCGCGGCCCTGAGGCGCCGTCCAGCTTCCAATGTCGATTGCCGCCACATCGGCGTCGCCGCCTGCCAGTTGCACCGCCCCATAGACCGCCAGCGCGTTCATCGCATAATGCCGCCCCGGCGCGCCCACCTTCATCAGGAACGGGTGCCCGTCGTAGCGGCCTTCCACCACGCTGGCATCGGCGGAAAGGATGATCTTCTCGGCCCGCAGGCTCGCATCGCCCGCTTCGCCAAAGCCGATCCGGCGGGCGGCAAATTCCTTCGCCCCCACATTCAGGATCGGCGCGGTTTCCACATCGGCATTGAATAGCGCCGCGCCACCCGGCTCAAGCCCCTGAAAGATTGCGGCTTTCTCTTCGGCAATCCCATCGACATCCGCAAAGGCCTCCAGATGCGCCGCGGCCACCGTGGTCACCACCGCCACATGGGGCCGCGCCAGCCGCGCCAAAGGCGCGATCTCGCCCGGGTGGTTCATGCCGATTTCGATGATCGCGAATTCGCTGTCCTCGGGCATCCGCGCCAGGGTCAGCGGCACGCCCCAATGGTTGTTGTAGCTGGCCTCGGCCGCATGGGTCCGACCCTGTTTTTCCAGCACATGGGACAGCATTTCCTTGGTCGAGGTCTTGCCCGCCGAGCCGGTCACCGCGATCACCTTGGCACCTGTGCGCGCCCGCGCCGCCGCGCCCAGATCCTCCAGCGCCTCCAGCACATCCTCGACGATCAGA
>JAOXSD010000215.1 GCA_025800205.1 Silicimonas sp. | reverse complement strand
GGGAAGGGAAAGGGTGGCGGCGCGGGATTTGCGTATTTGAAGAAGAGATGAAGGGATTTGCGGTTTCCCGCTCTGGACAAGGCAAGCGAACGGATTAGGGTCGCCCTGTCACAGGTAGCGGAGGCCCCCCATGGACAAGTTCGGGAAATCACAACCGGTTCGGCGGCTCGAAGATGAGCGGTTCCTGCGGGGCGCGGGCCGGTATGTGGATGATATTGCGCCGGAAAACGCGATTCATGCGGTGTTTCTGCGGTCCCAGGTGGCCCATGGGGTTCTGGGTGCGCTCGACCTCGATGAGATCCGCGCCATGCCCGGTGTGCTGCTGGTGCTCGGGGCGGATGATCTGGGCAGTGATTTCGGTCTTGGCACCACGGTGCTCGAAAACCGGGATGGCGAAATGGCGCCCAATCCCGGGCGACCGGTGCTGGCCAGAAGCAAGGTCCGGTTTGTCGGCGAACCGATCACCGTGATCGTCGCCGAAAGCCGGGCGGCGGCCCGGGACGCGGCCGATGCGTTCTTTCCCGAAATCGAGGAACTGCCGGCCAAGATCGACATGGCGCCCGGCGGTGCAACGATCCACGAGGCAGCCCCCGACAACGAGGCCTTCGACTGGCAGAAAGGCGATGAAGCCGCGGTCGAGGCCGCCATCGCCTCTGCCGCCCATGTGGTCACCACGCGGGTGGTCGACAACCGGATCATCTGCAACTCGATGGAGCCGCGCGGCTGTTTTGCCGAATGGGACGGCAATCGCCTGCATCTGGCCTTTGGCGGCCAGGGTGTCTGGGGGATGAAGCGCGATTTGGCCAAGTGTTTCGGGCTCGACGCCGAACAGGTGCGCGTCACCAACCCCGATGTGGGCGGCGGGTTCGGGACCAAGGGCATGGCATACCCTGAATATTTCGCCGTCGCGGCGGCGGCGATGAAACTCGGCCGTCCGGTGCGCTGGATGTCCGACCGGACTGAGGCGATGCTGACCGACAATGGCGGGCGCGACCTGGTTTCCGTCTCGACCCTCGCCTTTGACGCCGATCACAAGATGACCGCCTACAAGGTCGACACAATCTGCAACATGGGCGCCTATCTTTCGGGCTATGCCCAGCCGATCCAGACCGAGCTTTTCGCCAAGGTCGCCTCGGGCGTCTACGACGTCCAGAACGTGCTGTTGAACTGCAAAGGCTATTACACCACCACCACCCAGATTGACGCCTATCGCGGCGCCGGGCGGCCCGAGGCGATTTTCGTGCTCGAACGCTCGATGGACAATGCGGCCCGCGAACTGGGCGTCGATCCCTATGATCTGCGTCGCAAATCCTTCATCGCGCCGGAGAAATTCCCCTACAAGACCGCCATCGCCGACACCTATGACGTGGGCGAGTTCGACATGGTGCTGAGCCGGGCCGAGGCCCATGCGGACCGCGCCGGTTTTGCCGCGCGCAAGGCGGCCTCGGAAGCCGAAGGCAAGCTCAGGGGGGAGGGGCTCTGCTATTACATCGAGTCGATCCTGGGCGACACGACCGAACATTCCCGCGTGGTCTTTGAGGACGACGGCAACGTCAGCCTCTTTGTCGGCACTCAGTCGAACGGGCAGGGGCACGAAACGGTCTATGCCAAGTTCCTGGCCGATCACTCCGGCATCCCGGTTGAAGCGATCCGCGTGGTTCAGGGCGACAGCGACCTGATCCCCGTGGGCGGCGGCACCGGCGGGTCCCGTTCCGTGACCATGCAGACCGGCGCCACGCTGGTGACCGTGGACAAGATCACCGAGAATTTCGCCGCCTATCTGGGCGAGAAATTCGGCACCGAGGGCGTGAGTTTCGATGATGAGGTGTTCCGCATCCCCGGCTCGAACGAAACCCCCAGCATGCTCGACGTGGCGGCCATGGCCCGGGGGGACGACAAATCCGACATTCTGGACGTGCGCGAAAAATGGGTGATCAACAACCGCTCCTTCCCCAATGGGGCCCATATCGCCGAGGTCGAGATCGACCCCGAAACCGGGCAGGTGGTCATCGACCGCTATGTGGTGACCGATGATTTCGGCAACCTGATCAACCCCTTGCTGGTCGAAGGCCAGGTCCATGGCGGGGTGGCCCAGGGGCTGGGTCAGGCTTTGTGCGAACACGTGGTCTATGATGAGGAAGGTCAGCTTCTGACCGCCACTTTCATGGATTACGGCATGCCGCGCGCCTCGGATCTGCCCGACATCACCTTCAACACCGAACCGGTGCCATCGCTTTACAACCCGATGGGAATGAAAGGCTGCGGCGAAGCAGGCACGGTGGGGGCGCTGGCGGCCATTGCCAATGCCGTCACGGATGCCATGGCCTCACGCGGCAAGGGCAGGGTCGACATGCCCTTCACACCGGCGCGGGTCTGGGCGGCCCTGCAGGGGGAAATCGCGGCAGAGTAACCACGGGCGCCACACGATTTGGCGAATTTTCGTGAGATTCGTGGAAAGGTAACCCTCTGCGGCTTACCTTGATCTCATGGTTTTTGCTGCAGTGAACGTGTCATGAGCCTGGGCGAGAGGCTCCGCGATCTGGTCGGGTTCTTCCGGCGGACCGAACGTTCGGTCCATGCCCTGAGCCGCGAACCGGTGGATCACGTGGTCCTGCTCGATGGCACCATGTCCCAGCTTGACGAGGGCTGCGAAACCAATGTCGGCCTGATCTACAAGCTTCTGAGCGACGTGGCGCGGGCAGGGCGGATGGGGCTTTACTACGAGGCCGGCAACCAATGGTCGGATTGGTCCAAGACCCTCGACATCATCGAAGGGCGCGGCATCAACCGGCAGATCCAGCGGGTCTATGGCTGGCTCGCCAGCCGCTACCGCCCCGGCGACCGGATCTTCCTCATCGGCTATTCCCGGGGCGCCTATGCGGTGCGCTCGCTGGCGGGTGTGATCAACCACGTGGGGCTGCTGCGCCAGGACGCGGCCACCGAACGGATGGTGCGCGACGCCTACCGCCACTATCAGATCGGCACCTCCGAAGAGGCCGCCCACAGCTTCGCGCTCCACCATTGCCATGAACATGTCCCGATCGAGATGATCGGATGTTTCGACACGGTGAAGGCCCTGGGGTTCCGCGCGCCCTTCGTGTGGAAATGGGCCGAGGTGAAACATTCCTTCCACTCCCATTCCCTCGGCCCCAACGTGCGCCACGGCTATCACGCCCTGGCGCTTGATGAGACCCGGGAGGCGTTCTCCCCGGTTCTTTGGAAATGCCCGCCGGGGCATGAGGGCGTGGTGGAACAGGTCTGGTTCCGGGGCACCCACGGCGATATCGGCGGGCAATTGACCGGCTTTGACGCCGCCCGCCCCCTGTCGAACATTCCGCTCACCTGGATGCTTGAGAAAATGGAACGTTCCGGGCTCGATCTGCCCGATGGCTGGCGCTCGCTCTATCCGGTCGATGCCGATGCGCCCTCGGTGGGCACCTGGCGCGGCTGGGGCAAGTATTTCCTCGCCCGGCGCAAACGCGCCCTGGGCCGCGATCCCTCCGAAGCGGTGCATCCGACCGCCGTTGGCCGTTCGCGCCGCGCCGGTGAAATGGGCGAGGTGGTGGCGCCTTAGGCCACGTTCTCCAGCGCCGGGTCAGGGGCTAGCCCCAGGGCATGGACCACGTCGCGGGTCAGCACCGGGTTGTTCAATGTGTAGAAATGCAGGTGATCCACGCCGCCCTCCAGCAACTCACTGCAAAGATGGGTGCATTCGGCAATCGCCAGCAATTCCGTGCGCCCGTCGCGCTCGGCGGTGTCAAAGGCCCGCGCCAGCCGGTCCGGAATCACCGCGCCGCACCGTTCGGCAATGCGTTTCGTGCCGCTCCAGGATTGAATTGGCAGGATGCCGGGCAGGATCGGCGCGTCGATCCCTGCCGCCACCGCCCGGTCACGGAACCGGAAAAACGTCTCCGCCTTGAAGAAAAACTGGGTGATCGCCCGGCTCGCCCCGGCATCGATCTTGCGCTTCAACCATTCGATATCCGCCTGATCGTCCCGTGCCTCCGGATGCGGGTCGGGATAGGCGCCGACGGTGATCTCGAACGTGCCGGTTTTCGCCAGCGCCGCGATCAGCTCGGGACTGTTCTGAAACCCGTCCGCATGCGGCTGAAACGCGCCTTGCCCCTTGGGCGGATCACCGCGCAGAGCGACGATATGGTTCACGCCCGCTTCCGCGTAACGCTCTGCAATCTCTAGCGTTTCCTCCCGCGACGCATCAACACAGGTGAGATGTGCGGCCACATTCAACCCGGTGCGCTTGCCGATGGTTTCGACCACCTCATGGGTCAGATTGCGCGTGGTTCCCCCGGCGCCATAGGTGACCGATACGAATTCCGGTTCCGTGTGACCGAGGGCGCGCATCGTGTCCCAAAGCCGGAACGACGCATCAATCGAGCGGGGCGGAAAAAACTCATAGGACAGGCGGGCGGACATGGGGCAAATCCTCTTTTCGGCTGTGCCCTTGTCTCACGGCCCTAATCGTGAAACAAATTCATAATTCTCATCTTTTTAATGAAGGATGTTTGATTTTGCACATCGAACTGCGCCATCTGAAAACCATTCGTGCGATCCATGACACCGGTGGTCTGGCCCGGGCGGCGGAAGCGATGAACATCACCCAATCGGCCCTGTCCCATCAGGTCAAAGGGCTCGAAGCCCAGGTCGGGGTCGAATTGTTCGTGCGCCGCTCGAAGCCGCTGAAACTCTCGGCGGCAGGCCAGCGCCTGTTGAAACTCGCCGACAAGGTGCTGCCTGAAGTGGCCGCTGCGGAAGAGGAGTTCATGGGGCTGCGCGCGGGCAAGACGGGCCGTTTGCACATCACCCTCGAATGCCACGCCTGTTTCGAATGGCTGTTTCCTGTGCTCGAAGAGTTCCGCAAGGCCTGGCCCGATGTGGATGTGGACATCCGCCCGGGCCTTGCCTTCGATGCCATGCCCGCGTTGCAGCGCGAGGAACTGGACCTGGTGATTTCATCGGATCCCGAGGATCTCGACGGGGTGGTTTTTTCACCTTTGTTTGACTACGAGCCGGTTTTCGTTGCGGCCAGCAGCCATGCCCTGGCCGAAAAGCCCTTTATCGAGGCGGAAGACCTGCGTGGCGAATTGCTGATCACCTATCCGGTCGACCGCTCGCGGCTCGATGTCTTCACGACCCTTCTCACACCCGCGAAGGTGGAGCCGCGCGGATTGCGCCAGGTGGAATTGACCGAGGTGATCCTGATGCTGGTCGCAGCCGGGAAAGGGGTGACGGTTCTGCCCGATTGGGTGTTGCGCCAGCTTCGCTATCATTCCGATTATGTGACCCGGCCTTTGACCCGGGGCGGGGTGACCAAACGGCTTTTCGCCGCCACCCGCGACGATGATGTCGCAAAGCCGTATATGGCCCATTTTCTGGCGCTGGCTCGAAAAATACCCGTTCAATTGCAACGGGATACGCCCGCAGCCTAGGCGGCGGGCGTGCGGGGCTCAGCCCTTCATCTTGTTCAGGATCATGCCGACCACCATCTGCACGATCATCCCGCCGATGCCGCCGCCGACCAGGGAGCCTGCCAGGGCACCGATGCCGCCGCCACCCAGCGCGCCATCGGCGGCCGCTCCGCCAGCCCCCATCAATCCGCCCAGGATCTGACCACCGCCGACACCGCCCACAGCACCCGCGATCAGATTGCCCAGACCGCCCATGTTCGAGCCCTGCAGCACCTTGCCGCCTCCGGCACCGCCTGCGGCACCACCGATCAATTGTGCGATCAACTGTTCCATTTTTCCCCTCTCTCAGCCGCCCGAACCGGGGGTGGTCGGGCGTTCGGGGCCATGCTGGTCGATCAGGGAGCCGTCAAACAAGGTGACGATTTCGTAAATTGCGTCATAAACGCAGTGCATACCGCTTATGCTTCCTGTGTTTTTGCGGTTGCGACGGTGGCGCAAACTGCCTAAACGCGCGCCATGCAAAGCGCCAATATGAATGTGATGATCAAGGCGGCCCGCGCGGCGGGGCGCAGCTTGACCAAGGATTTCCGTGAGGTCGAGAACCTTCAGGTCTCGTCCAAGGGGGCGGGGGATTTCGTCAGCCGGGCCGATGTGGCCGCCGAGGCGATCATCCGCGAAACCCTGATGGAAGCCCGGCCGAACTACGGCTGGGTGGGCGAGGAAAGCGATGCCGTCGAAGGCAAGGATCCGACCCGGCGCTGGATCGTCGATCCGCTGGATGGGACGACGAACTTTCTGCACGGCCTGCCGCACTGGGCGGTTTCGATTGCGCTGGAACACAAGGGCGAAATCGTCGCCGGCGTGGTGTTCGATCCGGCCAAGGATGAAATGTTCATGGCTGAACGTGGGCAGGGCGCCTTCATGAATGCCCAACGGCTCCGGGTCAGCGACCGCTCGAAGATGATCGAGAGCATCTTCACCACGGGCCTGCCCTTTGGCGGGCGCCCGGAGCTTCCCGAAGTGCTCCAGCAACTGGCCCGGCTTCTGCCGATGACCGCCGGCGTGCGACGCTCGGGCTCGGCCGCGCTCGATCTGGCCTATGTGGCGGCGGGCCGCTACGAGGGCTATTGGGAAAAACGCCTCAATGCCTGGGACATCGCCGCCGGCGTGCTGATCGTGCGCGAAGCGGGCGGGTTCGTTGACGGCTTCGTGCCTGGTGAAAACCCGGTGGAGGCCGGCGAGGTGGTGGCGGCCAATGGTTCCATCTTCGAAACATTCGCCGGGATTGTTCGCGGATCTTGAGGGCGCTTGCCTTGGTTTCGCCCGATTGTCGCGGTTATCCTCGCCCCATGAAGATCGCATCGTTTTTCCTCTGGGGCGTCCTGTCCTTTCTCTGTCTGTCCGGCGCGATGATGCTCAGCGTGAGCGGCGCTCAGATTGCCTCCCTGGAAACCGGCCTGGGCCCCGTGGTTGAGGTCTCGCCGCTCTAATCCCCTGACCGATCGAAGTTTTCCCGCGACCGGCGTAACAATCGGCCGATCAGGAAGGTCGTGCGCGGCGCATAGACATAGGCGGTTCGCGTGGTGGTATCGCGCCGTCCCATGCGGATCAGGCTGAAGCCGATCAGGGCAAGATGCGCCAGCGACACAAAGCCGAACATCGCCCAGGGGCCAAGTCGGTCGATCAGAAGTGAGACAATCCAGGGCGATGCGATGGCGCCCAGCGCATAAAGAAACATCAGCGCCGCCGAAAGATCGATGCGTTCGTCATGGCTGGCAAAATCATGGGCATGGGCGGTGGCGACCGAATAGATCGGGAAGGTGGCAAAGCCGAAGATCCCCGCAGTCAGGAACGCCGCCGCGGTCCCGTTGGCGGAAAACGCCACGGTGATGGCGCAGGCCAGGATCGCCCCGACGGAGAGCGCGACCAGAACCCAGCGCCGATCGAACCGGTCCGCCGCCCATCCAGCCGGGACCTGGCTCAGCGCGCCGCCGAGGACAAAAGCCGCCAGAAACAAGGCGATATCGTCAAGGCTCAGCCCGACTTCGATCCCGTAAATCGGTCCGACCATACGGAAGGCGGCGGTGGTCAACCCGGCCGACAGCACCCCGGCGGCGGCGAGGGGGGATTTCTGCCAGGCCAGGGCGGGGCGCAGGCGGGGCGCCTTCGGCAGGGCCGGTTGTTGCACCTTGGTCAGCACCAGGGGCACGATGGCGGCGCAACAGATCAGCGCCAGGATGTTGTAGGACACGTAATGGGCCGGGGCGAGGATTGAGATCATCAACTGCGCCATCAGCGATGCGCCGATATCCACCGCGCGATAGGTGCCCATGGCCCGCCCCCGGGTGTCGTTGGTGACCTTGGCCTGCAGCCAGCTTTCCACCACCGTATAGGCGCCCGCGATGCACAGCCCCGACAGCACCCGCATCCCCATCCAGGCGACCGGATCGATGATCAACATATGGCTCAGAATGCCGATCGTCCCGGTGGCGGTGAAGACCGCAAAGGCCCGGGAATGGCCCACATCTCCCATCAGCCGGGGTGCCCACCAACAGCCGATGAAAAAGCCGATGAAATGGGCCGAGCCAAGAAGACCCACCTGGCTTCGAGTGAACCCGAGCTCCAGGCCGGAGATTGCATCCAGCGGCGCCAGCCCGCCGGAGCCCAGTTGCAGAAGCACGACGGAGAGAAGAAGGGCCGCAAAGGACAGGATCACACGCATGACACGTGGAGTGTCGCGTGAACCACGGCCAATGGCACGCTCAAAATCGACATCGGCGCGACGGAATCGGTCCTAGTCGGGCGCCCCCGCATGGTGTTCTGCCGGGTCTTGCTCCAGAAGCTGCGGCTCGGGCGCCTTTCCATTGGTCAGCGCCGGGCCCGCGAAATCCGGAAATGCCCCCCAGAGCTTGTCGATCTCCGTTTCCAGGGAATGCAGGTCGACCACATAGTCGACATTCTCCATCGCCTTGTAATTGCGCAGTTTTCTCACGCGGCGCAGGGTGCCCGAAAGGATCTCGCGCATCTCGGCGGTGCAGGCCCGGGCATAGTTGAGGATCGAGGCTTCCACCTCCTCCCGGCTTTGCTTGGCATGGGCCAGCTCTTCCATCATCAGGCGTCGTTCCAGGGCGGTGGCGACGGATTTCTGCAGTGTGTCCACATTCATCATCGCCTTGGTCAGATAGTCAGAACAGCCCTGGCGCATGGCCTCGACCGCGATATTGATCTGACCTTCCCCCGCCAGCATGATCGAGGCCGCATTCACCTGACCCTCATGGGCCGAGATGATCTCGAGCGCTTCCAGCCCGGTATCCCCGGCGAGAAAGTAATCGATGAAGATGATGTCATAGGCGCAGGCGTCGAGCGCCTCGGGCAGATCCGCCAGACCTTCCACCTCGGTCGCTTCGAACCGCATGCCGGCCTTGTCACAAAGCCGGATCAGCCGCTGACGATCCAGCTCATTGTCATCAATGACCAACAAGCGCATGCCGCGTGCCGCGCTGTCGGAGGTCGTATCGTCGGGCGCGTGAACAAGAGAAGAATTCTGCATGATGTCCTGTCAGTAGTTCAACCACTCAACAGTGCCATCATCAACGCAATGTTTTGCGGGGAGGTTAACAGACGCAATTTTAATGAAATTTCATCCGGGAAAACCGCCTCAAACCCGGGTGAATGACGGTGTTTTCCGCCCGGAGGTTTACGGATGTTTAAGTCCTCGGCGGATAGAACCACGGGGCAGGGTCAGTTTGTACAGTACCGAGGATGCGATGAACGCCAACCTTTCCTTCGATCCTTCCATCCCCGTTCAGGAGGCTGAATCAGAAACCGACGAGATCATCTATCGCATTTCCCACGATCTGCGCGCCTCCGTGCGGGCCTTGCAGGAATTGCCCAGCTGGATCACCGAGGATCTTGAAGAAGCCGCCATCACCCTTCCGGGCGCCACCGACCGGCACCTGGAACTGATCGGGTCCCATGCCTCGCGCCTCGACCTGATGCTGACCGGGCTTCTGGAATACTCACGCGTTGGCCGGATGCAGGCGATTGCGTCCCTGAAACCGGCCAATGTGCTCGAAGATGTGATCGAGGATCTCGGCTTCGGCGAAGAGGTGCGGATCAGCCGGGAGATCGACCATGGCAATGTGCAGATCGGCTCGGATGATCTGCAGCGGATCTTTTCGGCGCTGATCCTCAATGCGGTGCGGTTTCATCCCGAAAAATCCCCCCAAATCACCATCACCGGCGGGCCGATCAGCGAAAAGGAATGGCAATTCGTGGTCACCGATGACGGGCCGGGCATCCCCGCGGACAAGGCGGAATTCGTCACCCGCCCGATGACCAAACTGGTCTCGCGCGATGTGGATCCCGGCGCGGGCATGGGGCTTGCCATCCTGCGCAAGGTGGCGTTCACCTATGGTGGAAATGTCCATATCGGCGCGCCGAAATCGGGCACCGGCACTCAGGTCACGGTGACCTTGCGGGTCAACTAAAGCCGCGCCGTCATCTGCCCGGTCCGGTGCCGGGCCAAAGCGTCCCGATCCGGCCGAACCCCGAGCCCTGCGCCTTCGGGTAGATGCACCTGACCGTCCGACACCGGAAAAGGCGTCTCGGCAATATCGGCACTGGCGTAATAGGTCGACATATAAAACTCGCAACCCAGGCGCAGCTCGGGCAGGGCGGCCATCAGATGGGCCCCTGCCGCATGGCCGATCGACGTTTCGAACATGCAGCCGCCATAAACCCCGAGCCCAGCGGCCCGCGCAATGGCGGCGACTTCAAGACAGCGGCGAATGCCTCCCGATTTCATCACCTTCAGCGAATAAATATCGGCCAGGCCAAGCCCCACGCCTTCGAGCGCATCCACCGGGCCGAACACGCTTTCATCGGCCATCACCGGAACATCCACCGCCCGGGTGATCGCGGCCAAAGCGGCCCGCTCGTGGCGCTTGACGGGCTGCTCGACGAAATCGGGCCGGAACCCCTCCAGATCGCGCACATGGCGCAGGGCATCATGGGCGGCGAGCCCCTGATTGTAATCGATCCGCAGCCCGATCTCATCGCCATAAAGCCCGCGCAGCTTCTCCAGCCGCATCAGATCGAACCCATGGTCGGCAAACCCGGTCTTGAGCTTGAACAGCCGGACCCCATCCTCCCAAAGCGCTGCAATATCAACCAGATCAGCGTCGAAATCGGGATTGGCCACGGAAAAGCTCATCGGCATCGAACGCCGCGAAATCCCACCCATCATCTCGGCAATGGACAGGTCCGCGATCTGTCCCGCGAGATCAAGAAGCGCGCATTCCAGCGCCGCCTTGGCCTCGGGATGGCCGACCAGCGTGGCTTCGGCGCGGGCCATCAGTGGCTCCACCTGCACCGGGTCGGCGCCCAGAACGAAAGGGGCAAAATGGCCGTGCAGCGCCGCCGCGGCCCCTTCCACCGTACCGGTAAAAACGGGCCAGGGAGCTGCTTCGCCCCAACCGACCAATCCGCTGTCGGTGGTCAGCTCCAGAAGGGCCACATTGATCCCCGCCACATCACCGGACCCGTGGGAATGCACCGCGCGGGCCGGAATATGCAGGATATGGACATCCAGCGCCCGGATCCGATGGTCCGACATCAGGCGATCCACTCGCTGACCGGCGCATGGGCCTCTTGCAGCGGCTGCGAAATCACATCCACCAGGGACGGGCCGGGATGGTCGATGGCCGCGCGCAGGGTGGCCTCCAGCGTGTTCGGATCGTCGGCGCGGAACGCCTTCAGGCCAAAGGCCTCGGCAACCGCCTGATGGTTGGTGCGATCGAAATCGACCGAGAAATATCGCTCGCCGAACTTGGTTTTCTGACCCGCCTTGATCCAGCCATAGACCGAATTGGAAAAGACGATGAAAGTGATCGGCAGGCCCAGCCGCTGCACGGTTTCCAGCTCACCACAGGTGAAACCGAACGACCCGTCGCCCATCAGCCCCACCACCTTGCGGCCCTGCGCGCCGACGGCAGCCCCGGTGGCCGCCGAGAGCGCGTAGCCGAGTGCCCCGTGCGCCCGGTTGGAAAACAGGGTGCGGCCGGTGGTGTTCAACTCGTAATAGGCCGAGATATAGGGGCAGGGCGTGCCCGGATCGCCCACCACGATGGCGTCGTCATCCAGGATGCGGCGCAGGGTGGCGATGGTGCGTTCGGGCAGGATGGGGGCCGCAGTCGACGCCGCCAGCGCATTGAAATTCGCCCATTTCGCCGCCTTGGCCGGGGCGATTTGCGCAGCCCCGTCAAAGGGCGTGATGTCGCGTGTCGCCAATTCCGCGTTCAGCGTCTTCAGCGCAAGCCGCGCATCCGAGACGACGCCAACCTCGGTCCGGTAAGAGGCGCTGATCACCTCCGGGTCGCTGTCGATATGCAGAATGCGTGTGGTCTTGTCGGGATAGCGCCAGAGCTCGGTGGTGACCGAGCCAGCACGACAGCCGATGAACAACACCAGATCGGCGGCCTCGACCACGGCGCGGGTCTCCGGCACACCGCCGTTGGAGCCGACCACGCCGAGGCAATTCGGATGGGTTTCGGGCAGGCTGCCCTGACCGGAAATCGTGGTGGCCACCGCAATGCCCGTGGCGGCGACGAAATCGGCAAAATCCGCCTCGCCGCGCGCCAGAACGATGCCGCCGCCGCAAATCACCAGCGGGTTTTTCGCCGACAGTAACGCATCGGCCAGGGCCGCGATCGCGTCGGGATCGGCGCCCGCGGGATAGGCAGGATAGCTCGAATGCGCCGGGTCGGCCCAGATGTCATCGGGGTTCGCAGCACCCCGCTGCACGTCGATGGGAAAACCCAGATGCGCCGATCCGGGACGCCCCGTGGTCATGGTGCGAAAGGCCCCGCGCACTGCGTCGGGCACCGCGTCGGCATGCTGGATGACCTGGGTGGTCTTGGTCAGCGGTGCCATCAGCCCGGCCTGATCCAGCTCGGTCAGCGGATAATGGCCGCGTGCCCGGGTGCCCACATCCGAGGTGATCGCCAGGATCGGGGTCGAGCTTTC
>JAOXSD010000211.1 GCA_025800205.1 Silicimonas sp. | reverse complement strand
TCCACATAGGTGAAATCGCGTTTCATCCGCCCGTGGTTGTAGACATCGATGGCGTCCCCTTCGAGCATGGCGCGCACGAATTTGAACAGCGCCATATCGGGCCGTCCCCAGGTGCCATAGACGGTGAAAAACCGGAACATGGTCACCGGCAGATCGTAGAGATGGGCATAGGAATGGGCCATCGCCTCGGTCGCCTTCTTGGTCGCCGCATAGAAGGACATCTGCGCATCCGCCTTGTGGGTTTCCGCGTAGGGCATCACCGTGTTGGCGCCATAGACCGAGGAGGTCGAGGCGATCAGAAGATGGGCGCCGGGATGGGCGCGGGCGGCTTCGAGAAGTTCGAACGTGCCCTGGATGTTGGCCTCCACATAGGTGCGCGGCGCGTCGATCGAATAGCGCACCCCGGCCTGGGCGGCGAGGTGGATCACATGCTCTGGCCGGTACGTCTCCATGAGCTCAGCCAGCAGGCCCGGTGTTTCGACCCGGCCCTCCACTTCGATGTAATTCTCATGTTTCGCCAGCCGTGCGGCCCGGTCGCGTTTCAGCTTGGGGTCGTAGTATTCGGTGAAGGCATCGAGCCCCACCACCCGCCAGCCTTCGGCCAGCCAGCGTTCCGCTGTGTGGTATCCGATAAACCCGGCTGCACCGGTGATCAGTGCCGTCTTCATTCGCCTTCACCCGCGATCTGTTTCAGATAGGCGCCATAGGCATTCTTGCCCAGCGGCTCGGCCAGCGTCTGCAGATCGCTGCGGCTGATCCAGCCGTTCTCATAGGCGATTTCCTCGGGCGAGCCCGATTGCAGACCCTGCCGCGCGGTCAGGGTGCGGACGAAATTGCCGGCATCCAGAAGCGAGCCATGGGTGCCGGTGTCGAGCCAGGCATAGCCGCGCCCCATCCGTTCCACATTGAGCGCGCCGTCTTCCAGATATTGCTCCAGCAGATCGGTGATCTCCAACTCGCCCCGCGCCGAAGGCTGGACTTTCGCCGCCCGCTCGGGCGCGGTGCCATCGAGGAAATAGAGCCCGGTCACCGCATAGTTCGACGGCGGGTTTTCCGGCTTCTCGATGATCTGGCTCACCTTGTCGCCCTCATAGGCCAGCACGCCGTAACGCTCCGGATCGGCAACGCGATAGCCGAAGACCGTGCCGCCCGTCTCCTGCGCATCGGCGCGGGCCAGCATCTCGGGCAGGCCATGGCCGAAAAAGATGTTGTCCCCCAGCACCATCGCGGAGGGCGCGCCATCCAGGAAATCCTCGGCCAGCAGATAGGCCTGCGCCAGCCCGTCAGGCGATGGCTGGACGATCCAGGTCAGGCTGAGCCCCCATTGGGAACCATCGCCCAGAAGCCGCTGAAACTGCGCCTGATCTTCGGGTGTGGTGATCATCGCGATCTCGCGGATGCCCGAGAGCATCAGCACCGAGAGCGGATAGTAGATCATCGGCTTGTCATAGATCGGCAGCAGCTGTTTCGACACCGCCATGGTGATCGGATAAAGCCGGGTGCCCGAACCACCGGCGAGAATGATGCCCTTGCGTTGTGTCATTGGGTCGTCTCCGTCTCGTGCCTGGCAAATAGCAGGTCAGAAGGGTCGCAGACCTCGCAATAGAGGTCGATGTCGCTCGCGTAGAGCATGCCCAGCTTGCCCGTCAGGGCGCCGGTGAACAAGGTTTCATGGGAGGGCAATCGGTTTTCTCGTTTCAAAGCGGCTATTTCGTGGGCCGGAACATCCGAAAAATCTTGGTCAAGAATAAGGCGTTTTCCGTCCGTTCCGTGGTTCGTCAGGGGGCGGGCATCGAAAAGCTCCAGGCCGATGGCGTCGCGCAGCACCGGGGCGATCCGGTCGGCCCGTTCCAGCGCAAACCAGTGCGTGTAATCGTCATAGACCAGAAAATCCACCTGCGGGCGCCAATGGACATTGAGGTTGCGCAGAAGCGGCGTTTCCAGAAGGTTCAGAAAGCCTGCGAAACTCAACTGGTCGGGATCGAAGGCCTCGCCCGAGCGGCGGAACAGATCCCACATGTCGCGTTCCTTGCCGACGATCTTGTCGAGATAGGCGCTGGCCAGACGGCGATAGGGGCAGCGCAGGATCACGAAGCTGAACGGCGCGCGCACCAGCGCGCCCAGATCGGCGCGGAACGTCTCGTTGTTCATGTGGATCCAGCGGAAATCGCCCGGACCCTTGAGGATGTTGTTGCCGATCCCGAGGCTCAGCCGAAGGGTGCTGCAGCCGTTCTTGGGGATCATCGAATAGATCGCCCCCGAGGGATAATGCACCAGCGCGTGATTGGCGGCGAAACTGTGCTGGGGGTTCTGGGCAAGGGGCTGGTGGATGCGGCGGGCGTACCTCAGAAGGCCGGTCATCCGCCAAGCTCCGCCAGAACCTCGGCCAGCCCGGCGCGCCAGTCGGGCCGGTCGATGCCGAAATCCCGCGCAAGGCTCGTGCAATCCATCCGTGAATTGAGCGGCCGTGTGGCAGGCGTCGGATAATCCGTGGTCGGGATCGCCTCGACCCGCGCGGGCAGGCCGGAGGCCTCGAAGATCGCCCGGGCGAAATCGGCCCAACTCACCTCCGGCGCCCCGGCATAATGATAGGTGCCCCCCTCGGCACCCTCATGAAGCGCGCGGGCAATCCCGAGGCAGGTGCGGGCGATGCCGGCGGCAGGGGTCGGCCCGCCGATCTGGTCATCAACCACCCGCAGCACCTCGCGTTCGGCGCCGAAACGCAGCATGGTCTTGACGAAATTGTTGCCATGGGCGCTGAACACCCAGGAGGTGCGCAGGATCACATGGCGCGCGCCGCTGGCCCGCAGCGCCTCTTCGCCCTTGAGCTTGCTCGCCCCATAGGCGCCCTGCGGGTCGGTCGCATCCCCGGGCGCCCAGGGCCGGGTGCCGCTGCCGTCGAAAACGTAATCGGTCGAGATATGCACGAGCGGCGTCTCCGAGGACGCGCAGGCCTCGCCCAACCGGCCCACGGAGATGCCGTTGACCGCATCCGCCAGCGCCGTTTCTTCCTCCGCTTTATCGACGGCGGTATAGGCGGTGGCATTGATCATCGCATCCGCATGAAGTGCGCTTGCCACGGCAAAGACTTGATCCGGCTGAGAAAAATCCGCCACTTCCCGGCCGATCACGGTCAGGGACGTGCCCGGCGGACAGGCCCGCTGCACCTCTGTGGCCACCTGGCCGTTCTGGCCGAAAAGCGCGATTTTCATGTGTGTCGCCCCTTGAGAAGCAGAGCCAATGCGGCGGCCCAGATGAGAAGTTCCAGCAGAAAGGTCCAGTGAAACACGAAGTTGAGAACCCAGTGGTCCTGCACTGCCGGAACGGTCACCAGTGTGATCAGGTGATCGGAAAAGGGTTGGAGCCAAGCGATGCCACCAACGATGGTATCAAGTGCCATGTGAAGCAGCAGAACGCCAAAGAACAGACAGTAAAGGGACACGATTCCGGCCCGTCGCGCCACCGGCCAGGTTGCCAAGGCAATGAGCGCCCAGAACAGCGGAATATGAAACCAGTACTTGTGGTGATGCACGGACCGATCATCGATCAGGTAGAACCACAACAGGTCCACATCCGGCAAGATCGCCGCGATCAGCGCCACCGGCATTCCCCATTTCAGACCGGGGGCGAAACTACGCGCGGCAACGTAGCCGGAGGGCAGGTGCGCTGTCAGCATCAACCGGTCGTCCCCCGCCGCTCCATCGCCACATCCAGCAGCGGGCGCCACCAGGCCTCATTCTCCAGATACCAGTCCACGGTCTGCGCCAGACCCTCTTCCCAGGTCACCGAGGGCCGCCAGCCCAATTCGTCGCGGATGCGGCTGGGGTCAATCGCATAGCGTTTGTCATGGCCGGGCCGATCAGTGACGAAGGTGATCAGCTTGTCATGGGGCGCATGGTCCGGGCGGCGCTCATCGAGAAGCGCGCAGATCCTGCGCACCAGTTCGATATTCGCCACCTCGTTCTCGCCGCCGATATTGTAGCTGCGCCCCAGCGCACCCTTTTCCAGCACCAGCAGCAGCGCATCCGCATGGTCCTCGACATAAAGCCAGTCGCGCACATTGTCGCCGGCCCCGTAGACCGGAATCTCGCGGCCATGGAGCGCGTTCAGAATGACCACCGGGATCAGCTTTTCGGGGAAGTGATAGGGGCCGTAATTGTTGGAACAATTGGTCAGCACCACGGGCAGACCATAGGTTTCGGCCCAGGCGCGCACCAGATGGTCGGACGCCGCTTTCGACGCGGAATAGGGGCTGCGCGGATCATAGGCGGTGGTCTCGGTGAACATGCCGGTCGCGCCCAGCGAGCCGAACACCTCATCTGTGGAGATGTGATGGAACCGGAATCCTTCGGGCCGACCGGCACCTTCCCAATAGGCGCGGGCGGCTTCCAGCAGCGTATAGGTGCCGGTGATATTGGTGTCGACAAAGGCCGCAGGCCCGTCAATCGAACGGTCCACATGGCTTTCGGCCGCGAGATGCATCACCGCATCCGGTTGATGATCCGCGAACACGCGGTCCAGCCCGGCGCGGTCCGTTATGCTCACCTTTTCAAAGGCATAGCCCGGCTGATCGGCGACGCTTGCGACGTTTTCCAGGTTCGCCGCATAGGTCAGGATGTCCAGATTGACGATCTCATGGCCGCGTGCCATCGCCAGCCGCACCACCGCAGAGCCGATAAAGCCCGCCCCGCCGGTTACCAGAATTTTCATGTCTCACTCCAGGTGAAAGGGCTGTCGAAATCGGCCAGCGTCTGGGCGGCGGCGTCCTTGTCGGACAGCTTCGGTGTTGCGCTCACACCCCAGTCGATCCCACAGGAATCCCAAGCCACCGCGCCGTCGCTGGCCGCGTCATAAGGGTTGTTCACCTTGTAGATGATCTCGGTGTCGGGCTCCCGGGTGACAAAGCCGTGCAGGCAGCCCTCGGGCACCATCAACTGCAACCCGTTGTCAAAGCTCAACTCGATCCCGAACCATTCGCCATAGCTGGGCGAACCCTTGCGCACATCGACCACCGCATCAAACAGCCGCCCGCGTCCGCAGCGCACCAGCTTGGCCTGGGCGAAGGGCGGCGCCTGAAAATGCAGGCCCCGCAGGGTGCCCGCATCCGACGACAGGGAATGATTGTCCTGGACGAAATCATAGTCCAGCCCCGCCGCGGCCATCCGGGCCTTGTTCCAGCTTTCGGAGAAAAAGCCACGGGCGTCGCCGAACCGCGCGGGCTCCAGGATCACTACGCCGGGGATGGGGGTCTTTTCGATCTTCATAGGCTCGCCGACCTTCTTTAACCAATTTACACGCACGCCATTCGCGCGGCCTCTTAGCAGGTTTGCCGCCAAGCGTCAGGCCCAATCAGGCAGCGCCGCCGCCGCCGTGGCGTCGGGGGAACACTTGGTCCGGGGCGGATTGGCAGGGGGTGGCACCGGGTAAGCTGCTGATTTCAGGCGGTGTTGCCTTCCCGATCCGGCGCTTCGGCCCCTGCGGTCTAAAACCCGATGGCGGCCCCGTCACTGCGCGGATCGCTGGCGCCTTCGATCAACCCGCCCGGATGCCAGACCAGCGCACCGGCATGACCCATCATCTCCTCGTGGCCGCCCAGAACCTCCACCGCATGGCCTGCGCGGCGCAGCCCGTCGAGCACGCCCGGTTCGATCCGGTTTTCCAGTTTCAGCGTCGTGGTTTCCGCCCCCCAGGTGCGGCCCAGAAGCCAGCGCGGCGCGCTCACCGCCTTTTGCAGATCCATGCCGTGGAGCACGTGGCGCGCAAAGATCATCGCCTGGGTCTGGGGCTGGCCTTCGCCGCCCATGGTGCCCCAGGGCATGACGCGGCCATCGGCCAGATGGGCGAGCGCGGGCTGGATCGTGTGGAACGGGCGGTGGTGCGGCATCAGCGCGTTGTGATGGCCGGGCGCAAGGGAGAAGCTGGTGCCCCGGTTCTGCCAGGTGAGCCCGCTTTCCTCCAGCACCACGCCGGAGCCGAATTCCCAATAGATGCTCTGGATCGCGCTCACCGCCCGGCCCGCGCCATCGACCGCGCCGAACCAGACCGTGTCACCCTGCTGGGACGGATGCGGCCAGGGAGCAGCACGGTCCGGGTCAATGGCCGCGGCCATGGCGTCAAGACGGGCGGGCGCCAGCCAGGTCTCGGCCGGGTCGCGCATATAGGCCGGGTCGCAGACATGGGCGTCGCGGATGCGGAACGCCTGTTTGGTCGCCTCGACAATGCCATGGACAAAACCGGTGGTTTCGGGCGCGGTGATCCCCAGCCTGTCATAGATCCCGAGGATGATCAGCGCGGCCAGCCCCTGGGTGGGGGGCGGCATGTTGTAAAGCGTGTGGCCGCGCAGATTGAGCGTGAGCGGTGTGACGTCAAGGGACCGGTGGCGGGCGAAATCGGCGGCGCGGATCGGGCTGCCGACCCGCTCCAGATCAGCGGCCATGGAGCGCGCCATCTCGCCGCGATAGAAACTGTCGAGCCCGTCCTCGGCCAGTCGGCGGAAGCTGTGCGCCAGCCGGGGCTGTTTGACGATCTCGCCGGTTTTCGGCGGTTGGCCCTCTGTCAGATAGACCCCGGCAAACCCGGGCACGTCCCGCAATTCCCCGGCTTTGGCGGCGGCATTGCCCGCCAGGGTCTCGGCGGCAGGCGTGCCGGATTCGGCGTGAAAGATCGCATCCTCAAAAAGCCGCGACAGGGGCAGCCGGCCGCCCCAGCGTGCGGCTTCCTCAAGCGCCCGCGCCATGCCGCTGGCCGCCCCGGCCATGGTCAGCGCGGCCAGCGGACCCCGGGAAGGGATCGCATCAAGCCCTTGATTTCGAAAGAAATCCCCATCGGCCAGACCGGCGGCGGCCCCACAGGCGTCAATCGCACTCACCCGGCCGCCGGGTCCGTGAAGCAGCCAGAAATTGTCGCCGCCGAGCGCGTTCATATGGGGATAGACCACGGTCAGCGTGGCCGCGATCGCCACCGCCGCCTCGATCGCATTGCCGCCCTCGCGCAACACGCGCAGGCCCGCCTCGCTGGCCAGATGATGGGGGGCCGTCACCATGCCCCGGGTGGCGCGCGCGGTGTTCTGCATCAATTTTCTCCCAGTTCCACCAGCACCTCATAGGCCAGCGCCACGTCCTCTTCCAGCGTGTCGAACTGGCCGACCTGGAACCGGCAGACCACCTGTCCTGCCACGTCGGCGGGGGTGATCATGATCCGCCCGTCGCGATTGACCCGTTCGACGAATGCGCGCTGGGCAGCATCATCGCCGGGCACCCTGAACGTGAAAAGCGACAGGATCGGTTCCGTCACGATCTCGAACCGCGGATGGGCGCGGAGGCGGTCGCACAGCGCCGTGCTCCAGCGGATGTGGTTGCGGATCCGCCCGCGCAGCCCGTCGAGCCCATAGGCGCGGATCAGGAACCAGAGTTTCAGCGCGCGGAACCGCCGACCCAGCGGCACGGTCCATTCGGAATAGTTGATCACGTCGCTTTCCGGGCCTTTGAGATATTCCGGCTGATAGGCCAGGGTGCGACGCAGATCCTCGGGATGTTTCAGGAAATGGATCGAGCCTTCGGCCTGGGCGCCCAGCCATTTGTAGGGGTTGAACACCAGGCTGTCGGCGCCCTCGATCCCGGCCCAGAGCGGGCGCAGTTCGGGGCAGATCATCGCATTGCCGGCCCAGGCGGCATCCACGTGAAGATAGAGGTTTTCGCGTGCGGTGATCTCCGCGATCCGGTCCAGCGGGTCGCAGGCGCCCATGGCGGTGCCGCCGAGACAGGCCAGAACGCCGATGGGCAGGTGCCCGGCGGCGCGGTCATCCCGGATCGCGGCCGCCAGCGCGTCGGGGTCCATGCCCCGGAGAGGGCCCTTGACCGGAAGGCGGATCAGATTGGCGTCGCCAATGCCCGCGACCCAGACGGCGCGGTCGACCGACGGGTGCACTTCCGCGGTGGTGTAAAGGCGCAGCTTCGGCTGGCCGGCCAGCCCGTCGCGATTGCCGGCCCAGTCCAGCGCGCGTTCGCGCATGGTCAGCACGGCGGCCAGGGTGGCCTCGGACGCGGTGCCCTGAATGACGCCCTGAAACGTGTCGGGCAGACCCACCGCCTGACGCAGCCATTCGAGCATCCGGGTCTCCAGTTCGGTGGCGGCGGGGGCGGCCTGCCATAGGATGCATTGGGGCGAGAGCGTGGCGATCAGGAAATCGGCCAGCGCAGTGGGGGGCGTTGCGTTGTTGCAGAAATAGGCGAAGAAGCGCGGGTGCTGCCAATGGGTCATGCCGGGCAGCAGGATGCGCTCGAAATCCTCAAGGATCGCCGTCATGTCCTCGCCGCCTTCGGGCGGGCTGTCGGGCAATTGGGCGGCAATGTCACCGGGGGCGACCCGGGCGCGCACGGGCAGGTCGCGTTTGTGGCGATGATACGCGGCGGCCCAGGCGCCGGCCTTGGCGCTCCATTCGGTCAGGTCGTCCCATAGGGGCGCGGGTTTCTGGTCGTCCCAATGGGGCGCGGGTTTCTGGTCATCCCGGGGCATGTCGCTCTCCCTTGTCGCGGCCACCGGGCCGGTCGGGGCAGAGATAGGCGGCGGCGGGAGGCTTGGCCAGCGGGTTCTGGGGCGCGGGCGGGTGGCAAAGTTCCGCCGCGGAGCTTTCCGAAGGGTTAAGAAATCAGCGGTTTCGCGGTCAACATCCTGTTTCTGCCTTAATCCCATCACAATATTGGCCGAAACGCATTGTTTACCATCCGTAATCACTCGGTCGAAATACCAAGCATTAGGATGGTACGGTGCACAAAAAGAAAGTCATCGACCTACAGAACTACAGGGATGACGAGGCGGACACGCCGGAAAGTGCTGCGGTTGCAGAGGTTTACCTGCGTCCGGGCACGACGCTTCTGTTCGGTCAATATACGATCGTCGGCTATCTGAATTGTGGCGGTTTCGGGATCACCTATCTGGCGCAGGATTCCTTCGGGCGCAAAGTGGCGGTGAAGGAGTGTTTTCCCTCCGAGCTTTGCCTGCGGGCGGGCAACGAGATGCGCCCGAATTCCATGGCCGCGCGCGAGGAAATCGACCAGATCGTCGATCATTTCATCCGTGAGGCCCAGCGGCTGGCCGGGCTGGAGCATCCCGCCATCGTCCATGTGCACCAGATTTTCGAGGAAAACGGCACCGCCTATCTGGTGATGGATTTCCTGGAAGGGCCGGATCTTCTGGACATTGCCGAGGGCCACGCGCCGTTGCCTGCGCCCTCGCAGATCGAGGCGATGACCGAAACACTTCTGCGCGCCGTCGCCTTTGTGCACGGGCGCGGTTTCCTGCACCGGGATCTGTCGCCGGACAATATTCTGCTGCAGGCCAATTGCACGCCGGTGCTGATCGACTTTGGCGCCGCCCGGGAAATCGACGCGCCCAAGCGCCGCCGCCCGTCGCGGCTGAAATGCGTCAAGGACGGCTATTCGCCCGCCGAATTCTACGCCCCCGACAGCCCCCAGGGCCCGTGGAGCGATCTTTACGGCCTGGCCGCGTCGCTTCATCACCTGATCGTGGGGTTTGCGCCCGAAGATGCGCCGACCCGGCTGGCGGCGGTGGCGGCGGGCGAGGGCGATCCCTACCGGCCGCTGGCGCCCCGGGTCGAGATGTTCTCGCCCCCTTTCCTGCGCGCCATCGACACGGCGCTGGCCCTGCAGCCCGAGGACCGTCTGCAAAGCGCTGAGGACTGGCTGGCAGCCCTTGGCATGGAACCCGATGAACCGACCGCCCGGTCCGCCCGGGAAGTGTCGCTGTCGGCGCGCTCGGTGCTTCTGTCGGGCCCGGTGGGCATGGTGACGGCGCCGTTCAAGGCCGGGCCCCGGCGGGCGCCGAAACTCCTGGCCGCAACCGCACTGGCGCTGGCCGGGCTGGGCGCGGTGGTCTTTGTCGCAGGCGATGCGCTTCCCTCGGCGCCGGTGCCGTCGCGCCCTGACGCCGCATTGGCTGTGCCGCAGGACCTTGGCCGCCCGGCGGAGGATGCCGCCGGGGCGGTCACGCTCGCAGCACTGGCCGCGCCCCCGGTCTGGCCGCAGAGACCGGCCGCCATGATGCCGCCCCTCGCACCCGATCTGGCCCCCGCCGTCGCCGCCGGCCCGGTGACGGATCTGGTGGCCCCGCTCGCCGATCTCGCGATTGTCGCCCCCGCCATGCTCTCCGGGGTCTCCGGCCCATCGGCCCATCCCCCGCTGCCGGTGGCGGAGCAGGATCCGCCGGTCGCAGCCCTGCTGCCCCCCGAGGCCGCACCGGTTTTCGCGCCGATCCGGACCCGCAGCCTGCGGGTCGCGCCTGCGGGCGTGCGCATGGCCGCGCTCACGCTCAACGGTGAAACCCGAATTGATGCGATGGCATCGCCGGGTTTTCTGCCCGAGGCTTCGCAGGATGCCGCCTTCAGCGGCGATCTGACCCCGCCCGCCTTTGTGGACGAGACCGCCCCCCTGCGGCCTGATCAGGTCGCTTATGCCCATTGGGATGTGGTCATGCCCTTCGACAGCCGCAGCGAGAAACAGCGCAATGCGGATGTGGCGGTGATCACCGCTGTGACCGCCGATGCGGATCTGGCCATCTCCGGCGACTGGATCGCGGAAGGCGTGGTGATCTACGCCTATAACGGCGTGCGTCTGGCGCCGGGCCTGCCGTTGTCGGCGCTGGTGCTGGAGGCGCTGACCGCTGATCCCGACGGCTACAGTCGCGGCGCGGTGCGCTACCGGGATGCTGAAACCGGCGCGATCACCCGGGGCCTTTTGGCGGTGCCGATCACGCGCCGGATCGGGCTGGCCGACGGCAGCGTGATTGCGGCCCGGATCGAGGGGCGCGACTGGGTCTTCACCGTGGCCGAGGCCGGCCCCGGTTCGGAGCTGCGCCCGGGCGACGTGATCACCGGGATCGAAGGCGCGCGCCTGGAGGCGCCGGAGGATCTGGCCCTGCGGCTGGAGGCGCTGGCCGGTGCCGGGCAGGGCGAGGCGCGGCTCGGCCTTCTGCGCGAGGGCCGCGCGACAGAGCTCGCGTGGCGGCTGGCCCGCGTGACACCCCGGTAATCCGTTCACCTGTGTCTGGTTGCGAAAAGGAACCGAGATTTATGAAATTCAGGGGAAAGACCATGATCAAGATCGCAGCGTCCCTTCTGGCCGCCGCCCTTGCCCTTCCCGGGCTTGCGACCGGGCTCAAAGCGCAGAGTGCCTGCAGTGTCTACCGGGTCCAGAAGGGCGATTCGCTCAAGGAACTGGCGAAACAGGTCTATGGCGATGGCGATTACCGCCGGATCTGGCGCGCCAACCGGGCCGAGGTGGGGCGCAATCCCAATGTGATTTCCGTCGGCGCCGTGCTGAAACTGCCCTGCCTCGATGGCGCCCTGCCCGAGACGGCGGCGGCTTCTGCGCCCGGGACCGGAACCGGGATCAGCCTGGTGACCGGCAATGGCTATCTGCCCTATACCGACGAAAGCCTGAAAGGGCGCGGTCTGGTCACCGAACTGGTCACCAAGGCGATGCTGCGGGCGGTGCCCGAAACCCCGGTCGAGGTGGTTTTCGTCAATGACTGGGCGGCGCATCTGGAGGTGCTTCTGCCGCGCCGGGCCTTTGATGCAAGCTTTCCCTGGACCCGGCCCGATTGCGCGGCACCCGAGCGGCTGACCCCGGTTGAAACCTATGCCTGCGCGAATTTCGTCTATTCCGACCCGGTCTATGAAATCGTCGAAGGCTTCTTTGCCCGTCCGGGAACCGAACAGGCCGCCGCGACCCGGCCCGCAGGCCTGAAGGCGGCGCGCATCTGCCGGCCCGAAGGCTATCCCACCGGCTATCTGGAAGAGCTGGGGCTGGCGCGCGCCACACTCGACCTCAACCGCCCGGACAATGCCTATGCCTGCTTTTCCCTTCTGCAGCAGGGCAAGGTGGATCTGGTGGCGATCGACACGCGCACCGGCGCGCGGGTGCTTGAGGATCTGGGGCTGACCCACAAGATCGTCGAAAACCCCTTCGTCCAGCATATCGACCAATTGCGGGTGGCGCTGCACCGGGACAACCCCGAAGCCGAGCGCATCGTCGAGACGCTCAACATCGGGCTCGGCATCCTGCTGGCCTCGGGGGAATGGGCGAACATCGTCACCGAAGGATTGAAACACCAGGCTGGGGCGCTTGTGAACTGATGGAGATCACCATGCCATATCGAAAGACGTTCCGGGCCGCGCGGGCCCTGACCCAAGACAATTTCGCCAAGAAACCACGTAGAGCAGAAAGCACGATGACCATGACCTCCAAGAACTGGACCAACAAAGGATTGATCTGGGCCGGGGCTCTGGCGCTGACCCTGGCGCTGGCTCACAAAGGCGAGGCTCAAGAGGCCTGCAGCGTCTACACGGTGCAGCAGGGCGACACGCTCGCCGGGATTGCCGAAACCGCCTATGGCAGCTTCGACTACCAGCAGATCTTCAACGCCAACCGCAACCTGATCACCAACCCCAACGTGCTCGACACCGGGGTGGCGCTGCAATTGCCCTGCGCTGACGGCAACCTGCCCGGCGCAGGCTCAGCCGCCCAGGTGATTGCCCAGGCGGAGGCGACCCAGGCCGAGCAGGTGAAACCCTCGAACGCTTTCGAACCGCCGATCAAGATCGTCTCCGGCAATGGCTGGGCGCCTTTCGTGGGCGAGAATTTCGAGGGCGGCGGCATGCTGGTGCGTCTCGCCACCACCGCGCTCAACCGTGGCGGCAATGCGCGCGACTACAACGTGAGCTTTGTCGATGACTGGGCGTCCCACACCGAGACCCTGTTGCCGCTTGGCGCCTTCGATGTTTCGGTCGCCTGGTACATGCCCAATTGCGCCAAGGTCGACATGTTGTCGGACGGCATGCAGAAACGCTGCAACGAGCTTGATGGTTCGCTGCCGATCTATGAATCGGTGGTGGGGTTCTACACGCTGCCTGACAACAAATATGCCGATGTGCGCACCTACGCGGATTTTGCCGGTGCCCGGATCTGCCGGCCCGAAGGCTGGTACACGTTCGATCTGGAAGAGCAGGGGCTGATCGACCCGGTGGTCACCATGGTGGCGCCGAAGACGGTCGAAGAGTGTTTCGAGCAGATGCAGGCGGGCGCGGTCGATGTGGTGCCGCTGGAGGTGGAAAGCGTGGCCGGCACGGCGCGGGACATGGGGATTGCGGGCGAGATCGTGCAGAACGCCTATCTGACCAATATCCTGTCCATGAGCTTTGTCACCCACAAGACCAACCCGCGCGGGCGGGTCTATCTGGCGCTGCTCAATCGCGGTCTGACCGAGATGCGCGAAAGCGGCGAATGGTATGCGATCATTTCCTCGGGTCTGGCCGAAGCCAACCGGATGAAAACCGCGACCAACTGAAGATGATGTCTGGAGTGGTGCCCGGTCTGCCGTGCGGCGGGCCGGGCTTTTTTGTGACGCGTGCTGCCCGGGTCAGCCCCCGGCGGCGGCGCGGGCTTTCAGAAGCTCGGTCAGCCAGTTCGGATCCATCTCGGGCACCGAGGACAGCAGAAGTTCGGTGTAAGGATCATGGGGCGGCTGGAACATCTCGGACTTGCCGCCCTTTTCGACGACCTTGCCTTCCTTCATCACCACCACCTCGTCGGCGATGGCTTTCACCGTGGCGAGATCGTGGGTGATGAACATATAGGCCAGGTTGAATTCGCCCTGGAGCTTGTCGAGCAGCTTCAGAATGCCTTCGGCCACAAGCTGGTCGAGCGCTGATGTCACCTCGTCGCAGATGATGAATTGCGGCTCTGCGGCCAGCGCGCGGGCAATGCCGATGCGCTGTTTCTGACCGCCCGAGAGTTCCGAGGGCAGCCGGTCGATGTAATCGTCGGGCTCCAGTTCGATCAGGTGCAGAAGGTCGCGCACGCGGTCCTCCAGCGCCTTGCCATTGAGGCCGAGATACATCTGGGCGGGCCGTCCGATCAGGTCGCGCAGGCGCAGCTTGGGGTTCAGCGCCGTGTCGGCCATCTGATAGATCATCTGGGCCTGACGCAACTGGTCGCGGCTGCGGTTCTTGTAGTTCGGTGGCAGCGCCTCGCCGTTGAACAGGATCTCGCCGCGCCGGGGGGGCAGGAGACCGGTGATCACCCGGGCGGTGGTGGATTTGCCGGAGCCCGACTCGCCCACTACGGCCACGGTGCGCTTGGCGTGGATGTCGAAGCTGACATCATGGAGCACGTCGATCGTGCCATAGGCCGCCGTCACATTGCGGACCGAAACCACCGGCGTGCCTTCGGTCGCGGGCGGCTGTTCGGGGCGGGCATGGCTGCGCACGGCCCAGAGCGACTTGGTGTAGTCTTCCTTGGGCGAGGACAGCATGGAGTCCGTGTCGGCCTCTTCCACCTCTTCGCCTTTCAGCAGCACTTTGATCTTGTCGGCCATCTGGGCCACCACCGCGAGGTCATGGGTGATGTAGATCGCGGCGGTGTCGAATTGTTCGACAATGTCGCGGATCGCCGACAGCACCTCGATCTGTGTGGTCACGTCGAGCGCCGTTGTGGGCTCGTCGAAGATGATCAGATCGGGGCGGCAGGCCATGGCCATGGCGGTCATCGCGCGCTGGAGCTGGCCGCCTGACACCTGGTGCGGATAGCGGTAGCCGATGCCGTCGGGGTCGGGCAGTTGCATCCGGCCATAAAGGTCCTTGGCGTCGCCTTCGGCCTCGGATTTCTTCATCACCCCGTGTTGCACCGGGGCTTCCGAATATTGGTCGATCAGCTTGTGAGCCGGGTTGAAACTGGCCGCCGCCGATTGCGCCACATAGGCGATGCGCTTGCCGCGCAGGCCCCGTTTCTCGGTCTCCGAGGCATTGCGCATGTCGATCCCGTCAAAGTGGATCTCGCCGCCCGATATCCGGCAGCCGTCACGGGCAAAGCCCATGGCGGCAAGCCCGATGGTGGATTTGCCGGCTCCGGATTCTCCAATGAGACCCAGCACTTCACCGCGATGCAGCGTCAGGTCCACGCCCTTGACGATTTCGTTCCATTGCTCGTCCGACCGGCCTTCGATGCGAAGGCCCTTCATGGTGAGCAGCACGTCCTTGTCGCTCATGGGATTACTCCTTCAATCCGCTGGCGCGGTGCAATTGCCAATCGACCACGAAGTTGACCGAGACGGTGAGCAGGGCGATGGCCCCTGCGGGCAGAAGCGGTGTGATGTCGCCGAAGCTGATCAGGGTGGCGTTGTCCTTGACCATCGAGCCCCAGTCCGCGGTGGGCGGCTGGATGCCGAGGCCGAGGAACGACAGCGCCGAGATCGTCAGGAAGACGAAGCAGAAGCGCAGGCCGAACTCGGCCACCAGCGGCGCCATGGCATTGGGCAGGATTTCCCGGGTGATCAGGCGCCAGAGGCCTTCGCCCCGGAGCTTGGCCGCTTCCACGTAATCCATCACCACGATGTTCATGGCGACGGCGCGGGCGAGGCGGAAGACCCGTGTCGAGTCGATCAGTGCGATCACCAGGATCATGTTGATGATCGAAGTGCCGATGATCGTCAGCAGCAGGAGCGCGAAGATCAGCGCCGGGATCGCCATCAGCACATCGACCGCACGGCTGAGCACCTGGTCGAGCCAGCCGCCGACGGTGGCGGCCAGAAGGCCGAGGACCGAGCCGAGGATGAAGGCGAGGGCTGTGGTGACGAAGGCGATGCCCACCGTGTTGCGGGCGGCATAGATCAGCCGTGAGAGCATGTCGCGCCCGAGGTTGTCGGTGCCCAGGAGGTGGACGTCATCCCAGACCTGATACTCGCTGCCCACCACCTGCGTCTCGGGAAAGGGGGCGATCACCGGCGCAAAGACGGCGGCGATGATGTAGAGAAGGATCATCAGCATGCCGAAACTGGCGGTCAGGGGGGCGGTGCGCAATTCCTTGGCAACACCCTTGGGGCTGATGGCGATGGCGGCCTGGCGGAACACCCATCCGGCGCCGAGGGCGACGATGATGGTGGCGGCGAGCCAGAAGAGACCTGTCAGAAAACCCATGGCTTATCTCCCATGCACCAGACGCGGGTTCGACAAGGTCGCCAGCACGTCTGCTGTGAGATTGAGCAGCACATAGGCCGCGGCAAAGATCAGTGCCACGCCTTGCACCACGGGCATGTCGCGGGCGGCCACGCTGTCGACCATGAGCTGGCCGAGGCCCGGGTAGACGAAGACCACCTCGACCACCACCACGCCGGTGATCAGATAGGCGAGGTTGAGGGCCACCACGTTGATGATCGGCGCCAGCGCATTGGGCAGCGCATGTTTCACGATCACCCGCATCGGGTTCATGCCCTTCAGCCGCGCCATTTCGATATAGGGCGAGGCGAGAAGGTTGATGATCGCGGCCCGCGTCATCCGCATCATATGGGCGGTGACCACGAGGGTCAGGGTCAGGGCGGGCAGGAAGGCACGGTAGAGATATTCGGTAAAGCTCGGGTCGGTGCGGAAGCTCGCCATCGAGGGGAAGAGCCCGTCGCGCCCGGCCATCAGGAAGATCAGGATATAGGCCACGAAAAATTCCGGGAATGAGATCGAGGTCAGTGCCGAGGCATTGGCGAAGCGATCGAAGAAGGAGTTGCGGAAGAGGGCGGCCAGGATGCCGAGGGCCAGCGACAGCGGCACCGCGATGGCGGCGGCATAGATCGCGAGGCTGAGCGTGTTGCCCAGACGTTTGCCGATCAGATCGGCCACCGGTTGACCATTGGCGAGGCTTTCGCCGAAATCGCCGCGCAGGATGTCAGCCAGCCAGCCCAGGTAGCGGATGTGCATCGGCTGATCGAGGCCGAGCTTTTCGCGCAAGGCTTTGACGGTTTCCGGCGTCGCGGATTGTCCCAGGATCTCTTGCGCGAAATCGCCGGGCAGAAGCTCGGTCGCGCCAAAGATGATCAGGGAGACGATGAACAGCGTCAGCAGGCCAAGCGCCAGCCGCTGCAAGATCATGCTCCAGATATGTGACATGGTGTCCCCTCGGTGCCGCGGTTTTCCCGCGGTCAGTCCCCAAAAAATACCCCCGGACAAATGGCTCGTCCGGGGGCGTGTCTTCTCAGATCAGGCGAACCACCAGCGTTCGCCGATCCGGTGGCCGTCGTTTCTCCAGTTCGAGGCGACCTGTTCGGGCTTGGCCAGCGCATCGCTGTAGGCGCCCACATAGGCGGCGAACATCGGGATGATGATGCCGCCCTGGTTGGCCACGATGTCCTGCATTTCCCAGTACATCTCGCGGCGGGTTTCCTCGTTGAGTTCGGACCGGGCCGAGACCAGCAGCTCGTTGAAGCGCTCGTGGCTCCAGTAGGTCTCGTTCCAGGCCGCCCCTTCCGAATAGGCGGTGGCGAACATCCAGTCCTCGGTGGGACGACCGCCCCAATAGGTGCCGACGAAGGGCTTCTGCATCCAGACATTGGACCAGTAGCCATCGTTCGGTTCGCGTACCACGTTGAGGTTGATGCCGCCCGAAGAGGCGCTTTCCGAATAGAGCACGCCCGCATCCATCGCACCGGCAAAGGCCGCGTCGGCCAGGTGGATGTCCACGTCAAGCGAGCTCATCCCGGCTTCTTTCAGGTAGAACTTGGCCTTGTCGGGGTCATAGGCCTTCTGTTCCAGCTCGGTGTTGAAGAAGCGCTGACCGGGCCCGATGGGGTGGTCATTGCCCAGCGAGCCGAAGCCATTGAGGATCGTGTCCACCAGCTGCTGCCGGTTGATGCCGTATTTCAGCGCCTGGCGGACGTTGTTGTCCGAAAACGGAGCCGCGCGGGTGTCCATCGGCAACCCGTAATGCTGGGTGCCGGTGACGGCGAGGATCTCGATGCCGGGCGAGCGCTTCAGAAGCGCCACGGTGTTCAGATCGGCGGTGTCGATGTAATCCACCTCGCCCGAGATCAGCGCGTTCTGGCGGGCCGCATCATCGTGGATGACGATCTGCTCGATGCCGTCGAAATAGGGCAGGCCCTCTTTCCAGTAGCCGTCATGCTTCACGTAGCTTGCACCGACGCCGAATTCCATGCTGGCGATCTTGAACGGGCCACAGCCATCGGTGGTGTTCGGGTCGATCTTGCCATCCTTGGCCGGCAGGATCGGCAGGTGGTAGTCGGACAGCACAAAGGGGAAGTCGGCATTGCCGTTGGCCAGGGTGAAGATCACGTTCATCCCGTCGACCGCGATGTCGGTGATGTCCGCCACGATGGGTTTCGCCGCCGAGGTCGACTCCTCGCCCATGTGGTGTTCGATCGACGCCTTGACGTCTTCGCCGACCAGTTTGTGGCCCGAGTGGAACATCACGCCGCCGCGGATGTTGAAGGTCCAGACCTTGGCGTCAGGCGAGGCTTCCCAGCCTTCGGCCAGTTCCGGGATCAGGCTGCCGTCGGGCGCGATCTCGGTCAGGTAGTTGTTGCGCGTATGGGCCTGGAAGATCATGAAATCGGCTTCCCAGGTGCCCGGATCCATCGCATCGGTGGTCGAGCCATGGGCCATGCCGACGCGCAGGGTGCCGCCTGCTTTCGGCGCCGCGCGCAGAGGCGTGCCGAAGGGCGTGACGAGGGCGGCGGCGCCAAGGGCGGTTGCGCCCTTGAGGACGCCGCGTCGGCTGGGTCCGGCTTTGGTAATGGTCATGTCGTTCTCCCTGTCTTCGACTTGCTCCGGGTTTTCCCGGTTTTCCATGGGTCATAGTGACGGCATTTCTTGATGGTTCAACCGGAATCTTGTGCCGATTTCCCTTGAAATTCCGGGCCTTTCGGCCCAAGCCTCACGCCCCGGCGCAGATTCTTGTACGGAATCGCGGGCAGATCACAGCCCAAAAGCCCCGGCGCGCCGGTGGAGATCACTTCGCTCGCGATCGGGTCGAAATCGGCGCGGTAATGCACCGTCGACTTGACCACGATCAGCCGGGCCGCTTCGGGGGTCAGGCCGATGTGGCGGAAAAAGCCCCGGTCGAGGCATTGGTTGCGGATCGTCGAGGTGACGATGCGGATGTCGCAGCCGGGGGACAGCAGCCGCAGGCAGGCCGAAGGGCCGATCTGCGCAATCCCGCCGCCATACATTTCGCCTTCATAGGTCACCCGGCCATCGGCCAGCCCGGCGACTTCGAACTGGCCCGCAAAGGGGAGATCGCCCGCCACGCCCGAGCGTCCGCCAAGCGCGGTCTCGAACCGGGCGCCGATGCCCAGATCATGGGCCATGGCGGTGGCTTCGGGATCGTGGAACAGGCCCAGCAGGGTGCCTTTCGCGCGGGCCTCGGCCAGGGCATGCAACACGCCCGTGGTGTCTGATGAGGCGCCGCCGCCCGGGTTGTCCTGCACATCGGCGATCACCACCGGCTTGCCCGGCGGGGCCGCCATGGCATGGCGCACCGCGTCGGCGGGGTTCGGCAGGGCGGTGTCGAAGCGCTGCTCTTCCTCCAGGGCGCGGGTCAGCAGGGTGTCGGCAATGGTGTCGGCCTCGGTCTCCGTGGTGGCCTGGGCGAGGATCGCGGGGCCGCAATCGACCATGTCACCTGCGGTAAAGCCGACGGCCAGTTCCGCGCCCGCCTCCGTGGCCGCCCGGGTGAGCCGCCCCATGGCGCCGCCGCCTGTGTGTTGGGCGTGCATCGGGATCAGATAGGGGATCTGCCGGAAGGCCATGGCGGGCCGGTGCCCGCGCAAAATCCCGATCAGCGCCGCCATGGCACGGGCGCCGGTTTCGGCCATGTCGAGATGGGGATAGGTCCGGTAGATGGTGATCGCATCGGCCAGCTCGACCATCTTCGGCGTGAGATTGGCATGCATGTCGAGGCTGATGGCAATCGGCAGGTCGGGGCCGAACGCGTGGCGCAGCCGGGCCAGCAGCGCGCCTTCGCCATCGTCATGACTTTCGGTGATCATCGCGCCATGGAGGTCGAGATAGAGCCCGTCCACGGGGCGGTTCCGCAGCGTGGCGATCAGCCGTTCGGTGATCGTCTCGAAGACCTCATCCATCACCGGACCCGAGGGCTCGGCGGCCGCCCAGAGGATCGGGACCAGTTCCCCATGGGCGGCCGCAGCGGCCTCGGCGGCGCCGACAATTGGCAGGTTGAGGCCACGGGTGCCGGGGATCACATCCTCGCCGGTCAAAAGCCCAGGCCAGGAATCGGCCATTTCGAACTCCGCCATTCCGGCGCGGGTGGGGGCGAAGCTGTTGGTTTCGTGTTGAAATCCGGCAAGGGCAAGTCGCATGGGGCCTCAAATGTGATCGCGCGGCACCCGGAAGGACCAGTCGCGGCTGAAAACAATGTCACCATCCTCGCGCGCTTCGATCGCCGCTTCAATGATCCAATTGCCCTCCTCCACCCGCAGCCGTCCCATGGCGGTCTCGCTGGTCGCCACCCCGTTGCGCCAGCGGGTGCCGGTGTAGTGGTCGATCCCTTCAAGGCTCAGCGGATCGCCCCGGGTGATCGCCCATGTGGCGCGGTGGGTTTCCTGCCATTCGAGCCCGTGGCCGGGATGCGCCAGCCGCCCGGTGTCCGAGGTGATCGTGACGGTGCTGCGGTTCGTGGACCGGTCGTGGTGGATCTCGCGGTTTTCCGCCGCGGGGCTTTGGCGCGGATAGTCGGGTCGGGTGTCCCGGCCTTCAGGCAGGGTGATGTCGCGGTAGGGCGCGTGGGGCAGATGCAGCGTCGCGCGCGGGCCGGTCTCGATGGTGGCGGTGACATCCCCGGGCGGCGGCAGGATCAGCGGGAAATAGGCGGTGGACAGCGCCAGCCGCAGCCGGTGGCCGGGGCGCAGGCGATAGGCGGTGGCATCGAGCGTGAGGGTGATCTCTTCGCTCTCGCCCGGCACCATGGGGCGGGGGGCGGCGGAGCCTGCCCGGTGCGAGAGGTTGAGCACGCCGAGGCTGATCCGGTGCGATGTGCCATCGGGATGCACGTCGCAGAGCCGGGCGACCAGATTGCCCTGGGGCGCGTCCAGCGCCACCGGCAGGCGCAGTTCGGGGCGGCCGATGATGTCGAGCGGGGCGGTGAGCGGCGCGGTGTCGAAACAGGTCGACAGCCCATCGTCGCGGCGCTGATCGCCCGGCAGGTCGGCGCGCCCGCCCTGGGTGAAATACTCGCCGCCCTCCAGCCCGCAATCGAGCGGGGTTTGGATCGCGCAGGGGGCGGGCGCCTCCGGGTCGGCATGGAGACCGCGAGCGGAGAGATGCAGACGGGTCTCGGAGCCTGCCTGCTGGTCGATGGCGATCCAGCGCCCGTGCTGGCGGGCCCAGTCACCCTCGGGGCGCACCGCCTCGGCCAGCCAGAGCCGGTGGGCGGGCAGGTCGGGCATCCGGGGGGTGTCCGTCAGGTGGGCCTGCCACCAGGCGATGGCTTCGCCGAGGAAATCGAGCCGGGGGGCGGGACTGGCGAAATGGGGGTAGAGATGGACCCAGGGGCCGGTCATGGCGCGGGCCGTCTCGCCCAGGCCCCGGCGCGCGTCCCAGGGGGTATTGCGATAGCCGTCCGCCCAGCCCGCGATCACCAGAGCGGGGGCGTCAAGCGCCTGAAAATCCTCGCAGATCGAGCCGTGCTGCCAATAGGCGTCGCGGCGCTGGTGGCTGGTCCAGGGGCGGATCGGCAGGGCGATCCCGTCCAGCCGCTGCTGCCAGATGTCGCGCCAGGCTTCGCCCACCACATCGGCGTCGGGCGCCCGCGCCACCCGGCCCAGCATCTGGGTGGCCCAGTAGAGATTGGCGCTCATCATCGCGCCGCCCTTGTAATGGATGTCATCGGCAAAGCGGTCGACGGTGGAGGCGATGGAGATCACCGCCTTCAGCGCGGGCGGGCGGCGCGCGGCCAGTTGCAGCGCGTTGAACCCGCCCCAGGAAATGCCCATCATCCCCACATGGCCGTTGCACCAGGGCTGATCGGCGATCCAGGCGATCACCGCCTCGGCATCGGAGAGTTCGGTTTCGGAATATTCATCGTCAAAGAGCCCGCCCGAGTCGCCGGTGCCGCGCAGATCGACGCGCACGCCTGCAATGCCCGCTTCGGCGAAGGCGGGATAGGTGCTTTCGTCGCGCTGGGCGGTGCCGTCGCGACGCCGGTAGGGCAGGTATTCGAGCACGGCGGGCACCGGGGTGTCGGTGGCGGGGCGCCAGATGCGGGCGGCCAGTCTGGTGCCGTCGGGCAGCGGGATCCAGAGGGTGGGATGGTCTTCAAAGGTCATTGGGTCACGGGGCATGCAACAGGGTCAGCAGGTCGGAAAAGGGGCGGTCGCCGGTCATCTGGTCGCGCATCGCCCAGATCGCGCGGCGGCGGGCATCGGGCAGGGCGGCGGCCATGGTGTGGAACTTGGCTTCGATCTCGGCACGCGGCAACGGGTCTTCGATCCCGCCGCGCGCCTCGACATCGCCCGAGGCGACGCGGCGGCCATCCTGCAAGGTCACCGTCACATCGGACCAGCGCGCCTTCGGGAAGCGGGCGGAATGGCGGGCGATCTCCTGCACGTGGATGCGCGCGAGCATGGCTTCGATCCGGGGATCGGTGAGGGCATCGCCGGTGATCTCCCCGGGTCCGATGCGCCCCCGGATCAGCCGGGCGGCGAGGGCGAAGGGCAGGGAATATTGCGCCTGCGACGTGGTTTCGGGCATGCGCGGGAACAGGGCGACGGCTTCGGCGAATGTGCCGATCTCGATGCGGGTCACCTGATCGGGGGAGATGTCGTGGGCGTCGATCACGCGGCCAAGGGCATCGAGGGCGGCATGGGCCCAACGGCAGACCGGATAGGGTTTGATGTAGTTTTCCAGCAGGGTCCAGCGCCGGCCGAGATCGGCCCAATGGGGTGCCGCATCGGCGCTTTCGAGGGTGATCGCAGGCGCCCCTTCGAACCCGTCCTCGGCCAGCAGCACCGCCATCAGCCCCACCAGCGCGCCCATGCCCGAGCCGTCATGCAACATGGTCGGGTGTTCGATCTCGCGCATCATCTGGCTGCGCGGCCCGTGGAATTCGGCAATGCCGAACGCGTGGCGCAGAGAGTTGCGGGGCAGGGCGCGGAGATGGGCGCCAAGGGCCACCACGCCGAGCGCGTTCCAGGCCCCCGAGGTGTGGTAATCGCTGACGGAGCCATGAAGTGCGAGCCCGGCGCGGGCGGCGATTTCATAGGCACGGGTCATGGCGATCAAGGCGGCGCGCATGGTCAGGTCGGGCTGGGTTTCCGCCAGCGCGCAGAGGGTGGGCACCACGGCGCAGCCGATATGGCCCTTGACCGGGTTGAACCCGTCATGGGCGTCGAGATTGTCGGTCTGGGTGGCCGCGGCGAAGGCGGCGCCGGGGAGCGAGGCCCGGCGTCCGTCAAAGAGCAGGGTCGCGCCGCTGCCATCGCCCGCGCCATGAAACCGCACCGCATGGTCGCGCGCGATCCGGGCGACGTCGAGTTTGGCCGCCCCCGCGCAGACCCCCAGCGTGTCGATCAGAAGCGTGGCGGCGAAGTCCAGCACCTGCGGAGGCGGGGCCTCCCGGGCGAGGGTGAACGCGGCGATCGCATCGAAGGACATGGGGGGAGTTTAAGGCGGCTTTGCCCCCGGGGTGGGCAGAATGCGGCAGGGCACGTCGTTTTTGGGTATTCGGAAAATACTTGAAGCCTGAAATGTTTTTACTTGAAATGATCCCCCGCCTCGGCCTAGCGTTTCAGAAAAGCGGACCCGGGGGGCGTGTTCTGGCGTTTTGGCTCTACCAAATCGGCAGGGGGCGTGATCATCTGAGGCCAATAAAACGACAATAGGGAGTTTGACATGAAACAGCTCATTTGTGCTGCAACGGCCTTGGCCATGGGGGCCACGATGGCCACGGCCGAAGTGAAAGTGGGCATGATCACCACGCTTTCGGGCGGCGGTGCCGGTCTGGGCATCGACGTGCGCGACGGGTTCATGCTGGCGATGAAGCAATCGGGCCGTGACGATATCGAGGTGGTGATCGAAGACGATCAGCGCAAACCCGACATTGCCGTGCAACTGGCCGACAAGATGATCCAGTCGGAAAAGGTCGATGTGCTCACCGGCATCATCTGGTCGAACCTCGCCATGGCCGTGGTGCCTGCGGCCACCGCCCAGGGCAAGTTTTACCTTTCGCCCAACGCGGGCCCGTCGCCGCTGGCCGGCAAGGGCTGCCATCCGAATTACTTCAACGTCGCCTGGCAGAATGACTCGCTCCACAATGGCGGTGGCGCCTATGCCAACAAGGCGGGCTACAAGAACACGTTCATCATGGCGCCGAACTATCCGGCCGGCACCGATGCGCTGAACGGCTACAAGGCGCTCTACGAAGGTGAGGTGGCGGCCGAGGTTTATACCAAGCTCGGTCAGACCGATTATGCTTCGGAAATCGCGCAGATCCGCGCTTCGGGGGCTGACAGCGTCTATTTCTTCCTGCCCGGCGGCATGGGGATTTCCTTCCTCAAGCAATATGCCGAAAGCGGTGTTGATATTCCCGTGGTCGGCCCGGCGTTCAGCTTCGATCAGGGGATCCTGCAGGCGGTGGGTGAGGCAGCCCTTGGCGTCAAGAACACCTCGCAATGGAACAAGGATATCGACAACGCGGCCAACGCGGCCTTTGTCGAAAGCTTCCAGGCGGAATACGGGCGGCTGCCGTCGCTTTACGCCTCCCAAGGTTTCGACACCGCGAACCTGCTGATCTCGGCGGTGGACAAGGCCGATGTGTCTGATGCGGATGCCTTCCGGGCAGCACTGAAAGAGGCGGATTTTGCCTCCGTGCGCGGCGACTTCAAGTTTGGCACGAACAACCACCCGATCCATGACGTCTATATCCGCGAGGTGATCAAGGAAGGTGATGTCTTCACCAACAAGATCATCGATACGGTGCTGGAAGACCACGGCGATCCCTACGCCGCCGAGTGCAAGATGTGATCACGCCAATTGGTAGCGTTTGACCACACGATCAACGGGCGTGCCATTCGCAAGCGGCACGCCCGGGACAACATGATGATCCTGAAAACCCATCTTTTTGTAATAGGCGAGCCCCGGCGCGTTGTCGGCGCGGATCTTGGCGTCAATCGCGGTGAGGCCATGGGCCCGCGTGACCGCCTTGGTCGCCTCGAAGAGCGCGGTGCCCACGCCCGCCACCTTGTCCGTCTGGCGGGCGAAGGTGGAGCTGGCGCCGATACCGGGGGCGTCCGTTGCTTCTATGGCCTGAAAGCCCGCGATGGCGCCGTTGCTGTCGAGGGCGACATGGCAGCAGATGGCACCGTCGCCCAGATACCAGTCTTCCATCATGGCGGGGCTCACCGGGGTCTCGATCGCGGTGGTGCCGCCGATGGCGATGATTTCATTCAACAATTCGGCCATGCCGGACGTGTCACCGGGCGTGGCGGGGCGGATCTTTGCAAGCGTCGTCATGGGCGCTTGATGCCAAGGGAGGCGCGGTGATGTCCAGCGTGCTACTGGCCGAACAGGTGTTGAATGGGTTGCAACTGGGCGTGATGCTGTTTCTGACGGCGGCCGGGCTGACCCTGATCTTTGGCGTCATGGGGCTGATCAACCTCGCCCATGGCTCGCTCTACATGATCGGCGCTTTTGCGGCGGCGGCTGTCGCGGGGGCGACGGGCTCGTTTCTGCTGGCGCTGGCGGGCGCTCTGGCCGCTGCCGCATTGGCGGGTGCCATCATCGAAATGGCGGTGATCCGAAGGCTTTATAACGCGGACCATCTCGATCAGGTGCTGGCCACTTTCGCGCTCATTCTGATCTTTTCCGAAGGCACCCGCTGGGTCTTCGGCTCCTTCCCGCTCTTTCTCGACACGCCTGATGCGCTGTCAGGTCCGATGTCGCTGCCGGGCGGGATCGAGTATCCGAAATACCGGCTGGCGCTGATTGGCGTCGGGCTGGCCGTGGCGGTGGGCCTCTGGCTGCTGATCGAGAAAACCCGCCTCGGCATCCAGATCCGGGCAGGCGAAAACGACCGCGAGATGATCGCCGCTCTCGGCGTCGACATCCGCAAGCTCTATACGCTGGTCTTTGCCCTTGGCGCCGCCCTTGCGGGGCTGGCGGGCGCGCTGGTCGGCGCGATCCAGTCGGTGCAGGTGGGGATGGGCGAACCGGTGCTGATCCTCGCCTTCGTCGTCATCGTCATCGGCGGCATCGGTTCGATCAAGGGCGCCTTTGTCGGCGCGCTGCTGGTCGGGCTGACCGACACCTTGGGCGGCATCTTCCTACCCGAACTCTTCAAGCTCTTCATGGAGCCTTCAAGTGCCACATCGCTCGGCTCGTCGCTCGCCTCGATGGCGATCTATATCCTGATGTCGCTGGTGCTGATCTGGCGGCCCACCGGATTGTTCGGAGCGCGCCCATGATCCCCGAACGTCTGCTCAACGCGCTGATCCTTCTGGGTCTGATCGCCGTGCCCGCCTGGGCGCTCTGGGCCGATGAGCCCTTCACCATCACGCTCGCCACCCGCGCGGTGATCCTCGCGCTCGCTGCTGTTGGTCTCAATATCGCACTTGGCATCGGCGGGCTGGTCAGCCTCGGCCACGCCACCTTCTTCGGGATCGGTGGCTATGCCATGGGAATCCTCGCCTTTCATGCGCAAAGCTACACCGCGCTGGAGATCGGGCCGCTCACGCTTGAGGGCACAAAATCCATGCCGGTGATCTGGGCCGTCGCCGTCGTTTTCTCCGCCCTAGCGGCCTGGGGGATCGGGCTTCTGTCGCTCCGCACCAGCGGCGTCTATTTCATCATGATCACGCTCGCTTTCGGTCAGATGTTCTTCTACTTCGCCATTTCATGGAGCACCTATGGCGGCGAAGACGGGCTGTCGATCTATCTGCGCAACGGCTTTCCCGGCCTCAACACGCTCGACCCGATCCAGTTCTTCGGCCTCTGTTTCGCGATCCTCTGCGCCGTCCTCTTCGCCAAGGCCCGCCTGATGGCCTCCCCCTTTGGCCTCGCATTGAACGCCGCACGACAGGTGCCCGGCCGGGTCGAGGCGGTGGGGCTGAACCCGCAGCGGCTCAAACTCGTGGCCTTCATTTTGTCGGGGGCGATCACCGGGCTGGCGGGCGCGCTCTTTGCCGATCTCAATCGCTTTGTTTCGCCCACGATGTTCTCCTGGCAGTTCTCCGGTGAGATCATGATCCTGGTCATTCTGGGTGGTGTTGCGCGGCTTTTCGGCCCCGTCATGGGCGCGGTGGCCTTTGTCATGCTGGAGCATTGGCTGGGCGGTCTGACCGAGTTCTGGCATATCGCGCTGGGCGCGATCCTTCTGGGTATTGTGCTTTTTGCGCGCGGTGGCCTCATTGGCATTCTGACCGGGAAGGGGGCGGCCCATGGCTGAGGTGGTTCTGGAAACCCGTGGGATTTCAAAGGCCTTCGGGGCGCTGAAAGCGTCGCAGGACATTTCGCTCGACCTGCGAAAGGGCGAAATCCACGCGATCATCGGCCCCAATGGTGCCGGCAAATCAACGCTGATCGCGCAGATCTGCGGCACGTTGCAGCCGGATGCGGGCGCGGTGCTGCTGGAAGGTCAGGATGTGACCGGCTGGCCTGCGCGGGCGCGGGCGACGGCGGGGCTGGGGCGGACATTTCAGATCTCGCAACTGGCCATGGAAGATAGCGTGCGGGAGAATGTGCTTCTGGGCGCATTGGGCGCGCGGGGCACGCCCTGGTCGTTTTGGAAATCCGCCAAGGCCGATGCCGCGCTGACCGAACGGGCCGAAGCCGCGCTTGAACGGGTCAAGCTGATGGAACAGGCGGATGTGAAGACCGCCGAGTTGTCCCACGGCCAGCGGCGGCAGTTGGAAGTCGCGGTGGCCCTGACCTTGCAGCCGAAAGCCTTCGTCATGGACGAACCCATGGCCGGCATGGGGGCGGGGGGCTCGAAGCGGCTGACCGGCTTCCTGGATGAGTTGCGCGCCGAGGCGCCAATTCTGCTCGTCGAACACGACATGGACGCGGTCTTTGCGCTCGCGGACCGGATCTCCGTTCTGGTCTATGGCCAGATCATCGCGACCGGCACGGTGGACGAGATCCGCGGCGATCCGCAGGTGCAGGCGGCCTATCTGGGGGAAGAGGCATGAGCCTGTTGCAGCTTTCCGGTGTCACCGCCTCCTATGGCGCATCGCAGGCGCTGTTCGGCGTCGATCTCGAGGTGGGCGAAGGCGAGGTGGTCGCGCTCATGGGCCGCAACGGCATGGGCAAGACCACCAGCGTCAAGGCGATCTGCCGGATGATCGGGGCGGGCGGGACGCTCACCTTCGACGGTCACGATCTGCACAGTCTGCCGTCCCATAAAGTGGCGGGGCTCGGTGTGGGGCTGGTGCCCGAAGGCCGCCGCTGCTTCCGCGATCTGACGGTGCGGGAGAACCTGCTGTCGGCGGCGCGCCCGGGCGATTGGACATTGGGGAGCGTGGCGGAGATGTTCCCGCGTCTGGGCGAGCGGTCGGGTCAGCGGGCGGCGTCCTTGTCGGGCGGCGAGCAACAGATGTTGGCGATTGGCCGGGCGCTGATGACCAATCCGCGATTGCTGATCCTCGATGAAGCGACGGAAGGTCTCGCACCGCTCATTCGCGCCGAGATCTGGGAGGTGGTCGCACGGCTGAAACGCGACACCGGCCTTGCCATTCTGGTGATTGACAAATCGATCAGCGAGTTGCGCCGGGTGAGTGACCGGGCGGTGGTGCTGGAGCGCGGGCGCACGGTCTGGTCGGGCGCGATGGAGGCGCTGGGCAGCGAGGTGCTGGAGCGTTACGTGGGCGTCTGATCCGCGATCACGCCCGCCGCGCGCAATGCCGCAATCTCGTCTGCCCCATAGCCCAATTCGCCCAGAACCTCTGCCGAATGGGCGCCGAGTTTGGGCCCGAGGTGGCGGATTTCGCCCGGGGTTTCGGATAGGCGCGGCGACACATTGTGCATCGGCATGAGCCCCATGTCGTCGTCGGGCATCTCCACGGTCAGGTTGCGGCTCGCCATGTAGTCGTGGGTATCGAGATCGGCGGCATCCGCCACCATGCCCGCCGTCACACCGGCCTCGGTGAAAAGCCGCAGCGCCTCGTCCCGGTCCCGTGTGGCGACGAAATCGGCGACCACCGCATCGCAGTCTTCGATGTTCCGCACCCGGTCGGAATTGGTGGCAAAGCGGGGATCCTCGATCAATTCGGGTCGGCCGATGACGCGAAAGACCCGTTCGGCTGTCGCCTGGGTTGAAGCCGAGAGCGCGATGAACCCGCCATCGCGGGTTTCATAGATATTGCGCGGGGCGGCCACCTCGACCATGGAGCCGAGCCGTTTCTGCACCCGGCCCGTCAGCCGGTAATTTGCGATCTGGGGTCCGAGGGTGGCGAAGATCGGCTCGAAGAGCGAGAGGTCGATCACTTGGCCTTTGCCGTCCCGGTCGCGGGCGCGGAGTGCCATCAGCACGGCGGAGGCACCGCTTTCGCCGGCGATCATGTCGGCCAAAGCCATCGGCGGCAGCACCGGCGGGCGGTCCGAAAACCCGTTCATCGCGGCAAAACCGGACAGCGCCTCGACCAATGACCCGAAGCCGGGGCGGTCGCGGTAGGCCCCATCCTGACCCCAGCCGGAAATCCGCAGCACGATCAGGCCGGGATTGGATTTGTGCAAGGCCTCGGGGGCAAGGCCCATCTTTTCCAGGGTGCCGGGTCGGAAATTCTCAACCAGCACATCGGCGCTGTCGATGAGTTTGCGCAGGGCGACGAGGCCGTCGGCATGGCGGATGTCGAGCGCGAGCGAGCGTTTGTTGCGGCAGTAGGCCTTCCAGAACGTCTCCACCCCTTCGACGCGCCAATGGCGCAGATCATCGCCGCGCCCGGGCTTTTCCACCTTGATCACATCGGCGCCGAAATCGGCCAGTTTGTGGGTGACGATATTGCCTGCGACGAGGCGGGAGAGGTCGATGATGCGGAGGCCGGTGAGCGGTGGTGTGGTCATGGGGCGCAGCATGGCGATGGCGCCTTGGGCGTCAAGGTCGCGGATATGCGGATGTGGGACAGGGTGAGGAGGATAGGATTAGGGGAATGGAAAGACCACGTCGGTTTGATGTCATGCGGGCTGACAGGAGCGGCGCAACGGCAGTAAGTTCGGGTTTGATGGTGCAGGAAATGCGAGACGAGACGTTGGACCGGGGGATCGGGATCAAGCTGGAGGACGGCTTGCCGGTCTATGTGCGCCCGATTTCGGCGGCGGACCGGCCCTTGATCGCAAAAGGCATCCGGGAGCTGAGCGATGATTCGCGTCACTTGAGGTTTTTCAGCTGGTTCAAGGAGGCGCCCGAGCCCTTGTTGAACGCCCTTTCGGATGTGGATGGATCAACCCATATCGCATGCGGCGCGTTGGATGTTTCGGGCGAGGCGGCCCGGCCGATTGCGGCGGTTCATGCCTTCCGGGGCGGCGCGTCGGATCCTGCGGTCGAAGTGGCCTGTGCCGTGGCGGATGCCTATCAGGGGCGCGGGGTGTCGCAGATCCTGATCGCCGCCGTGTTTGCTGAATGCCGACGGCTGGGGGTGGCGCGGGCGATTGCCGAAGTTTTGCCGTCGAATCGGGCGGCGCGCACCCTGTTTCAGGGGTTGGGCGGTCGGTTGATCGGCAGGCAAGAGGTCCACCGGTTTGAAATGGATGTGGCCGGGGCCCTGGCGATTTTGACGGAGCCCGGCCGGCCAGGGGCGATTGCGGATGTGTTGGCCCATCTGGAGACGGACGCACGGCCGACGGGCTGAAGTCCCGGTTGATCGTGAAATTATGGTTGACTTTTTCATCGCGAAACCGTGAAAATTCCTGTGAGAATTTCAGGGTCGCGTGAGGGAGTGATGGCGCCAGAGACTTTGTCCGACAGCCTGGGGCAGGATCTGCGGGTGCTGCGCAAATCGCGCGGGCTGACCCTGTCGGAGGTGGCCGCAAAGGTCGGGCGCTCGGTTGGCTGGCTGAGCCAGGTGGAGCGCGACATTTCGGAGCCGTCGATGGAGGAGCTGGGCGCCCTGGCCGAGGTGCTGGGGGTGTCGGTTTCGTCCTTCTTCGGCAAGCGCCCCAGCGAGCCGCGCGAAGAAGGCCGGGTGGTGCGCGCAGGCGCACGTCGGCCGCTCTCGCCCCGGGTCGAGGGGCTGTCGGAGGAACTCCTGTCGCCCGATCTGACCGATGATTTCGAGGTGATCCATTCCACCTTTGCGCCGGGCTCGTCGCGCGAGGAGACCATTTCGCGGCCGACCCAGGAGGTGGGGTTCATTGTCTCGGGGCGGCTGGAGCTGACCATCGATGGCGAGACCTATCACCTGACCCCCGGCGACAGTTTCCGTCTGCGCGGCGAGGCCTATCGCTGGCGCAACCCCCATTACGAACCCTGCATCGTGGTCTGGGTGATCGCGCCGCCTGTCTATTGAGGAGCATGATATGGCAGATTTTCCGACAACCGCCCGCGTGGTGATCATTGGTGGCGGGGCCATCGGGGCCTCGTCGCTTTACCATCTGGCGAAGGCCGGTTGGACCGATTGCGTGCTCCTGGAAAAGAACGAACTCACCGCAGGCTCCACCTGGCATGCCGCCGGTAACGTCCCGACCTTTTCGACCTCCTGGTCGATCATGAACATGCAGCGCTATTCGACCGAGCTTTATCGCGGGCTGGCCGAGGCCGTGGATTACCCGATGAACTACCATGTCACCGGATCGCTGCGTCTCTCGCATTCCAAGACCCGCACCCAGGAATTCGAACGCGCCCGCGGCATGGGCCAGTATCAGGGCATCGACATGGCGATGCTGACCCCTGCCGAGGCGGTCGAGATGTATCCGTTCATGGAAACCCATGATCTGCATTCGGTGCTTTTTGATCCGACCGATGGCGACATTGATCCGGCGCAGTTGACGCAAGCGCTCGCCAAAGGGGCGCGGCAATTGGGCGCCCGGATCGAACGGTTCTGTCCCGCCACCGGCGTCACCCAGACGCCCGAGGGCTGGATCGTCCACACCGACAAGGGCGACATCGCCTGCGAATACGTGGTCAATGCCGCCGGTTACTACGCCCAGCAGGTCGGCGAATGGTTCAAACCCTATGGTGGCCGCACCGTGCCTATGATGGTGATGAGCCATCAATATGTGTTGACCGAACAGGTGGCCGAGGTTGAGGCCTTTGCCAAGGAAAAGGGCGGCAAGCTGCCGCTCGTCCGGGATGTGGATGTGTCCTATTACCTGCGGCAGGAGAAAAACGGTTTCAACATTGGGCCTTACGAGCCGAATTGCAAAGGCCACTGGATGACGCCGGACGATCAGATGCCGGATGATTTCTCCTTCCAGCTCTATCCTGACGACCTTGACCGGATCATGGAAATCGTCGCCGATGCGATGGAGCGGGTGCCGCTTTCGGGCACGGCGGGCATCGAAAGCATCATCAACGGCCCGATCCCCTATGCGCCCGATGGCCTGCCGCTCATTGGCCCGATGCCCGGCGTGAAGAACGCCTTCGAGGCCTGCGTCTTTACCTTCGGCATCGCGCAGGCTGGGGGCGCGGGCAAGGTGCTGGCCGAATGGATCACCGAAGGCGAAACCGAGTGGGACATGTGGGCGGTCGATCCGCGCCGCTACACCGACTACACCGATCAGGATTATTGTGACCAGAAGGGCATGGAGGTTTACGGCAACGAATACGCCATGCATTTCCCCCATCACGAATGGCCCGCCGC
>JAOXSD010000205.1 GCA_025800205.1 Silicimonas sp. | reverse complement strand
GCTTCACCAAGCGGAGGCTGGCCAAGTTCAACGGCGTCTCGAAAGATTTCGAGCTCCATCTCAAGGAATGCGAATGGCGCTGGCGAAAGGACCAGGCTACCCTCAAGGAGGAATTATGGAGATTGCTAGTCTAGAGCCTTGGGAAAGGGTGAAAGCCTAGAGGGTCGCCGCGAAGGCGGCCCCGAGGCTGCAAAGCCCGACAAAAGCGGCGAGCAGGAAGACGATCCGGAGTTTCATGGGGGGCTCCTGTTGTTTTCGGCAGGCATAGCCGCTGGCACAGGGGCCGCAATCAGAAGCGGTCGGGTGCGGGAAATTACGCCGGGTTCTGCCGAGGTTCGGCGGGTTTCAGCCGCCCAGACCCAGCCGGATCCGGCGCGCCAGGCGGTCCAGACGAATCTGCATCCGGGTGGTGATACCGGGACGCGCATCACGGGCGAAAGCGCCCGGATTGTTGAGCGTCACGCCCCGGGCGCGCAGCGTTTCGAGATGGGGACGTGAGCCATCGCTCGCCTGCGCCCCCGCCAGGTTCACCCAGTCGAGCTTTTCTATCTCACTGAGCGGTGCGAGGCTTGCCACCCAGGTCCGCCCGATGTCGAGACTGCCCAGTTTGGGCAGGCCCGCAAGCGGCGTCAGATCACGCACCCAGCTGCCGCCCAGATCGAGGATGTCGAGATTTTCGAGATCCTCCAACGGGCTAAGGTCTTCGACCAGCGTGTCACGCAGGGTGAGAATGCGCAGCGAAGTCAAGCCGCTGACCGGCGCAAGGTCGGAAATCACCGTGCCGCTGAGATCGAGTTGTACAAGCGTATCGAGATCAGCCAGTTCCTCGGGCAAGGCACCCAACCCATCCAGATCGCGCAGGCGCAATAACCGCGCACCGCTTTCCTTGGCAGCCAGAATCCGTGCCCGTGCCTCTTCGAAATCCGCCTCATTCCCGGGCGTGGCGGTCCAGATCACCCCGGCGCAGAGGATCATCAGAAAGACCACCGCGCCGAAGATCAGCCGTCCCATGGCTCAGCCCTTGAGATCAGGTTTGCCCAGATGTTTGCGCAGGCGCGAGGGCGTGGATTTCTTCTTGTTGCGGTAAGGGTTCTTGTCGCCCTGCCCCCGGAAGGTCAGCCGGATCGGCGTGCCGGGCATGTCGAAATCCTGCCGCAAACCATTGATCAGATAGCGTTTGTAGCTGTCCGACAGCTTGTCGGGATAGGAACACATCACCACGAACCCCGGCGGCCGGGTCTTCGCCTGGGTCATGTAGCGCAACTTGATCCGGCGCCCGCCCGGCGCGGGGGGCGGATGCGCCTCGACCATGCCAGTGAGCCAGCGGTTGAGCTGCGCCGTGCCCACCCGGCGGTTCCAGGTGGTATAGGCCCGCTCGATCGCCTCACGCAGCCGTTCCATGCCGCGCCCGGTCTTGGCCGAGACGGTGATCAGCGGCGCACCACGGAGTTGCGGCAGGAGGCGTTCAAAGCTTTCCTTCAACTCGCGCAGCTTTTCCTGCTTTTCGTCCTCGATGTCCCATTTGTTGACCGCAACGACCACCGCGCGCCCCTCGCGCTCGGCCAGATCGGCAATCCGCAGATCCTGCTGTTCAAAGGGGATCGCCGCGTCGAGCAGAACGATGACCACTTCGGCGAATTTCACCGCGCGCAGACCATCGGCCACCGAGAGCTTTTCCAGCTTTTCCTGAACGCGCGCCTTCTTGCGCATACCGGCCGTATCAAAGATCCGCACCGGCAGACCATTCCAGTCGAAGGGCAGCGAAATCGCATCGCGGGTGATGCCCGCCTCCGGCCCGGTCAGCAGGCGATCTTCGCCCAGCAACTGGTTGATCAGAGTGGATTTTCCCGCGTTCGGGCGGCCCACCACCGCGATCTGCAACGGCTTCTCTGGCGTCGGCCAGGGAATATCCGTCTCGCCATCCTCATCCTCGGACACATCCACATCGGTCAGCGGTGCGGCCTCGGCCACCGTCGCGGCCTTCTCGTCGGCCGCATCGGCCACCGGCTGCAAGGCAATTGCCAGCTCGCCCAGCCCTTCGCCATGTTCGGCAGAGAGCCCAATGGGGTCGCCAAGGCCCAGCGAATAGGCCTCGATCAGACCGCCCTCGCCTGCCCGGCCTTCGGATTTGTTCGCGGCCAGGATCACATGGGCCGACTTGCGGCGCAAGATGTCGGCAAAGACCTCATCAGCGGGCAACACCCCCGCGCGGGCGTCGATCATGAAGAGGCAGGCATCGGCCATCTCGACCGCGCGTTCCGTGAGCCGCCGCATCCGGCCCTGCAGGCTTTCGTCGGTCGCCTCCTCCAGACCGGCGGTGTCAATGACGGTGAAGCGCAGCTTGCCCAGCCGCGCCTCGCCTTCGCGCAAATCACGGGTGACGCCGGGCTGGTCATCGACCAGCGCAAGGCGCTTGCCGACCAGACGGTTGAACAGGGTCGATTTGCCCACATTGGGGCGTCCGACGATGGCGAGGGTAAAGCTCATGAGGGGCCCACCGGTTTAACGGAAAGCGTGCAGTTGACCGTTTTCGGTGACAATGTAAAGGGTGCCATTTGCAATCACCGGGTTGCGGGCCGCCCCCTGGGGCAGATCCACCGTCCCGGTCAGCGCGCCCGAGACCGGATCGAAGCGGCGCAGCAGCCCGTCATTCGAAACCAAAACAAGCTGTCCGCCCGCCATGACGGGGCCGTAATGGGACACGGTGGATTCGCGCCGCGCGATCTTTGACTTTTCGAAGAACGGCAGATCCACCGCCCAGATCGTGTCCCCCGTGGCGGCATCAAGCCGGATCAGACGGTTTTCATCCGAGACCAGAAAGACCGAGCCGCCTGCGACCCAGACCGGGCTCAAAGCCCCCTCGTCGGCCCGCCAGATCCGCTGGCCATCCACGGCGCTGAACGCGGCCGCGCGGCCCGAATGGTTGCCGGCATAGACCACGCCATTTGCCACAACAGGCTCACCGGTCAGGTCGGAAAAGCGCGAAAAGGCCCGGCCGCGCCGCTCGCCTGCGATGCTCGCAAGCCAGGTCCGGCTGCCGACGCCGTGAACAGCGCCCACAAGCTGGCCCGAGGACAGCGGAAAGATCACCTGCTCGCCGGCAATCGACGGGGCAGCGCCGCCTGCAACACCGTTGCGGCTGTCCGCACCCAGCACCTGCCACAGGATCCGGCCCGATTGCGCATCCAGCGCCCAGCCGATGTTGTTGCGGGTGACCAGATAGACCACGCCGTCGTGATAGGTCGGCGCCCCGGTGGCGGCCGATTCGAGCTTCTGGACCCAGCGGGGCTCACCGCTGGCCGCCGAAAGCGCCGTCACCTCGCCAAAGCCGGTGGTGGCAAAGACCGCCCCGCCGCCAAGCGCCAGACCGCCGCCCGAAGCCTCATTGGCATTGTCGGAGGCCGGGGTCAGATCGGCCGACCACAGGGCCGCGCCCCCGGTGGTAAAGGCGCGCAGATTGGCGCCGCTGTCCATGGCATAGACCCGGCCGCCGCCGACCACCGGATCGGCGGTCATACGATGCTTGCGTCCGTTGCCTTCGCCCAGCGACACGCTCCAGACCGGCGAAAGACTGCTGGCAAGGGCCAGATGGCTCAGATGATGCTGGGCATTGCCGCCGACCTGGGTCCAGTCGCCATTGCGGCTGGCGCGCGGCAGGGACAGGGGCACGGCGCGGTTGACCACCGCTTCACGCGCCTCGCCCGCGATATCCAGACGCTCGCCCTCCAGGATCACCTCCCGGTCGCCACAGGCCGCAAGCCCGAGGCTGGCCGCAAGCACCAAGCCGATCTGCCTCACATCACGTCTCTTCATACCGGTGTCGCCTCAGCTTTCTTCCAGCGACCCACCCAGGGCCACAATCACCTGCCGCGCCCGGCGGCGCAAGCTTTCGGTCGCCTCCGCATCCACGATCAGCGCGTTCAGCGTCTCAAGTGCGGCCGCCGTCTCACCCTGCGCGACCTCGGCCAGCGCCCGCTGCTCCACGGCCAGAAGCCGGAACGGATTGCCGGGCACCATGATCGGCTCCAGAAGCGCGATCCGCTCGGAAGGGTCCGCGCCCGGGATCAGCACCGCCTTCAGACGGGCCAGATCACGATAGACCTGGGGGGCTGCGCCATTGTTGACGATTTCGATCAGGGCGGCGCGGGCGGCGGCATCATCGCCGGCTTCCACCGCAGAGGCGGAATGCAACAGCCCCACCAGCGCGGCCTTCTCGGCGCTGTCGCCGGCATCGATGGCGGCCAGTGCCGCCTGCTGGGCCTCGGGCGCGCCGCTTTCCAACGCCGCAAGAAGCGCATCCCCGGTGGCCTCGGCCGCCGCGCGGGCCTTGGATTTCTGCCATTCCAGCACCGAGGCACCACCAACCACCGCCACCACGGCGGCAATTGCGATCCAGCCATAGCGGCGCATCAGCTTGTAAAGCCGGTCGCGACGCACCTCTTCATTGACTTCGCTGATAAAGGACTCCTGGTCGGCCACCCTTGTTTTCCTACCCGTTTTGAACCTGTCCGCCCTCTTACCCCGAGGCGGGGCGGATTGCAAAGAACTCAGAACCTACCGGGGGTTGAATTCTTGCGGCACTCGGCAGATTTATGTAATCTGAACTGAACGGTTCAGCGTAGAAGCAAGTAACTGCACCGCCGGCAGTTTGTCCGGCCACAGCGAGGACCACGTCACATGCGGGTGTTTTCCATTCTGACGGCCATTGTCGTGATGACAGTGCTCTATTTCGTGGTGTTCGAACGCGAGGCGCTGCTCGATTTCGCAGGGGCGGGCCCGGCGGCGGCGGCAACCGAAGCCGATCCGGAGGCGGAGGCCGAAGCCGAAGCGGAAACGCCCAGGCCCGCCTCGGACGCCGTTTCGGTGGTGGTCTATCGCTCCCTGGCGCAAAGCGTCGATTCTTCGGTGAAGCTGCGCGGGCGCACAGAGGCGGCCCGTCAGGTGCAGTTGCGTGCGGAAACCTCAGGTCAGGTGATCAGCGAGCCCCTGCGCCGCGGCGCTTCGGTCGACGCGGGCGATCTGCTCTGCCGGCTTGATCCGGGCACCCGCCAGATCGCGCTCGATGAGGCCACCGCCCGGGTGCGCGAAGCCAAGGCGCGGCTGCCTGAAGCCGAGGCACGGCTGGCGGAAGCCCGCGCGCGACTGGTGGAAGCGGAAATCAACGGTCGCGCCGCCTCGCGGCTTTCCGAAGACGGTTTTGCCTCGGAAACCCGGGTTGCCCAGACCAATGCGGCGGTGGAAGCCGCCCGTGCGGGCGTGCAATCGGCAAATTCCGGCGTCGAAGCGGCGAAATCGGGCATTCAGGCCGCCGAAACCGCCGTGGCGGCGGCCGAAAACGAATTGGGCAACCTTGACATCCGCGCGCCCTTCTCGGGCCTTCTGGAAAGCGACGCCGCCGAGCTTGGCTCGCTCCTGCAGCCCGGCGCGCTTTGCGCCACGATCATCCAGCTGAACACGATCAAACTCGTCGGCTTCGTGCCCGAAACCATGGTCGACCGGGTCACTCCGGGCGCCAATGCCCGGGCGGAACTGTCGTCCGGCATGCAGGTCACCGGCCAGGTCTCCTTCCTGTCGCGCTCCGCCGATCCCACCACCCGGACCTTCCAGGTCGATGTGGATGTGGCCAATCCCGACCTGAAGATCCGCGATGGCCAGACCGCCGAAATCTCGATCCAATCGGCCGGGATCAGCGCCCATATCCTGCCTCAGGCGGCCCTCACCCTGGATGACGAAGGCCGGCTGGGCGTCCGTCTCGTGGTGGACGACACCGCGCAATTCGCCCCGATCACCACAATCCGCGACACCAACCAGGGCATCTGGGTCGCAGGCCTGCCCGATCAGGCTGATGTGATCGTGGTGGGTCAGGAATTCGTCACCGACGGGGTCGCCGTCGCGGCCACATTGGCGGAGGCACGGCCATGACCGGCATCGTCGACTGGGCCGCCACAAGGGCGCGGATGGTCATTGCCTTCATCGCCCTGTCGCTGCTGGCGGGCATCCTGTCCTACACCCAGCTTCCCAAGGAAGGCGAGCCGGATATCGAGATCCCGGCGGTCTTTGTTTCGCTCCCCTTCCCCGGCATTTCCGCCGAGGACAGCGAGAAACTGCTGGTCAAACCGATGGAGACGGAACTTTCCGATCTCGACGGGCTGAAGACCATGACCAGCACCGCCGCCGAAGGCTATGCCATCGTGGTGCTGGAATTCGAATTTGGCTGGGACAAGACCAAGGTGCTCGCAGATGTGCGCGACGCCATGAACAAGGCGGAAGCGGATTTCCCCGCAGGCGCCGAACAATACACGATCGACGAATTCAACTTCTCGCAATTCCCGATCATCATCGTGAACCTCACCGGCGCCCTGCCCGAACGCACCCTGTTGCGGCTGGCCAAGACTTTGCAGGACCGGCTGGAAGGGATCGAAGCGGTGCTGGAGGCCTCGCTGGCCGGCCACCGCGACGAAATGGTCGAGGTGATCATCGATCCCCTGCGGCTGGAAGCCTACAACGTCACCGCAGGCGAGCTGATCAATGTGGTGGTCAGCAACAACCAGCTGATCGCCGCGGGCGAGATCGAGACCGAAAGCGGCGCCTTCGCCGTCAAGATCCCCTCCTCCTTCGACGAACCCGCCGACATCTACGACCTGCCGGTGAAGACCGAGGGCGACCGGGTGATCACCCTGGGCGACATCGCCGCCATCGGGCTGACTTTCGAAGACCGCGCCGGGACCGCCCGGTTCAACGGCGAAAAGACCGTCGCACTGCAGGTGGTGAAACGGAAGGGCTTCAACATCATCGACACGGTGGCGCTGGTCGAGGCCGCAGTGGAAGAGGAAATCGCCTCCTGGCCCAGGGAATTGCAGGATGCGATCACCGTGGGCACGTCGAACGACCAGTCGCGCCAGGTGGAAAGCATGGTCAGCCAGCTCGAAGGTTCGGTGCTGACCGCCGTGGCGCTCGTGATGATCGTGGTGCTGGCCGCCCTCGGCTCGCGCTCTGCCCTGCTGGTCGGTTTCGCCATTCCCACCTCCTTCATGCTCTGCTTTGCCTTCCTTGCCATCATGGGGGTGCCGATCTCGAACATCGTCATGTTCGGCCTGATCCTGGCTGTGGGCATGCTGGTCGATGGCGCCATCGTGGTGGTCGAATATGCCGACAAGCGCATCAACGAAGGCTCCGGGCCGATGCATGCCTATGTGGAAGCCGCCAAGCGCATGTTCTGGCCCGTGGTGTCATCGACCGCCACCACGCTTTGCGCCTTTTTGCCGATGCTGTTCTGGCCCGGGGTACCCGGCGAATTCATGGGCATGCTGCCGGTGACGCTGATCTTCGTGCTGTCGGCCTCGCTCGTCGTGGCGCTGATCTACCTGCCGGTGATGGGCGGGGTCGCAGGCCGGATGAGCCGCAAGTTCGAAGGCGCCTCGGCCGCGCTGGCCCGCACTCTGCCCTGGGCCCTGCGCGCGGCCCTGGTGCCGGTGGTGATCTTTGCGATGTTCGTCTTTGCGATGCAGACCCTGAACCCCGCCTATCTCACGGGCGGCGGCGACCCCCTGCACATATCCGTCGGCCCGGTGCTCTTCATCCTCAGCACCATTGCCGCCTCCATCGTGCTGGGCGCGGCGAAAATCACCCGGCACCGCACCTCGGTCGAGATCGAGGGCAAACGCACCCCCTTCGGCCATGTGATCGCCTTTATCGCCGGCAATCCGGTCATGCCGGTGGTGACCATCGGTGCTGTGATCCTCTTCGTGATCTCGGTCTTTGGCTATTTCGGCCAGAACAACAACGGCGTTGAGTTCTTTGTCGAATCCGAACCGGAACAGGCCATCGTCTATGTGCGCGCGCGCGGCAACCTCGGGCTCAATGACAAGGATGACCTTGTCGCTCAGGTCGAAGCCGCGATCCTCGGCACACCCGGCATCGACAATGCCTTCGCCTTTGCCGGGGCCGGCGGGCTCAACGCCAACACGGGCGGCGCCCAGGGCCCGCTTGATGCCATCGGCCAGGTGCAGATCGAACTGGTGCCCTGGGAAGACCGGCCCGCCTATGCGCGCGACAACGACATTCCCCTTGCCGATCTTGACGGCAATGTGGTGGTGGCCGATCTGGAACGGCGGCTCGCCCGGATACCGGGCATCGAAACCGAAGTCTTCGAGCTTGCCAATGGCCCCGCCTCGGCCAAGCCGGTGCATCTGCGCCTGAAGGCCGACAATTGGGAGAATTTGACCACCGCCGCCGAACAGGCCCGCAGCCGGTTCGAGGCGACCCCCGGTCTGACCGATGTGGAAGACAACCTGCCGCTGCCGGGCATCGACTGGCAGATCGACGTGGATGTGGAAAAGGCCGGCCGCTACGGCGCCGATGTGGCCACCGTGGGCGGCATGGTGCAACTGGTCACGCGCGGCATCCTGCTTGATACGATGCGGGTGGACAGTTCCGACGAGGAAATCGAGATCCGCGTGCGGCTGCCCGAGGAAGACCGGGTGCTGGCGACCCTCGACACGCTCAAGGTGCGCACCTCTGACGGGCTCGTTCCGCTGTCGAATTTCATCTCCCGCAAACCGGTCGCCGAACTGGCGCAGATCACCCGGGTCGACCAGACCCGCTATTTCGACGTGAAAGCGGGGGTCGAGGAAGGGCTGGTCAAACTGCTCGATGCCGATGGTGAAGAAGTGGCCCGGACCACGACCGGCGAAACCGAACCTGGCGGGCAGTTTGCGGAACAGATCGCGACTGACGGTCTTGCCATCGTTCCGATCAACCCCAATGAACGGATCGAGGAACTGACCAAATGGCTCGAGACCGATCCCCTGCCCGCAGGTGTCACCTGGGAATGGACCGGCGATCAGGAGGATCAGGAGGAATCGGCAGCCTTCCTGCAAACCGGGTTCTCCGCCGCGCTAGGGTTGATGTTCATCATTCTTCTGGCCCAGTTCAACAGCGTCTATAACGCCGTTCTCGTGCTTCTGGCCGTGGTGCTCTCCACCACCGGCGTACTCATTGGCATGCTGGTGATGGAGCAGCCGTTCTCGATCATCATGACCGGCACCGGCATCGTGGCGCTCGCCGGCATCGTGGTGAACAACAATATCGTGCTCATAGACACCTATCAGGAATATTCCAAATACATGCCCCGGATCGAGGCGATCATCCGCACCGCCGAGGCGCGGATCCGCCCCGTCCTGCTGACCACGATCACCACCATGGCGGGGCTCGCCCCGATGATGTTCGGCCTGTCGCTCGATTTCATCGGCGGCGGCTATTCCATCGACAGCCCCACCGCCCTCTGGTGGAAACAGCTTGCCACCGCCGTGGTCTTCGGCCTTGGCATCGCCACGGTGCTAACGCTGGTCTTCACGCCGTCGATGCTGGCGCTGCGGGTCTGGTCCTGGACCATCGCTGCGGGGATTGCGAGTTGGATCAGCGCCAACACCGGCGGCGCCCGCTCGCGCTCGGCCCGCGACTACGCCCTGCGGCGTGCGGCCTACGAGCTGGCCGCGACGGAAATCGTCTGGGATGTGGCAAGCGACCCATCGGCGCCCGCGCAACCCGCCCTGCGCGCCGCCGAGTAGCGCCCGGCTTCGTTCCGAGCGCGTCAACGGTCTTCGAGGACCGTTGGAAGATGCTTTGCAGCATCTTCGGTCGCGGCGGAGGCAGGTTTGAGCCCCTGGCGGGTCGGTATCTGGATTTTTGATGTGGTTTCAACATGTAACGGGTCGGTTTCGCAGCGAAACAGATTCGATTAAGGTGTTGATTATATTTTTAATTTCATCCGACACCTGCGATATTGACGACTTGGAAGAGAGCAGGAGTTCAAGGGGTTGGGCGGCGAACGCTGAGTTAACGTGCTCCCGCTGCGAGGCTCCATGTGTCGCGGTCGGGTTTGAGCCCAATCTGCATGGGTTGCGATAGGGGCGCGGAACAAGCCCGCAGGGCGCCGCGCCAGCGCCAGCCCCCCTCCTTGGGCTGGCGCTCGGGATAGGTTCGCGCAGACCTTTGAGGGAAGATGTGGACTTCACGATAAATCGAGGCGTTCAACCGTTGGATGCGCCACCCCGGGGGCTGTCACTGGCGCGGCTCAGCGCCAAGGTCCGCAACGTCCCCTCAGCGGACCTCCCAGCCGACAGATCAGGCCCTGTCGCGGCTCGGATGGTCACCGGTCTCGCGCAACGCTTCACCCGAAGCGGGCAAGACCGCCGGACCAAGCCACGGACACCGCCGCCAATCCCGTACCGCCAAGGCCCGCGATCAGAAGACGTCGCCTGCCACGTAAAACAGCAGCCGCGCCTCGGGGTCGAGCACCATCATCCCCGCGCTTTCCTTGTCATAGGCCAGCAGCGCACCCTTGCGGGTCAGCGCCTCCCGCAGCAGACCTTCGGCCGGTTTGCCCTTGAAACAGGGCACTGCCTGAGAGGCGGCCGAGAGCGCCTCGCGCCCGAAGGATCCGGTGTTCGACATCAACAGCGCATCGGCCAGATCATTGGGCGTGTATTGCTCGAGCCGGAAGGCCACCTGTTTTTTTTCGACAAATTGCGCCTGTGCGGTTTCCACCGACCGGGCCACTTTCAACCCGTGGCGCGGCAGATTGCTGCGCACCGCATAGACCGCCGCGGTGCAGCGGGCGAAGGAGGCGAAGAATTCCACATCGCCCAGAACGAACCATTCGGTGAGCCGGGCCCGCAGGGCCGCTTCCTCATCCCGGGAACAGCCCGAGAGCGTCACCAGAGCAGCAAGCATCACAGCAATAAAACGGCACATGGCAGCGTCAGACCCAGGTTTCGACAGAGACACCCCCGCCCTACGCCAAAGCCCCTAAATCGCGGTTAATGTCACGCCGCCTCGTCGGAGGCCTGCATGTGCCAGAGCGCCGCATAGCGGCCCTGGGCCTCCAGCAGCGCCTCGTGGCGCCCCTCTTCCACGATCCGACCCGCCTCCAGCACCACGATCCGGTCCGCCTGGGCGATGGTCGACAGCCGATGCGCAATGATGATCACCGTGCGCCCCCGGCCAAGCCCCTGAAGCTCCGCCTGAATTTCCGCCTCGGTCTCGGTATCGAGCGCGCTGGTCGCTTCGTCCAGCAGCAGGATCGGCGGGTTCTTCAGCAGCGTGCGGGCAATCCCCACGCGCTGTTTCTCGCCCCCCGAGAGCTTCAGCCCGCGCTCGCCCACCGTGGTGTCATAGCCTTCGGGCAAACTCGCGATGAAATCGTGGATCTTCGCGGCCTTGGCGGCTTCGATCACCTCGTCGCGGCTGGCTTCGGGCCGCCCGTAGGCGATGTTGTAATAGATCGTGTCGTTGAAGAGCACCGTGTCCTGGGGCACCACGCCGATGGCGGCATGGAGGCTCTCCTGGGTCACGTCGCGCAGATCCTGCCCGTCGATGGAGAGCGCGCCGCCCGCCACGTCGTAGAACCGGAACAGAAGCCGCCCGATGGTCGATTTGCCCGAGCCGGAGGGGCCGACAATGGCCACGGTCTGGCCTGCGGGCACGTCGAGCGACACGCCTTTCAGAATGGGGCGGTCGGTCTCGTAGCCGAATTCCACCTGATCGAAGCGCACCGCCGCGCCGTTGACCGCCAGATCGGGCGCGCCCGGCTTGTCCTGCACTTCGGCCGGCTGCTCCAAAAGGTCGAACATTTCGCCCATATCCACCAGCGCCTGGCGGATCTCGCGATAGACCGTGCCGAGGAAATTGAGCGGCATGGTGATCTGGATCATATAGGCGTTGACCATGACGAACTCGCCCACCGTAAGCGTGCCTGCCTGCACGCCCATGGCGGCCATCACCATCACCGCGACCAGCCCGCCGGTGATCAGGAAGCTCTGGCCGAAATTCAGGAATGCCAGCGAATATGAGGTCTTGAGGGCGGCGGCCACGTAGCGCTCCATCGCGCCGTCATAGCGCGCCGCTTCCCGGGCCTCGGCGCCGAAATATTTCACCGTTTCGAAATTCAGCAGGCTGTCGATCGCCTTCTGGTTGGCGTCGGTGTCCTGATCGTTCATCTCGCGGCGGATCTTCACCCGCCATTCGGTGACCTTGAAGGTGAACCAGACATAGGCGGTGATCACCGCGACCACCACGGCCAGGTAGGAGACATCGAAGACCACCGCCAGCACCGCGCCGATCAGCACCAGTTCGACGATCAGCGGGCCGATGGAAAACAGCAGGAAGCGCAGAAGGAACTCGACGCCCTTCACGCCGCGCTCGATGATCCGGCTCAGCCCGCCGGTCTTGCGGGTGATGTGATAGCGCAGCGACAGGGCATGGATGTGCTGAAAGGTCTCCAGCGCGATCATCCTCAGCGCCCGCTGGCCGACGGCGGCAAAGATCACGTCGCGGAGTTGCTGGAACCCCACCGACATCAGCCGCGCCATGCCATAGGCCACCGTAACGCCCACCGCGCCAAGGCCAAGCGCCCAGCCCGCCTCCACCGTGTCCCCTGCCAGCAGATCGACGGCGGCCGCATAGAAGAAGGGCGTGCCCACGGCGACAAGTTTCGACAGAAACAGCACCAGCATGGACAGGACCACCCGGCGTTTGACCCAGGGCTGATCCTGGGGCCAGAGATAGGGGGCCACCTTGCGGATGGTGCGCGCACCGCTCCGGCGGTCGTCTTCGGGGGTCACAATGTCACTCATGCCCCGGAACCTAGGGGTCAGGGCGCGGATTGACCAGATGCGGCGCCGGATCGCGGGCGTTATGTGCAATCACGCACGGAAAAGGGGCGCAGAGGCCCCACGGGGCAGATCGGCAAAAATCTCCTGCAATTCGGTGTCGGAGGTGTCGGTATATCCGCCCGCCCCCGGCTGAAAGGAAAACGACGCCGCGGACAGGGCACCGGCGCCGGCAAACAGAACAAGGCCAGCGCTGATCATCGTCCGTTTGATTTTTGGTCATCCCCCAAATCTTGACACAACAGCATCGCCAAGACGCGCGATACGCGCCGATGATGATCAGTTTAAAATCATCAATACACTGTATTTACGATGAAAATCTTTCATCCATCAGACGGAGAACCCCGCTTTTCCATCCGCAAACAGGATTGACCCGCGTGCAGATCAGTCAAATCCCTTCAACATCGGGACGTTTCGCGACAGCCGCAAACCGAGGGCGGATCGCAGGCCCCCTTGCACGGCCCGAAAGGCAAGGGCGGCCTTTTTCGATCCGACAAGCCTGCGATTGCGGACATTCGTCCAATCCCGGGGGGATGGCGGGTCTAAAGCGCCGCCTCGCCCCCCTGGCCTTTGATCTCCACCACGCGGTGCGGATAGGGAATTTCGATGCCGTTGTCCTTGAGCGCGTTCCAGATCAGGAACAAAACGTCCGAGGAATATTTGTTCGGTCCGTCATCAAGGCCCTCGCACCAGAATTCGACGGCGAAATCGATGCCGCTGTCGCCGAAGCCGCGCAGCTCGCAATCGGGCGGATAGGGTGTGTCGAGCACGTCCGGATGGGTGGACACCGCCGCTTCGATGATGTCGGGCACCTTGTTGATATCGGTGTCGTAGCTCACTGAAAACGGCACTTCGAACCGGTTGGCGGACCCGCTGTCGGAATAATTCACCACCCGGGTGACGATGAAATCCTCGTTCGGGACCACGATCCAGCGGCCGTCGAAGGTCTCCAGAATAATGGCGCGGGCGAGCATCTTCTTGATCTGGCCCTGTTCGCCGCCGTCAAGCTCCACGTAATCGCCCACGGTGGCCTGACCTTCCAAGAGCAGGATCACGCCGGAGATGAAGTTCGAGGCGATTTTCTGCAGCCCGAAGCCGAGGCCGACGCCGATGGCACCGCCCAAGACGGCAAGCGACGTCAGCGGCACACCCATGATGTTCATCAGCACCAGGAACGCGACGCCGAAGATCAGGATCTCGGCGGTTTTCGAGGCCAGTTGCCGGGTGGCGGGCCGCATTTCCTTTTGCGCATCAATCAGTTGCGAGGATTGATCGTTGGACCAGCGCCCCAGCCAGAAAATCACCCCACCGACGACAACGAATTGCAACGCCCAAAGGAGGCTGAACGAGAGGTTGCCGAGCGGCACCACGGTCGCATCCAGCCAGGCCGCCACCGTGTCGAGAAGGCCGAGCGCATAGACCGCCGCCACGGGCAGCAGAACGAAGCGGCCGATGAGCTTGAGGAAGGCGTCCGTCACCATGTCGCGCACGAAGGCGCGCACCGCAAGGAACAGGAAGATGCGCTTGCCGAAGGCGATGACCGCGCCGGACCCGAAAAGCTGCCGCGTGACCTGTTCGCCCGCCGAGGTGAGCGCGAAGGCCAGAAGCGGGGTCAGCAGCGGCAGGAAGATCAGCACGAAGCGGCGCGCCTTCGCCAGCGCATTGGTGTTGTCGGCCTCGGGCGTCAGCAGTTTGCTGAGCCGTGGCGTCAGCCAGCGCGAGATCATCACCGCCGCGCCAAAGGCCACGATCAGCAGGCCGAATTGCGACCAGGCGGCGGGGCTCAATAGCCAGCCGAGCGCGATATCGCGGGCCTGCTCAAGGTAGCCCTGTGCGGTGGTCAACATATTTTCCATGAATATCAGCCTTGTGGGGTCGAAAGGCGCACGACGGAGGCCTCCTCCGGCGCCAGTTCTTCGAAATCGAAATTGTCGAGCTTTGCGGCCCGTTTGCCTGCCCGTTCGGCCGCCGTGGTGATGCCTTCCACGTCACGGCGCGCCTGATCGAAATGGGTTTCCAGCTTGCCTGCGCGCTGCACCACCAGCTCTACGTCGCGGTGCAACTGACCCAGCGCCTTGCGAATGGCACCCGCCTGTTCGCGCATGCGGGCGTCTTTCAGGATCGCGCGCATGGTGTTCAGCGTTGCCATGCAGGTGGTGGGCGAGACGATCCAGACCCGGGCGGTGAAGCCCTCGCGGACCACCTCGGGAAGCCGCGCGTGGAGTTCCGCGTAGATGGCTTCCGAGGGCAGGAACATCAGCGCGCCGTCGGCGGTTTCACCATCGAGGATGTATTTCTCGGAGATTGCCTTGATATGGGTCTTCACGGCGGTTTTCAGCGCCGACAGCGCCCGTTTTCGCCCCTCGTCACTGTCGGCGGCGACCAGCGCTTCATAGGCTTCGAGCGGGAATTTCGCGTCGATCACGATGGAGCCGGGCGGGTTCGGCAGATGGACAAGGCAATCGGCGCGTTTGCCGTTGGACAGGGTCGCCTGCCAGGAGTAGCTGTCCGATGGCAGCGCCTTTGAGACGATGTCCTGCAGCTGGATCTCGCCGAAAGCGCCCCGGGTCTGTTTGTTCGACAGGATGTCCTGCAGGCTCAGCACATCGCCCGAAAGCTTGGTGATATTGGCCTGGGCCTTGTCGATCGCTTCCAGCCGTTGCTGCAATTCGCCCAGCGACCGGGCGGTGCGCGTCGACGTGCCTTGCAGGTTTTCGTTCATTCTGTTGGTCACATCGGCGAGCCGCTGCTCCATGAGTTTCAGCATGTTGGCCTGGGACGTGGCCTGGGCCTCGCTCACCTGGGTCAGCCCGCCGG
>JAOXSD010000203.1 GCA_025800205.1 Silicimonas sp. | reverse complement strand
CCTGGGCACATTCGCTGGCCGTTGCGGAAAACGGAGAGGTCACCGCCGCCGTGATCTACCTGCCCCTGCGCGACCTGTTCTATGCGGCGGCGAAAGGTCAGGGCGCCACCCTGAACGGTGCGCCAATCCGCGCCTCGGGGGTTTCGGCCCTCAGCACCGCCACCATTCTGGCCGCCAAGCCCAACATGAACAGTCACCATTGGCGCGATGGCGACGTGCCGGAGTTTGACCGTGCCTATCGCCCGTCGCTGGCCTATCGCATGGCCCTGGTCGGCGAGGGGCGTTTTGACGGCATGTTGACCCTGCGACCCAGTTGGGAGTGGGATATCGCGGCGGGAGACCTGATCATTCGCGAGGCCGGAGGGGTCTGCACCGACCGCGCGGGCCAGCCGCTGCGGTTCAACAACGCGCAGCCCCGGCTGAACGGCGTTCTGGCCACGGCACGGGGCATCCACACCCAGCTTTCCTCCCGGCTTGACCCGAACGGCCCCGGCATTGCCCCATGAGCAAACCGCGATCTCTGAGCCTTGCGGCCTACCGGGTCCTGTCCTGGGGGGT
>JAOXSD010000178.1 GCA_025800205.1 Silicimonas sp. | reverse complement strand
TCGGCTCCTTTGCCGAGTTTGGTCATGGCGTCTTCCATGGCCGTTTTCTGGGCGGATTGCGCCTGATCGTCATGCAGGAGAGCGTTCAACGCCGCGGCAATGGGGGCCGGCTGGCAATTGGGGCCGAGGAATTCGGGGATGGTGCGGGTGCCGGTGACGAGGTTGACCAGGGTCACCGTGTCGGTTTTCAGCATCCGGGACATGATCTGCCAACTGAGCCAGTTCATGTCATAGGCGATGACCATGGGCGTGGCATTGGCGGCCAGTTCCAGCGAGACGGTGCCGGAGGCGGCAAGGGCCAGATCGGCGGCGCGGAAGGCGGCGCGTTTGGTTTTTGCGGCGTCTGGGTCGTCGCGGGGGTCGAGCACCAGCGGGTCGCCGGGCCAGGATTTGACCGCATCCAGGACGGCAGAGGCCACAGGGGCGGCGGCGGGCAGGACGACGCGGAGGTCGGGGGTTTTGGTCAGGAGCGGGCGCAGGGCTTCGCCGAAGATCGGCGCGAGGCGGGCGACTTCGTTGCGGCGCGATCCGGGCAGGACCATGAGGAGCGGTGCGTCGCCAATCCCGTGGGTTTCCCGGAAGGTGCGGGCCTCGTCGTCGCTTGCCGGGGGGGCGGCCACCACCGGATGACCGACGAAATCGCAGGACATGCCCGCCTGTTCCATATGGGGCGGCTCGAAGGGCAGAAGGGCCAGCACATGGTCGATGTGGCGCGCCATCTTTTCGGCCCGCCCGGCCCGCCAGGCCCAGACCGAGGGCGCCACATAGTGGATGGTCTTGATCTGCGGGTTCTCTTCGCGGACGGCTTTGGCCAGCCGGAAGGAGAAATCGGGGGCGTCGATGGTGATCAGCGCGTCGGGGGCGAAATCGAGACAGGCTTGAGTGGCCTCATGGAGGCGGCGTTTCAGCTCGGGATATTTGGGCAGCACTTCTGCGAGGCCCATGACCGAGAGGTCGTCCATGGGAAAGAGGCTCTTCATGCCGTGGGATTGCATTTCGGGGCCGGCGACGCCTTTGAGGGTGAGATCGGGTTGGAGGTGGTGCAGGCCTGCAAGGAGCGCGCCGCCGAGCCGGTCACCTGAGGGTTCGCCTGCGAGGAGAAAGAGTTTCATGGGCGGACCCAGAAGAAAAGGCCCGCGGCATCGGCGGCGGCGATGGTTTGGGCGCGGTCGAGCATGATCACCCCGTCTGCCTCAATGGCGATGCCGTCGAGACCGGCGGCTTTGGCGCCCGCCACGGTGTCGGGGCCGATGGTGGGCAGATCGACGCGGCGGTCCTGACCCGGCTTGGGGGCTTTGTAGAAAAGGCCGCCCTCTCCGGTGCCCTTGAGGCTGGCGAGCATCCAGTCGGTGCCGAGGGCGGCTTCCATGGCGATGATCTGGCCCGCGCGGGCGACGCAGCCCTGGCCGATGTCGGCGGGGCCGGTGATCTGCAGGACGCGGGCGGCGCGGTCGGCCATGGCGCGGGCGCCGGCGTCGGGCTCCGCACGGGTCAGCACCCCTGCGGGGGGCAGCAGATCCGGAGCGATGTCATGGGCGGCGCGGATGGTGAAACCGGCCTCTTCGAACATGTCGAGAATGATCCGCAGGGCGGAATCGTCGCCGTTTGCCAGCGCCTCCCCCAGCCGAGGGGCCAGCGGGCGGGTGGCGGCGTCGATCCGGGTCGGGTCGATCTCGGGGCGGGTGACGGCGCCGGCAAAGCAGACCTCGGTCACGCCACGGGTTTGCAGATCAGCCAGCAAGGTGCCGAGATGTTCCAGCCGGAAGGTGAGATCGGGGGTGATCCGGGTGTCATTGCCTTTCAGGGCGGCCACCAGACCAGCCCTGGGGGCCAGCACCGGGGGCAAGGCCCCTGCCCCTGCGATCAGCGCCAGCATCAGCGTTCGGGGGTGAGGAAATTGCGGTCGGTGGCGCCGAGGACGAAATCGACGATCTCGCGCACGTAATCGCTGGCGGTTTCGTCTCCCAGACGGCGGGCGCGGTCCTGAAAGGCGCCTTCGCCCTGGGCCAGCATCTGGAATGCGGCGCGGAGGGCGGTGATGTCGCCACGCGCGACGCCTTTTCGCTTGAGACCCACCAGGTTCAGCCCGTCGAGTTGGCCGCGCGGGCCCTGCACCAGCCCATAGGGAATCACGTCATTGGTCACCATGGTCACGGCTCCGATGATCGCACCGCGCCCGACGCGCACCCATTGGTGAATGCCCGAGAGCCCGCCGATGATCACGTCATCCTCGATCACGCAATGGCCCGCAATCGCGCCCTGATTGGCCACGATCACCCGGTCACCCACATGGGCGTCATGGGCCACATGGGCGCCGGTCATGAAGAGCCCGTCGTCGCCCACTGTGGTGACCCCGCCGCCGCCTTCGGTGCCGGTGTTCATGGTCACACCTTCGCGGATGCGGTTGCGCTTGCCGACCACCAAACGGCTCGCCTCGCCCTTGAATTTCAGATCCTGGGGGATCTCGCCGATCACCGCGCCCGGGAAGATCACGGTTTCGTCGCCCACTTCCGTGCGCCCCGTGACCACCGCGTGGGATTTGACATGAACGCCCGCGCCCAGCACCACATCCGGGCCGATCAGCGAGAACGGGCCCACTTCGGTGTCCGGGCCGATGACCGCGCCGTCCTCGACAACAGCCGACGGGTGGATGCGGGCGGACGGGTCGACGCTCACTTGGGCAGGTCCATCATGGCGGTGAATTCGCATTCGCAGGCCACTTCGCCATCGACCGTTGCCACGCCCTTGAATTTCCAAACCTTGCCGCCGCCCCGAAGTTTGGTGATCTCCATCCGCAGCGTGTCGCCGGGCACGACCTTGCGGCGGAATTTCACCCCGTCCATCGCCATGAAGTAGATCGAGATGTCCTTGTCGGCGAGATCGAGCCCGACGCCCGCGATCACGGCCGAAGTCTGGGCCATCGCCTCGACCATGTAGACGCCCGGAAACACCGGTTCTTTCGGGAAATGCCCGGTGAACTGCGGTTCGTTCATGGTGATGTTCTTGATGCCGACGCCCCGTTCGGTGCCGTCGATTTCGACCACCTTGTCGACCAGAAGGAAAGGGTAGCGGTGGGGGATGATCCGCTGGATCAACCCGATGTCTGCCGATTTCAGTGCCTCAGTCATGCGTTCCTCGTTTTTTCCACGGGTATCAAGACCTGCGTGCTGCTGCAAGCGCGGCCGGAGCCCGGCGGGCGAAGCTCCGCGCGGGTTCTGTAACAATCGTAACCTGCGGCTAGTCTTCGGGTTCGGCGGCGTTGATGCGGGCAATCGCCTCATTGGTGATGTCGATCGAATCCGCCGAGAGGAAGACATCACGCCGGTCGAGCACCAGCACCGCCCCCCGGGCGCGTACGATGTCGGAGATGATGTCGGCGCTGTCGCGGAGGAATTTGCTTTGCGCCTCGTCCCGGAGCCGGTTCAGCCGCCGGGCCTTTTCGTCCTGTTCGGCGCGCAATTGCTGTACCCGGGCGTCAAAGGCAGTGGCAAGGGCGCGGAACTCTTCTGCCGGCAGGGTCGGACGCTGTTCGGTGAGGTCGAGCTCCTCGGCGATCAGATTGTTTTCGATCTGCTGGTTTTCGGCGGCCAGATCCTGTGCCTCGGCTTCGAGCGCCCGCAGGGCCTCGGCGCCAAGCCGGGTTTCCGAAAACAGCCGGTCCTGATCGATGGTCAGGACCGGTGTCGGGCTCTGGCTCAGTCCGGGCGTGGGGGCAAGCGCCAGCGCAAGCGCGGCCAGCGCGGCCCGGAGGCCCCTAGAACTGGGTCGAAATCGTGACATCGAAGGAATTCGTCCGGTCGAGCGCGTTTTCCTTGATCGGCTTGGCGAAGTTCATCCGCAGCGGCCCGATGGGCGTGTCCCACAGAAGCGACACCCCGATCGAGGAGCGCAGTTCGAACCCGTCATCGACCACAGCGGCCCCTGCGGTGTTGTCCAGATCCCAGAGCGAGGCCATGTCGTAGAACAGACCGCCCGAGATGCCGTATTCGGACGGCAGCGGCAGCGGGAAATCGGCCTCGAACCGGAGCGAGACGAAGGCGTTGCCGCCCAAGACGTCGGAATTGGCCGCGCCGGTGTCGCGCGGGCCGACCCCACGGGATTCAAAGCCGCGCAATTGCCGCGAGCTGAGGAAGAACCGGTCGGTCACGCGGCTGTTGGTGTCGTTGAGCGAGGTCAGCGCGCCCGCCTCGAAAATCGCGCGCACGGTGACTTCCTCGTTCCAGACGTCGCGCTGGGCCACGGCGGACGCGGTGGTTTTCAGATATTCGCTGTCGCCGCCAAGCCCGGCCAGTTCCTGCCCGAAGGTCAGCCGCACGCCCCGGTTGGGGTTGAGGCCGCCGCGCAGCATGTCGAGCGTGTAGCGATAGCCCACGGCGGAGCGCAATTCGGTGCCCGCCTCGGCCTGGATGATCGGCGAGGAGCCCGCTTCGACATTCAGGATCTCGTTCTCGGAGAGTTCGTAATAAACCGACAGGCGCGAGTTTTCCCCGGTCGGGAAAGCGAGCGAGGGCGAGATGCTGGCGACCTTGGTGTCGTAGCTTGCATCGTCGAAGGCCTGGGTCACGTAGCCGAGGTCGATCCCGAAGGCGAGATCGCGGGCCAGGAAGGACGGTTCGGTGAAGGAGAAGGTGGTACGCGAGTTTTCGGCGCCGGTTTCCACATTCACCGACACGCGCTGGCCGCGCCCGAGGAAGTTGCGTTCGGAGAAGTTGATCAGGAGGGCAAAGCCGTTGTCTTCTGAAAAGCTGCCGCCGAAGCTGAGCGAGCCGGTGGGTTGTTCTTCCACATCCACATCGACGATCACCTGGTCGCCTGCGGTGCCCTGCCGGGTCTGCACATCGGCCTGGCCGAAATAACCCAAGGCGCGGACCCGTTCGGCCGCATTGCGGATTTCACGGGGATTGAACGGGTCGCCTTCGACGGTGTCGAACTGGCGCCGGATCACCCGGTCGAGCGTGGTCTGGTTGCCTTCGATGTCGATCCGCTCAACAAAGACCCGGGGGCCGCGCACCAGGGCGAATTCCACATCCAGGGTCAGGTCGCGGCGGTTGCGGGTGATGCGGGGATCAACGCGAAGGAAATCGAGCCCGTCGCGCAGGGCCTTGCGTTCAAGCCGCGCCACCTGTTCCTCGATCAGGGTCGGCGACCAGGTGTTGCCGGAGCGGATCCGCAGGGCGTCGCGGTAGTCCTGAAGGTCGATATTGGCGAATTCGCTGGTGACCGACACCGCGCCCACCGAATAGGACTGGCCTTCGCGCACATTGAAGGTGACGAAAGTGGCGTCCCGTTCGCGGGACAGTTCGGTGGCCACGTCGAGCACCTGGAAATCCACATAGCCCCGGGCGCGGTAGAAATCGACCAGCAGCTGGCGGTCGAAATTGATCCGTTCGGGCACCAGCGTGTCGCCGCCGATGATGGCGCGCAGGAAGCCGGCCTGTTTGGTCTGGATCACCCGGCGCAGGCGGCGGTCCGAATAGGCCCGGTTGCCGACAAAACTGATCCGTTCGTTTTCAACCACCCGGCCTTCGGAAACCTCGAACACCAGATCGACCCGGTTGTCGGAGCGGCGGATGATCCGGGGCGTCACATTGGCCGCAAGCCGAGCGGTGGCGGAATAGGCATCGGCAATCGTCGCGGCATCGGCGGCGGCAGTGGCGGGGGAATAGACCCGGCGCGGGCTCGATTGCAGGGCGCCCAGAAGGGCCTCATCATCGAGCCGCTTGTTGCCTTCGATGCTGATCCGGCTGATCGTCGGCCGTTCGACCACCGCGATGCGGATGCCATTGCCCGTGGGGATGATTTCGGCGGTTTCAAACAGGCCCGAGGCCATGATGCCCTGCACCGCGTCATTGAGCTGGCCATCGGAGGCCACCTCGCCCGGTGTCAGCCCGGAAAAGCTGATGATCGACGAATTCGGGATCCGCGCATTGCCTTCGATCGTGATGCTGTTGACCCGGGTCTGGGCTTCGGCAACGCCCCAGCTGACCAGAATGAACGCAACAAACGAGAAGGCCCTCAGATGGTAGGATATTGCCCCGGTCATGTGCCCGCCCCACAAGATTTAGAATTTCAGATCTAGGTAGAGGGATTCTGCGGCGCTGTCAAAAGCATGACGCCGCCCCGGTTGGGGCGGCGCCAAGTGTGTGTGTGTGTGTGAGTGTAAGCGTAAGGAGGGTTACAGGCTGACGATGTAAGCGCCCAGGAAAAGGGCCGCAGCGAGTGCCGCCGGAATGAGGACCCTGTCCAGGTTGACCTCGACCAGCAGTTCCAGACCCTTGTATCCACGTTGTAGCGTTTGCATCGGCTCATCCCATTGAAGGAGTTCGTACCCTCAGTGCTAGAAAGCAAATGTGACGCGATTGGGGCCGATGGACGGCGCTTCCGTGTCTGGTCCTTCGTATTTACGCCCTGTCTCTGAAAAAATCGGCGAAAATCCGCTAAAATTGAACAGATCCGGCCAGGTTACAGGATAAATCTGCACCAAATATCGTTGCCAAAAGCAAAGATCATCAGGCTGCCCACCAGAAAGAGGCCGATCCCCATCATCACGTTGAGCGCCCGGTCGCTGGGCGGACGCCCGGTGAGCGCTTCCCAGGCGTGGAACACCAGATGGCCACCATCGAGCACCGGCACCGGAAACAGATTGATGAAGCCCACGGCCGCCGAGATGAAGGCGACGAAGAAGATGAAATCCGACAGCCCCTTTGCCGCCACCTGGCCGGAGGTCTTGGCGATGGTGATCGGGCCGGAGACCGCGCAGGTGGAAATCTTGGCGGTGACCACCGAATAGAGCCCTTTGACCGAGCCTTCGAGGATCGTGTAGAGCCGGACGCCGCTGTAATAGGCCGCCTCGCCGATGCCCGGGGTTTCGCTGGCAAAGTCGAAAATGCTGGTCGCCCCGCCGGTGAGACCGATCAGATAGCGGGTTTCGAACGCCCCTTCGGCATTCTGGGTGTCGAGCTTGCGGGGCGTGACCTCGAAGCTCAGCGCCTCGCCCTCGCGCCAGACGCCGAGCGTCAGGGTCTGACCGTCGGAATTGCGGGTGGCCTGGTTCAACTCCTCGAAATCGAAGATCGCGGTGCCATTGACCGAGACGACCACGTCGCCGACCTGCATCCCCGCCTCTTCGGCGGCGGAGTCGAGCGAGAAACCGGAGGCCGCAGGCGGCGACGGCCAGGGGCCGGGCACGGTGATCTCTTCCCCGTCGCGCAACACCCGGTAGTCGAGCGTGGTGGCCGGGGACAAAGCCTCGGCGGCCTCGCTCAACTCGGCCCGGCTGCCGGCCGGCAGGCCGTTCAGCGCAAGGATCACGTCGCCGGGGGCCAGCTCGGAACTGCCATGGGGGGTCGCCCGCAGACTTTCGATGGTCAGGGGTTCCCGTTCCACCCCGTAATAGAAGAGGAAACAGAAGAAGATCAGGAAGGACAGGATGAAATTGAACAAGGGACCGGCAAAAACCGTCGCCGCCCGTGCCCAGAGCGGCGCGCCATGCATGGTGCTGCGCCGTTCTTCGGGGGAAAGGGTCGACATCACCTCTTCATCGGGGTTCGAGGCCGCGCCGCCATCGCCCTTGAATTTCACGTAGCCGCCAAAGGGCAATGCCGCCACCTGCCATTGGGTGCCGTGTTTGTCGGTGCGGGCAAACAGCACCGGGCCGAAACCGAGGGAGAACACCTCCGCCTTGATCCCGGACCAGCGGCCGACGATGTAATGGCCGTATTCATGGATCGCGATGATCACCGACAGGGCGACGATAAAGGCCGCAATGGTGAAAACGAGGCTCCCGAAGGTCGGGATCAATCCAGCTATGTCCAAGACGCCTAGTCCTTCGTTTGGCGGTTCTTACCGGCGAGCGGCGGTGTCGAACGCATGTCTACGCGCCATCTGGTCCGCTTCGCGCACAGATTCAAGGGTAATCGCGGCCTTTCCGAGACCTTCCGCTGACATCTTTTCGATCACCTTGCCGACGACCACGGCCATGGCGGTGAAAGAGATGCGGCGGTCGAGAAAGGCGTCAAGGGCGGCTTCCTTGGCGCCGTTGAACACCGCACCGGCCAATCCGCCGATCTCCATCACCTGACGGGCCAGCGTGAGCGCGGGATAGCGGGCAGGATCCGGCGCCCGGAAGGTCATCTGGCCAATGGCGGCCAGATCGAGCGGTTCGAGCGGCAGATCGCTCCGCTCAGGGTGATGGAGCGCGTAGCCGATGGCGTGGCGCATGTCAGGCGGGCCCATATGGGCCAGAATGCCCTTGTCGCGGAATTCCACCAGCGCGTGGATCAGGCTTTCGGGGTGAATGATCGTTTCGATCTGGCTGGCCGGCAGGCCGAAGAATTCGCGGGTTTCGATCAGTTCGAGCGCCTTGTTGAACATGGAGGCGGAATCGATGGTGATCCGCTGGCCCATGTCCCAGTTCGGATGCGATGCCGCCTGTTCCGGTGTCGCTCCTTCGAGCGCTTCAAGGGGCCAGTCGCGAAAGGCCCCGCCCGAGGCGGTGATGATCACCCGGGAGAGGCTGTCCACCGGGGCGCCGCCCAGGGCCTGGAAAATGCCCGAATGTTCGCTGTCCACCGGCAGGATCCGGGCGCCATCGCGCCGGGCGGTGGCCAGCAGCAGCGGACCGGCGGTCACCAGACTTTCCTTATTGGCCAGCGCCAGGGTCGTGCCGTGTTTGAGCGCCGCAAGCCCCGGTGCCAGCCCGGCCGCCCCCACAATGGCCGACATGATCCAGTCGGCGGGTCGCGCGGCGGCTTCGATCAGGGCGGCCGCGCCGGCGGCGGCTTCGACCTTCGTGCCAGCAAGGGCGGTGCGCAACTCGCCCAGCCGGGTTTCATCGGCGGTCACCGCCACCTCGGCGCCAAACTCGCGGGCGGCGGCGGCCAGCACCTCGATGTTACGGTCGCCGGTCAGCGCCACCACTTGGTAGGCGCCGGGATCGCGGCGCAGCAGAGACAGAGTATTTTGGCCAATCGAGCCGGTGGCCCCGAATATCGAGACCCGGCGGCTCATCCCGCGACCGGCGGGAAGTCGATGATCCGCCCCATCACCAGAAGGAACAGCGACGCCCCCAGCATCGCGTCGAACCGGTCGAACATGCCGCCGTGACCGGGCAGGATGTTGGAACTGTCCTTGACCCCGGAGCGGCGTTTCAGGGCACTTTCGGCCACATCGCCCAGCTGCCCGGCAATCGCCATGGCGACCGAGACCGAGATCAGCGCCCAGCCTGCGTGCCCCATCCGGATATAGACCAGCGCCACGAGCGCCGCGCCGAGCCAGCCCGCCAGGGTGCCGGACCAGGTTTTCTTCGGGCTGACCTTGGGCCAGAATTTCGGCCCGCCGATCATCTTGCCGGCAAAATAGCCCAGCACATCGGAGGCGATCACCACCAGCGCCAGCCAGGCGACCCAGAGAAAGCCGTAATTGTCGCGCAGGATCACCAGGCCAAGCCCGGCGATCATGATCGAACTGGTGAACAGGGCGAAGGAGACTTTGTGCCGGTCCAGTTGTGCGACGCCCAGAAGGGCCGGCACAAAGAGAAGCGGCAGGGTGTATTCAATGGGAAAACTGGTGAGAAGGAAGTGCCCTGCCCCGGCCAAAATCCCGAAAAGGAAGGATTTTTCGCCGGCCTTCACCATCCGGGCCACTTCCCAGACCATGATCCCCGAGATCACCGCGACAAGGAAATGAAAGGACAGACCGCCCAGCCACATCACCCCGAGCCCGACCCCGGCGGCAATCCCGCCCGAGATCAGCCTTGGCGCCAGATCGGCCCATTGCCCCCCCCGGGTGTTCATCCAGGCACGGCTCCGTAGCGGCGTTCGCGGGCGCCGAAATTGGCCAGCACCCGGGCGAATTCGTCGCGGGTGAAATCGGGCCAGAGCGTGTCGATGAATTCGTATTCCGAATAGGCCGATTGCCACAGAAGGAAGTTGGAAATCCGCGCCTCGCCCGAGGTGCGGATCACCAGATCCGGGTCCGGCAACACACAGGTGTCGAGAAAGCCCGCGAGCGTTTCGGCATCGACGCTTTCGGGGTCGATCCGCCCTGCGGCCACTTCGCGGGCAAGCCGCTTGGTGGCGCGGGCGACCTCGTCGCGGCCGCCATAATTGAGTGCGATGGTCAGATGGAGCGCGTCATTGCCGCTGGTCAGCAGTTCAAGCTCATCCATCAGCGCCACCAGCCGTTCATCGAGCCGGATCCGGTCGCCGATGAAACGGACCCGCACGCCGGCTTCGACCAATTCCTTGGTTTCCGACATCAGGTAGCGTTTGAAAAGTTTCATCAGCCCGGAGACTTCGACCTGGGTGCGCTTCCAGTTCTCGGTCGAAAAAGCAAACATTGTCAGATACTTGACCCCGAGATCGGGGCAGGATTCGACGATCTCGCGCACCCGGCGCGCGCCGGCGTGATGGCCGAAGAGCCGGGGCTTGCCACGGGCCTGCGCCCAGCGGCCGTTGCCATCCATGATGATGGCCACATGTTCGGGCCTGCGCCCCTCGCTCGTTTTGCCCAAACCGGATCTCCTGATCACTGCCCCGTCATCCAGTCGTCAAACCTGCATGATTTCTTCTTGTTTGCTTTCCAGCACCGCATCGATTTTCTCGATGGCCGCATCGGTGGCATCCTGCACGGCCCCTTCCCAGAATTTCTGGTCGTCTTCGCTGATGCCGTCAGCCTTGGCCTTCTTGATCTGGTCCATGCCGTCCCGGCGCACGTTGCGGATCGCGATGCGGGCGTTTTCGGCATATTGGCCGGCCACTTTGGTCAGTTCGCGGCGCCGTTCCTCGTTCAACTCGGGGATTGGCAGGCGAATGATCGTGCCGTCGACCACCGGATTGATCCCCAGCCCGCTTTCGCGAATCGCCTTTTCCGCCTTGGAAATAAGACCCTTGTCCCAGATATTGACAGTGATCATGCGCGGCTCGGGCACGTTTACGGTGCCAACCTGGTTGAGCGGCGTCGTGGCGCCATAGGCATCCACAGTTACCGGTTCCAGCATCGAGGCCGAGGCGCGGCCGGTGCGCAAGGTCAGAAATTCCTGCCGGAGCGCGGTCATCGCGCCCTCCATCCGACGTTCGATGCCGTCCAGATCGAGTTCAAAATCGTCAGCCATGGTCTTTGTTCCGTTGTTTCGACTTCTATACCGCCTAACCCGGCGGAATGTATAGTGTAGCGCTGTGCAAACACGTGCAGGGGTGATGCAAAGCTACCGCGCCCAGGCGGTCAGGCGTCGCTGTCCATCCAGATCGTCACAGGGCCGTCATTGATCAGCGAGACTTTCATATCCGCGCCGAACTGTCCCTGGGCGGTCTCGACCCCGGCGGCGCGAAAGGCGGCGGCGAAGGCATCGACCGCCTTTGCGCCCTCCTCGGGCGGGGCGGCGGTGGAAAACCCGGGGCGATTGCCCCGCGAGGTGTCGGCGGCCAGGGTGAACTGGCTGACCACCAGTGCCGCCCCGCCCCTGTCGAGAAGCGAGCGGTTCATCCGTCCGGCCTCATCGGGAAAAATCCGCAGTTTCAGGATCTTGGCAGCGAGTTTCTCGGGCAGGTCCGGGGTGTCTCCGGCCATGGCACAGGCCAGGATCAGAAGACCCGGTCCGATCTCTCCGATCACCTCTCCCTCCACCCGGACCGAGGCTTCGGAGACCCGCTGGATCAGCGCCCGCATCTCAGTCCTTGACGATCGTGTAGGTGCCTTCGCCGGCGAGAATGCCCCGGAACCCGCCCGGTTCATCGAGGGAAAAGACCACGATCGGAAGTTTGTTGTCCCGGGCCAGTGCGATGGCGGAGGCGTCCATCACCTTGAGGTGCTTGGCCAGCACGTCGTCATAGGAAATCCGGTCATAGCGTTTGGCATCGTCATGTTTGACCGGATCCTTGTCATAGACCCCATCGACCTTGGTGCCCTTGAAGATCGCTTCGCAGGACATTTCCGAGGCGCGGAGCGTCGCTGCCGTATCGGTGGTGAAATAGGGGTTGCCGGTACCGGCCGCAAAGATGCAGACCCGCTTTTTCTCAAGGTGCCGGACGGCGCGACGGCGGATGTAGGGTTCGCAGACCTGATCCATGGGAATGGCCGAGATCACGCGGGTGTGGATGCCGAGCCCTTCGAGTGCGGATTGCATGGCCAGCGCATTCATCACCGTGGCCAGCATGCCCATGTAATCGGCGGTGGTGCGTTCCATGCCCTGGGCCGAGCCCTGCAGGCCCCGGAAGATATTGCCGCCGCCTATCACCATGCAGACCTCGACGCCGAGATCGCGGACCGATTGCACTTCGCGGGCGATCCGTTCGACCGTGGGCGGGTGCAGGCCAAAGCCCTGATCGCCCATCAGCGCCTCGCCGGAAATCTTCAGAAGGACACGGGAATAGGCGGCTTCGGGCGGGGTGCTCATGGCGTTGGTCCTTCTTGGCTGGATCGGGCTTTGCGCCCGGCGCGAAAATGTCGGAAAACGCGGGAATGTTCAACGCAGGATCGCCCTTGGAAATCGTTAAATCGCTCGAGCCATCGCGCCCGGTTCTGATCGCGGGCCCGACCGCCAGCGGCAAATCGGCCCTGGCGCTCGAAATCGCGGAAAAGCGGGGCGGACCGGTGGTCAATGCCGATGCGCTGCAGGTCTATGGGGACTGGCACGTCTTGACGGCGCGGCCCTCGGAGGCCGATGAGGCCCGGCTGCCCCATCGGCTTTATGGTCATGTGGCCGGCGATCAGAGCTATTCCGTGGGCCAGTGGCTGCGCGCGGTGGCGCCCTTGCTGGAGGGGCCGCCACCGGTGATCGTGGGGGGCACCGGGCTTTATTTTACGGCCCTGACCGAGGGGCTGGCGGAAATTCCCGAGACCGACCCGGGCGTACGGGCCGAGGCCATGGCGCGGGTGGCGGCGGGGGACGCGCAGGGCATGCTGGCGGAGATCGATGCCGAAACGGCGGCGCGGATCGACCGGCAGAACCCGATGCGCATTCAGCGGGCCTGGGAAGTGTGGCGGACCACCGGGCGCGGGCTGGCCGCCTGGCAGGATGACACGCCCCCTGCCCTGTTGCCGCTCAGCGCCTGTCAGCCGGTGTTGATCGACGCGCCAAAGGACTGGCTCAATCCCCGGATCGAACGGCGGTTCGATCTTATGCTCGAGCAAGGGGCGCTGGAAGAGGCGCGGGCGAATGCGCCTGATTGGCATGCGTCCCTGCCGTCCGCAAAGGCGATCGGGGCGGCGGAACTGGTGGCCCATGTGCGGGGCGAAATGGATCTGGACGCGGCGCGGGAGGCCTCGGTCATCGCGACCCGGCAATATGCCAAGCGGCAGCGGAGCTGGTTTCGGGCGCGGATGAAGGGCTGGCAGCTGATGCCGATGGGGTGAGGACCGGGGCTGACGCCCCGATCCTGATTTTGCGTATTGTCAAAGGGTGAAGGCTCAATTCGCCTTGAGATAGGCCACGAGGATGTCGCGGGCGGCTTCGAGATCGGATTTCTCGATCATCTCGGTCACCGTGTGGATATAGCGGGTCCCGATCACGATGCCCACGGCGCGGGCCCCGGCTGCGGCCTGCTGGGCCGCTGCCCCGTCCTGACCGCCCGAGCGCAGCATGGTGCGCTGGAAGGGGATTTTCTTTTTCTCGGCCAGGGCTGCGAATTCGGCGGCCAGCACCTTGTCGGCGATGAAGGAGCCGTCGCGCAGATGGAGGCCGAAGCCCTTGCCCTGTTCGGTCGTGCGGTCCTGTTCGGGCACGCCGGGCGTGTCGCAGGCGAGCGTGGTGTCGATGCCGATGCCGATGTCGGGCGAGACACGGAAGGCGGCGGTGCGGGCGCCGCGCAGCCCGACCTCTTCCTGGGTGGTGAAGACCACGTGGATTTCCGCCTTGGGCTTGGTTTTGCCCAAGCCGCGCAGGGCTTCGATGCCGAGCCAGCAGGCGATGCGGTTGTCGAGCGCCTTGGAGACGATCTTGTCGCCCATCTCAAGGAAGGGTTCGTCCATCACCACCATGTCGCCCACATTGACCAGCTCCTTGGCCTTGGCACCAAGGCCGGTGTCGACGAAGAATTCATGGGGATCGGGGATTTTCTTGCGGTCGGCGGGCGACGCGATGTGCACCGGGCGGCCTGCGGGGTTCATCACCGCCTTGAGGTCACCCGTCTCGGTGCAGACAAGGACGCGGCGGGAGAAGAGGTTGCGCGGATCAAAGCCGCCGACGGTTTGCAGGTAGAGAAAGCCCTTGTCGGTGATGTGGCTGACCAGAAAGCCGATTTCATCCATGTGGCAGAGCAGCATGATTTTCTGCGGATCCTTACCCTTGCCTTTGCGGATACAGTGGAGCGAGCCCATGGCGTCCACGCTCATTTCATCGCAATGGTCCTTGACCTGGGTTTCGATCAGGGCGCGGACGCGTTCTTCGTGCCCCGGCACGCCGGGGGTTTCGCAGAGGTTTTTCAAAAGCTCATAGGTCATGGGATGTCCTTCGGGGTGTTCAGAGCGGCCAGAAGACCGGGATCAGCATGGAGGCCAAAAAGCCTACGGAAAGGTTGAGCGGCAGGCCGACTTTGAGAAAATCGGTGAAGCGATAGCCGCCGGGGCCATAGACCAGCATATTGGTCTGGTAGCCCACCGGAGTGGAAAAGGCCGCCGAGGCGGCGATCATGACGGCGACGACGAGCGGGCGCGGGTCAATGCCGAGGGCGGAGGCGAGGCCTATGGCGAGCGGTGTCACGACCACGGCGACGGCGTTGTTGGAGACCATTTCGGTGAGGATGGAGGTCAGGAGATAGACCGCCCAGACGATGGCCCAGGGGGGCAGCATGGCAAGGGCGGGGCCGATCCCATCGACCACAAGCGCGATGGCACCGGTGTGTTCGAGTGCCGCGCCGACGCCGAGCATGGAGAAGATCAACGCGAGCAGGCGGACATCGATGGCGGCGAAGGCCTCATCGGCGTCGATGCAGCGGGTCAGGAAGACGCCGGCGACTGCGACCATGGCAAGCGCCAGGATCGGGGCGACGCCGAGGGCGGAGAGGAGCACGATCCCGGCGATGGCCAGGAGCGCGAGCGGGGCCTGGGCGCGGCGGAAGGCGCGGTCCGAGGGCTGGGTGATGTTGACGAGGCCGGTGTCCTTGGCAAGGCGCGTGATCGCTTCGGGTTCGCCTTCCAGCAAAAGCGTGTCGCCGACGCGGATCACCACGTCATCGAGCTGGCGGCCGATGTTTTCATTGTTGCGATGCACCGCCAGCGGATAGACCCCATAGCGGCGGCGCAGGCGCAACTGGCCCAGCGAGCGGCCCAGAAGGGTCGCGGCGGGGGTGATCAGCACTTCGACGGTCTGGGTTTCGACCGAGGAGAGCTTGTCCACAAGGCGGACTTCCTTTGATTCCTGCAACCCCAGCAGTTCCCCGATCTGACTGCGCAGCACCACCCGGTCGCCCGCCTCCAGCACCACCGCCTTGAGGTCACGACGCAGCGACAGGTCGCCGCGCAGCACATCCACCAGACGCACCCCGTCCCGGCGGAAGAGATCGACCGACATGACCTCCTGTCCGATCAGCGCGCTGTCTTCGGGCAGCGCCACTTCGGTGAAGAATTTGCGCTTCGAGGTGTCGGAGACGAGATTGGCGAGGCTCGGGCGGCTGGGCAGCAGTTTCGGCGCGACAAAGCGCAGGTAGAGCGCGCCCCAGGCGACGAGAATCAGCGCCAGTGGGGTGACTTCGAAAATGCTGAACGGCTCCATTCCTTTGGAGCGGGCAACCCCGTCGACCAGCAGGTTGGTCGAGGTGCCGATCAGCGTCAGCGTGCCGCCGAGGATGGCGGCATAGGAGAGCGGGATCAGCAGTTTCGAGGGCGCATGGCCCAGCCGGTTGGCGAGTTTGATGAAGACT
>JAOXSD010000167.1 GCA_025800205.1 Silicimonas sp. | reverse complement strand
GTCGGCACCGAGCTGCTGGTGCGCTGGCTGACCCCTCCGGAATGGCCACCCTTCTGGCAGAGCCTGACCCTGATGTTCCAGCGCGAAGTGGCCGAACGCATCGTGGCCCAACCCGGAAGCAAAGCCTATGGTCGCCTTGCGATTCTCGCCCAATGGCGGGCCGAGGCGCGTATCGCCATGTCCCTGCCCCCCGGCGCGTTTACCCCGCCGCCCAAGGTCTCCAGCGCAGTGGTTCACCTGACCGCCCTGCCCGAGCCGCGCTATCCCGCCGATGCCGGCACCCTGTCCCGCGTCGTCGCCGCCGCCTTCAACCAACGCCGCAAAATGCTGCGCGCTTCGTTGAAAGGCGTGGCACCTGATATCGAGGATCGCCTGATCGCAGCGGGCATCAAGCCCACCGAACGGGCCGAACAGGTCCCGCTTGAGGCCTTCTGCGCCCTCGCGCGCGAGGTTAAAAAAACATAGGCGCAACAAAAAAGCCCCGGATCAAACCGGGGCTTTCTTCGTATAGGTGCAGGGCTTACTCGGCCGCTTCGGGCGCGTCCCCATCGGGTTTTGGCGCCTCCTCAGCCGCAGGTGCAGCTTTGGGTTTGCGCGGCGCGCGCGGTTTGCGCGCGGGCTTTTCCTTCTTCTCAGGGGTCTCGACCAAGCCGCTTTCCGGTGCAGGCTCGGGCGCGCCGAAATCCATCACATCTGGCTGCGGCGCTTCGGCCGGGTCAGCCTGACGGGCAGCTTCACGCTCCTGACGTTCGGCGCGTTCACGGTCGCGT
>JAOXSD010000160.1 GCA_025800205.1 Silicimonas sp. | reverse complement strand
CCGAGCATCACCGCCGTCTGGGTGGCGGTCAGATCGGCGCAGAAGGCCTCAACCAGTTTTAAACGTCGATATCTCGATAACCCGTTCTTCTTGTTCATAGAAACAGCCTTGCCTAGACATATTGCTAGTCAAGAGCCTTCGGAAAGGGTGAAGGCCCTCAGCCCTTGAGAGCCGAGAGCGCTGCCTTCAGGTCGATGGCGCCGTCATAGAGCGCGCGGCCCGAGATCGCGCCTGCGATCACCTGGGTGTCGCGCAGGCGGGTGAGGTCGTCCATCGAGGAGACGCCGCCCGAGGCGATTACCGGGACCGAGACGGCACGGGCCAGCGCTTCGGTTGCGGCCACGTTCGGCCCGCCCATGGCGCCGTCGCGGTCGATGTCGGTGTAGATGATCGCGGCAATGCCGGCATCTTCAAAGGCGCGGGCGAGATCGGTCACCTGCATGTCGGTTTCCTCGGCCCAGCCGCGTGTGGCCACCCGGCCGTCCCGGGCGTCAAGGCCCACCGCCACCTGGTCGGGGAAGGCGCGGGCCGCCTCGCGCACCAGATAGGGGTTTTCCACCGCGACCGTGCCGAGAATCACCCGCTTGAGCCCTTTGGAGAGCCAGCGTTCGATGGTCGCCATATCGCGGATGCCGCCGCCCAATTGTGCCGGGATCGAAGTCTCGGCCAGAATGCGCTCCACCGCGTCTCCATTCACCGGTTCGCCGGCAAAGGCGCCATTGAGATCGACCAGATGCAGCCATTCGGCGCCGGCATCCTGAAAGGCTCGGGCCTGGGCGCCGGGATCGTCGTTGAACACGGTCGCTTCGGACATTTCGCCCTTCAATAGGCGCACGCATTGGCCGTCTTTCAGGTCGATGGCGGGGTAAAGGATCATGGTTCGCTCCGAATTCTGTTGCCGTCTGATGCCTTGGCCGGACCGGGGAGGCAAGGCCCCCATTCCGTAACGTCATGCTTGCCTGACCCAAGGGTAACAAGGGCAGCGTGCGGGCGAGGTTTTTACGGGAGGACAGAATGAAACCGATCAAGACGACGATTCTCGCCATTTCCGCCGCTGCCGCGCTCGCCGCACCGGCCTGGGCCGCCGATCCTGTGGTGGGGCTTTACAAGACCCAGCCGGGGGATGACGGAATTTATGCCCATGTGCAGATCTATGAATGCGGTGCGGCGATCTGCGGCAAGATCAACAAGGCCTTCAATGCCTCGGGCACGCCGGTCAAAAGCGACACCGTGGGCAAGCGGATGATCTGGGACATGAAAGCCCAGGGAGACGGGGCCTATGGCAAGGGCAAGATCTGGGCGCCGGACCGCGACAAGACCTACAAATCCAAGATGAAGCTCTCTGGCAATTCGCTCAAGGTGTCTGGCTGCGTGCTGGGCATTTGCCGCAGCCAGAACTGGAAACGGGTCAAGTAGGCCCGGTCAGAAGCGATAGGCCTCGGGTTCGCGATAGCCTTGCGGATCCGAGGGCGTGAGGCCGAGATGGGTCTCGGCAATGTGGCGGGCCTCGATCGCGCTGGCCATGGAACTGCCGGCAAGCCGCATTGCGCCGCGCCCCATGCGGGTGGCGCCCATCGGCCCGCCCAGCGCGCGGGTCACTTCGGCGGCGGGCGTGAAGGGGCCCGGGCCGGGTGGGGCGGCGGCGCCCACGGCAAGCCCTGCAAATCGGTAGGCCTTGCTGCCCCGCGCCTCGCGCCCGGGCACCACGCGGACCGGTGCAGGGGCCGTGGCCAGGACCGAAAGCGTGCCATCGCGCCGCAGACCGTCAGCGGACATCGCACTTTCCACCAGATAATCGCCCGCCCCGTCGCGGGCCTGATAGGCGGGATCGCGCAGCCAGCTTTGCCGTCCGGCCGAGGTCAGGCCCGCAAGCGTGTCGTCGCGGGCAATCCAGAGCCGGAGCGGCGCGTCTGAGGTGAGCGTCAAGTCCCAGAGGCCGGAAGGCGCCTGCGGCGTGTCAGAGGAAAAATCGCAGGTCGGATAGACCGCCAGCACCAGATGGGTGCCAAGGTTGTAGAGCCGTGCCACCTCTCCGCCGCCAAGGGTCAGCTCGCTGATCTCGCCGGAGGCGGGCAGGGGGGTGAGTGCGCCGCCCGAGCTGCCCGGCGGTGTCAGCGTCAGGGCCGAAACGCCTGGTGGCTGGGTCGGATCCTCGTTCCAGATTTCCAGGAAACTCGCCGTGCGATCCTCGGGCGGCAGGGACCAGCGGAGCGGTGTGGCGCTTGCCCCCTCAAGCCGCGCGGCCACCCGGTCTTGCAGGTGATTGCCCGCAGGCAGGTTGAGATCTGAGGCCCGCGCCGCTCCCGCCGGGCCTTCGCCCAATGCGGTGATGGCCGCAAGTGCTGCCGCCGTCGGGTGGGTGCCGTCCTGGGGGCCACCCAGAAAGCCCATGGAGGCGTTTGAGACCAGCGGCGCAGGCGCGCCTCCCGCAGTTGGCGTCAGCACATAGGAGGCCGCCGCGATCACCGCCGCGCCATAGGTCAGCGGCCCGTGAAACACCGCGCCCGAGGTGTCGCGCACCACGCCCACAGGCAGTTCGACACCGTAAAGCGCCACGTCATCTTCGGCGTCGCGCGGGCAGCCGCCCATCAGATCCAGCACCACCGTTCCATGGCCGCCGCGCAGGGACCACAGATCGGTTTCGCCTCCCGGTGGGCGGGAGAATTGGTCGTAGACCGCCGCTTCATCCAGCGCGCCGTTTGCCCAGTGGGCCGCGATCAGCGCGTCGATATCGGCGCGCAACAGCAGGGTGCCGGCCCGCAACAGGCTGCCATAGGCCGGCGGCGCCTCCATGCTGCGGCCCTGAATCCAGAGCATTTCAAACCGCGTCCGGTCCGGTCCGCCACCGGGATCCGCCCGGCGGAACCGGGTGTTGACGAAGGCGATGGAACTGTCGATGCAGCCCAGCGCAATCCGCGCCGGATGCGGGGTCAGCGCCTGGGCGAGCGCATCGCGCATCGCCTCGCGCCCGCTGGTGCTCTCGTCGAAATCGCCGGGCGCGAAGAGCGGACCCACCGCCTTGTCGGCCTCTCCGGGCGGCAGGGCGCCGGGGATCAGGCCGATCGTGTCGCCGAGATCGCGGAGCATGTCGGCAAGGCTGTCACCCGGGTCGGCGCCGCCCGCCAGCGCGGCCATCAGGTTGGAGAGATGCACCGCGCCGCCTGACAGATCGAACCGCGAATAGGATGTCCCCTCAGGGGCGGCGGGTTGCATCGCGATGAAGGGCGCGCCCAGAAGGGCGGGGGCGAACCCCGCCGGGGCTGTCCATTGCGCCTCCATCTCAGGTCCACTCCTCAAGCGCTTTCTTGTGGGCATATTTCAGCTCTGCGGGCGAGGTGCCGGGCAGGGCGTCGAGCGAGGTGCCGGCCAGCCAGGCGGGCGGCGTGTTGGCGATCACCCCGGCGCGCGCTTCGGTGAAGCTCTTGAGGGTGAAATCCACGTGGTTCATCTCGTCGGGGGTGACGGTGAAATGATGCGCGGTGATGCCGCCGCCGCCGGTCACCGTGCTTTCCCCCGACAACCGCCGCCAGAAGATCTGGCCGATGGTGATGCCCAGAAGGAAACCCGCCATGCTTTCGAAGGGAAAATGCACGCCCGCCACATGGCGGTTGAGCGCGATCCGCGCCGCCGTGCGCAGGATGTAATTGTCGAGGCTCAGCGCTTCGTCGTCGGTCATGCCGGAAAGGCGCGAGAGGGTGTAGGCCATCGAGGAGACCTCCACCGCATGTCCGGACGGCAGCGAGGAATGCTGCGGCGTCTGGATCATCGGCGCGGTTTCCGGGCAGACCTGCACGGGGCGCGGCGAGGTGATCTCGTGTTTGACCTGGGAATGCACCACGGTGGAGGCGTTCTGCACCGAGCGCAGGCACTCGAGCGTCCAGCCGTGGCTCACATCGTGAAGCCGGACCGAGGCGCCGAGAAAGGACAGCACATCGGTCTGCTGCAGCACGATTTCGGGCATCCGTTCGGCGCGCAGATCGGCGGCGGCCAGCACGAAGGGTACCTGATCATGGAGGATCTGGTGGCTGGTGGGCCGTTTCAGGGTGAAGATCGGGGTCGAGTTGAACTTGACCTCCACCTCTTCGGAGGTCTTGCGGATCGCCAGGCCCGCGCGGAGCTTCTCGATCAGCAGGATCCGCGTGTACCGCGGGTTGGTGTTGTCGATCCGTTTCACCGGACCGGGGCCCAGATCGGGCGACAAGAGGGTCACCCGGGCCGGGTCGATCACCCCTTCATTGGCCACGGTCAGCGCGGTCGACAGCACCGGCGAGGACGGGTTACCCGGGGTGGCCAGAGTGCCGACACCGCCGACCCCTCCCACACCGCCGACGCCGCCGACGCCCCCTACACCGCCCACGCCTCCGACGCCGCCAACACCACCGACGCCGCCGACGCCACCAACCCCACCGACGCCGCCAACGCCGCCAACACCCGAAATCGACATGAATGAACTCCCTGTTGAATGTGCCTGTCAGCCTATCGCCGGGTCTGACGCCGGGGAACGCTTCTGGGGGCGGTGTTCACGGTTTTTTCACAGCAGATGTGGATTTGAGCCGGTTTCCTGCGTAAGCTGCCTCCTCAGGGGAACCAGAAGACCGACAATGCTGCTTGTATCACTGTCAGGCCCGTTACGAGTGACGGATGCTGGGGGTCAGGACATTACGCCGAAATCCGCCAAAGCGCGGGGCCTTTTGGCGTTGGTGGCGCTGTCACCGCAATTGCGGCGTTCGCGCATGTGGCTGCGCGGTCAGCTCTGGAGCTCGAGCGGCGAGCGCCAGGGGCTTGATTCCCTGCGCCAGTGCCTGACCGAGATTCGCAAGGCGCTGGGGCCTGCCGCCGAGATGCTGATCACCGATCGCGGCTCGATCGGGTTCAATCGCGAACTGGTCCGGATCGAGACGCCCTCTCCGGATGCGGCCGCCGAGCTGTGCGCCGATCTGGATCTGCCCGACCCTCAATTCCGAAAGTGGCTGGAGGGCCAACGGGAGAAGCTGGCCCGGCGGGAAAGCCCGCCGGTGCTGCGCGAGACCCGGCAAGCCCCGCCCAGTGTGATCGTCTTCGCGCTGGCCCATGACGTGCCGGAGGCGGCAAAATGGGTGCATCAGACGCTGCGCGAGGCGATGTCGCTTTTGCTGCGCGCGGGCGGGGATATCGAGATCGTGTCCGAGGATCGTCCGATCGATCCGGTGGACCGACGCTTTCACTCCTATTTCTACGTGACCATCGAGGTGAACCAGCTTGGCGACAGCGTGGTGGTGTCCACCCGGCTTGAACGAGGGCCGCGCGGGGCGCTGTTGTGGAATTCGGGCCAGACCTGGCTGGTCAATGATGGCAGCGACGAATCAATCTGGCGGGTGCAGAAGCTGGCCTTTTCCAGCCATGAGAAACTCGCCGATGCGGTGGCCAATGGGGAGGGCGATACGCCGCAGGACGAAACCGCCTTCGCGCTGGCCGTCCGGGGGCGCAACCGGCTTTTCGAGTTCAACCGGGCGGCACTGATCGACGCCGATCGGCTCTTTGCCCGGGCCTATGAGCTGGAACCCCGTGGTGCCTTCCTGGCCTGGCGGCATTTCACCCGCAACACCGCATTGTTCGAACATCTGAGCGACGATTTCCTTGAGCCCATGGACCGGATCGATCTGATCGAACAGGCGATCATCGACAACCCCGACAGCGCCCTGGTGCTGGCCCTGGCCTCGCAGGATGCCTTCGTGCGCAAGAACGATCTGGGGCTGGCGCGCGCATTGGTGGGCGATTCCATCGAGCAGAGCGCGGTCAATCCGCTGGGGCTCGCCTTCCAGTCCAATATTCACATTCTGGGCGGTGAGCATGACAAGGCGATCCAGGCCGCCACCCAGGCCCACAGCCTGGTGAAGGGCGAGCCCTACCGGGGGTTCTGGTCGATGTTCCTCTGCATGGCCCATATGGCGAAGGGGGATTACGAGACCGCCGGGCTCCATGCCAGCATGTCCCATTACATGATGCCCCGGATGGTGGCGGCACAGCGGTTTCTCTATGCGCTCAACGAGGCCATGGGGCGCGAGACCCAGGCCCAGACCGTGTTTCGCAAGATCCGCCAGCGCGAGCCCGACTTCACCAAGCAGGTGCTGTTTCGCAATGACTACCCGGTGGGCACCATGCGACGAACGGGGATCATGGAGCTGTTGTCCTAGACACTCGGACGGCTCAGCACATAGGTCGCCGCGCCACCGAGGCAGACCACCTGCACGATCAGCACCCAGGGGGGCACGCCAAGCAGGACCGAGATCCCGAAGGCCAGCCCCATCATGCCCACCGCCATCGCCTTGTAACGCGGCGCAATCGCGCCCTTCGCCCGCCAATCGGCGATGATCGGACCGAAGGTGCGGCTTTCTTCCAGAAGGCGCTGAAACCGGGGCGAACTTTTCGAAAAGGCGAAGGCGGCGAGGATCACCAGAGGCGTGGTCGGAAGGAGCGGCAGCACAACGCCCAGGGCCGCAAGAGCAAGGGAGATGAGGCCAAGGGCAAACCAGACCCCGCGGCTCAGGCCTTTGGTGGCGCGTCGGAACACGGGAGCCTCCTCGATCATTGGGCGTTTGGCGGACGTGACATCACGTCAGTGGGGGCCGGTGTAGCGGAAAAAGCCCCAGAGGGCGAGGCGGGTCCGGGCGGGTGATGGTCCATCGCGGTTGGGTCTTTCTTGACGCGGGCAGGGAGATATTAAGACTTTGATATAATTTGCGGTTTCTTTTCTGCCAGTCCGATTGCCGAATTCCGGGATCTAGCCTATCGTCTGGCGATGGATTTTTTGCTTGCGGATGCCGCCGAGGATGAGGCGCCCGAGATTGCCCGGATCTGGTCGTCGAGCTGGTGGGAAACCCATGCCGATCTTGTCGACGCGCCTTTGCGGGCGCTTCGGGCGCCGGAGAGTTTCGAGCCGCGAGTCCGCAATGTCATCGGAACCACCCGGGTCGCGCGCCAGGGCGACAGGATCCTGGGCTTTTGCACGGTGCGGGCGGATGAGCTTTATCAATTGTTTGTCGCCCCCGAGGGCCGGGGAACGGGCGTGGCGCAGGCCCTGCTTGCCGATGCGGAGACCCGCCTGCAGCGCATGGGCAATCACCGGATCTGGCTGGCCTGCATGATCGGCAATGACCGCGCGGCCCGCTTTTACGAAAAACATGACTGGATCAACATGGGCGAGACGACCGATGATGTCGAAACCGCCGAAGGCCATTATCGGGTCGGGATCTGGCGCTTCGAGAAAACGCTGCCGGTCTGAAACCGCAGTCAATATGCCGACTGCATTGCCCCTTACAATTCCCGGCACTTTCTGATCTTCCGGCACCATGGGACGGCTCTCCGATCAACTCAAAGGCGTGCTTGCCATCGCATCGGCAGCCGCCATCTGGGGGCTGGCGCCGGTCTATTACGGCTGGCTGCGGGATTTTCCGCCCGCCGACATTCTTGCCCACAGGATCCTCTGGTCCTTCGTGTTTTTCACCTTTGTGCTCTGGATCCGGGGCCGTCTGCCGGCGCTCACGACCGCCGTCACCCGACCGCGCACCCTGGGCTGGATCGCGATGGCCGCCGCCATGATCAGCTGCAACTGGTTCTTCTTCATCTATGCGATCCAGACCGGGCGGCTGACCGAATCAAGCCTTGGCTATTACATTTACCCGCTGGTCTCGGTCGCTTTCGGCTATCTGATCTTCGGCGAGCGGTTCCAGCGCTTGCAATACATCGCCGTGGGCCTTGCGGCCATCGGTGTGGGTGCGCTGACCTGGGGGCTGGGCGTGCCACCCTGGCTGAGCCTGATCCTGGCGACCACATTCTCGCTTTACGGCGTGATCAAGAAACGCATTGACGCAGGCCCCACGGTTTCGGTCACCGCCGAAGTGCTGCTGTTCCTGCCGCTGGTGCTGGTCTGGCTGGTCTTTTTCGCCCGCACCGATCTTCTGAGCTGGGACATGGTGCTTCTGCTGATGCTGAGCGGTCCGCTCACCGGCCTGCCGCTGGTGCTTTTCACCCAGGCGTCTCAACTGGTGAAATTGTCGACGGTGGGGCTGATTTCCTACTTGAACCCGACGCTGCAATTCCTTGTGGCTGCACTGATTTTTGCCGAACCTCTGACCCGGTGGCACGGCTTGGCGCTGGTGCTGATCTGGATCGCGCTCGGGCTCTATTCCCTGGTGGCGATCCGTCAGGAGCGATAGGTGTCGAGCGCTTCGATCAGCGTATCCACATCGGGCACGATCTGCACCATGTCGAGCAGGCTTTGGTCGGCAAACCCCTGTTCGACGATATGGCCCAGGAGCGCCGAGAGCGGCTGCCAGTAGCCGGCGATATCGACAAGAAAGATCGGCTTGGCATGAAGGCCAAGCTGGGCCCAGGTCAGCACTTCGAAGAATTCATCAAGCGAGCCCGCACCGCCGGGCAGCACCGCCACCGCATGGGCGTTCATGAACATCACTTTCTTGCGCTCATGCATCGTCTCGGTGACCACCCGGTCGCCATAAAGCCCTTCGGGAGATTCGCGGTTCACCAGATGGGTGGGGATCACGCCCAGGCATTCGGCACCGGCCCCATGAGCGGCCTCCGCAACCGAGCCCATCACCCCCACATCGCCGGCCCCATAGACCAGCCGCCACTGGCGGTCGGCGATACGGCGCCCCAGCATCGCGCCTGCGGCCACATGGGCCTTGTTGTGACCGGGGCTGGCGCCGCAGTAGACGCAAAGCGAGAATTTCGTGCCAGACATTGCCAAACTCCCGCAGGAAAAGGTGTTTTGACCCTAGATAGCCCTATTGCTAGAAACGCTCAAGCGCCGGTGTGGGACGGGCGCATCGGCGGGAAAACCCGTTCTGGGGAGTATACCACGTGAACAAACTCTGGTTGGCTGTTCTGGCATGTCTGTTGGCCGTGGGCGGGATCGCCACCTATCTGGTGCGCGAGGTGACCGCGCCGCCGGTGACCGCATCGGACAGCTCCGGGACCACGGCTCCTTTGCGCGTCGGGGAGGTGGCCACCGAGGAACTGGCCGCGGTCGCACCCGATGTCGCCCCGGTCGAGGAGGCGCCTGCGGAGATTGAGGCGGAACCGCCGACCGCAGAGCCCGAGCCTGAAAGCGAACCCGAAACGGTCGAGGCCGAACCGGAGGCGGAAACCGTCGAAGCTCCGACCGATGCGCCTGCAGAAAATGAGCCGATGGCCCCGAAAAGCAAGGCGACGTTCACCATCGTTCGGGTGGAGCCGGGCGGCTCGACGCTGATTGCCGGGCAAAGCGTGCCGGGGGCCAAGGTGGCGCTCTTGATGGATGGGGCGGCGGCGGGCGAGGCGACCGCAGATGGATCGGGCGGGTTCTTTCTTTTTGCCGATCTGGGGCCGTCCGAGACCCCACGGGTGCTGAACCTGCGGGAAACCTGGCTTGACGGCACCTCGGTGGAGGCGCCTGCCTCGGTCATTCTTGCCCCGGTGCCGCCGCTCGAATTGGCCGCGACCGAAGCCGAGCCCGAGCCTGAAACGGAGGCCGCCCCCGAAACCACCCCAGAGGTTGATCTGGCACTCGCGAGCCCGGCGCCCGCCGTGCCCGATGCCACGGCCCCCGAAACCACACCGGCACCTGAAAGTGCCGATGCCGGAGAGAGCCTGCCGGGTGTCGCACCGGAAACCGGCCTTGGCCCGCAGGATCCCGCAGCCCTGCCGGAGGCGGAAACCGCTGCCCCGGGCGAGCCGGGCGACGAAACCATCGAAACTCCGGTCGCGCGCGACACCACGGCCCCCGCCGCCCCGACACCTGCCGCCGAACAACCGTCCGCGCCCACGGTGCTTCTGGCCGATGAAGACGGGGTGCGGGTGCTGCAGGGCTCGGGCGATCAGCCGGACGCGATGAGCAATGTGTCGATCGATGCGATCACCTATGATGCGCAAGGCGAGGTGTCGCTGTCGGGCCGTTCCACCGGCGCCTCGGCGGTGCGGGTCTATCTCAACAACCAGCCGCTGATCGAGACCGAGATCGGCGAGGGCGGCCAATGGCGCACGGCGCTGCCCGATGTGGACACCGGCACCTACACGCTCCGGGTCGATGAGCTGGACGCGGAAGGCGCGGTGGTTTCGCGGGCCGAAACGCCCTTTTTGCGCGAAGCCGTCGAAGACATCCGCGCGCTGGAAGAGGCGCCGCGCACCGATTTCGCGCCGGTCTCCCTGATCACCGTCCAGCCCGGCAACACCCTTTGGGGCATCGCGCGCGAGAAATACGGCGAGGGCTATCTTTTCGTGCGGGTGTTCGACGCCAACACCGACCGGATCCGCAATCCCGACCTGATCTATCCCGGTCAGATCTTCACCGTGCCCGACTGACCTTGGGCCGGCTGATCCTCCCCCTGGTTCTGGCCTATCTGACCTATGGGGTGGTGATGGTGGTGCTGCATCCGCGGTTCATCTACCCGTTTTCCGACGCAGGCGGCCTTCTGCCCGGCTTCACCGAAACCCGGCTGGAGGCGGAGGATGGCACGGCGATCTATGTGCAGGAACATGCGGGACCGGGGCCGGTGCTGGTCTATTTCATGGGCAATGCGGGCGCGCTGCCGCTTTTCGCCTCCGCCTTTGAGCGGCATATCAAGGCTGGCCGCCATGTGATCGCGATGGAATATCGCGGTGGGGGCGGACGGCCGGGAACCCCCGGGGAGGATCGGTTGAAATCCGATGCGCTGGTGGTGATGGATCATGCCGCACGCCTTGGCAAGCCGTTGATCGTGCAGGGCTATTCCATGGGGTCGGGTCTGGCCACCCATGTGGCCCGGGAGCGCGATGTGGCCGGTGTGATCCTGGTGGCGCCATTTGCCTCCATGTGTCGCCTGATGGCCCGGCGCGGCTGGCTGCCCGCCTGCCAGTTGCCCTTCGTCGACCACTGGCGCTCGCTCAAAGGCGCGGCCGGTATCACGGCGCCGCTGCTGGTGCTGCACGGGGATCAGGACCGGATCATTCCGGTGGCGGACAGTGCCGGTTTTGCCGATCTGCCCAATGGGACCCGGGTAGTGATCGAAGGGGCAAACCACAGCAATCTGGGCGGATTTCCGGCCTTTGGCACCGCGCTTGAGGATTTCGTGGCAGGGCTTTAGCCGCGCCGCCCCTTGCGCCCGCCCCGACGGCCCGGCAGGAGCGATTTGCGCCCGGGCAGGTCTTCCATCACCGCGCGGCGCTCCTCGGGCGACATCCGGCTCCAGACCGCAATCTCGGCCCCGGTGCGATAACAGCCCAGGCAGATCTTGGCCTCGCGATGAATGACACAGACATTCACGCAGGGGCTTTCGATCTCGTCGCGGCGCCAGACGTCTTTGCTCATGAGGCCTCCAGATGGCGCAGCCGGTCCAGCGCCCCTTGCAGGATATAGCCCGCCGCCACATGGTCGATCACCTCGGCGCGACGCTTGCGTGACGTATCCGCCTCCAGAAGCGCCCGTTCGGCAGCGACGGTGGAGAGACGTTCGTCCCAGAACCCGATCGGCAGGTCGGTCTTGGCGGAAAGATTGCGCGCAAAGGCGCGGGTCGCCTGACAGCGCGGACCTTCCGAGCCGTCCATGTTCAACGGCAGGCCCAGGATCAGGCCGCGAATGTCGCGGGCGGTGCAGATCGCCAGCAGTTTTTCGGCGTCCAGCTTGAATTTCTTCCGCCGGATCGTCTCGATGGGCGAGGCGACGGAGCGCAACCCGTCCGAGACCGCAACACCGATGGTCGCGGTGCCCAGATCAAGCCCGGCCAGCGCGCCCACGGGCGGCAGGCTGGTGGCAAATTCCTGAAAATCATCGGAAATCATTCCTCGAACCCCGCCTCGACACCGGCGCGTTTCAGGATCGCCATGGCGTTTTCATTGTCCGCCCAGACCTGGCGCGCTTCGCCATAGATGGCGCGCGCACGCTCGGTCTGACCCAGCACATTCAGGGCACCGACCAGACGGGCCCAATCTTCGGGCGGCCCGCCTTCGCTGCCCAGCCGTGCCGCCAGCCCCTCGACCATGTTCTCGACCATGGCCTGACGGTCCTCGGCGCTCATGTCCGAGGCGGCCGCAATGTCCTCGGCCGTGGGCCCGCTCTTTTCCGGCAGGGTGAAACGCGCGCCTGCGGCTGATGCGATGGCAGGCAGTTCCGCTTCCAGGACCGGCATCCAGGGGGCCGAGGCGGGGCTTTCGGCATAAAGCCCGCGCCAGATCGGGAAGGTGAGATCCGGGCGCCCGCTCTGCAATTGCAAAAGCCCCAGAAAATAGCGCCCGAACGGATTGTCGCGATCGCGGGTCAACAGGTGATTCAGGTGGGTTTCCGCCTGGGGCGAAATATAACCGCCCGCCGCCGTGGTCATCACCTCGATGGTCTCGGCCAGATCGTTGAGGCCGACCGCGTTGCCGCGCGCCGCCAGAAGCCGCTCCTGCGCCTCGCGCGCCGCCGTATAATTGCCGAGCCGGGCCTCATTGCGCACCAGAAGCTGAAGGCCCGCCACATCATTCGGACGTTCGACCAGCGCATTGCGCAATTGCTCCATCAGTGTCAGGAATTCGGGATCGACCTCTTCGGGTTTCGGCAGGTTGGGCAGGGCAAGTTTTTCGGCCTCAAGCTGATCGGGACGATTGGCCCGGGCCGCTTCGATCTGGGCCAGCCGGGCCTCGATGGGCGCATCACGGGTGCCGGGCGCCCCGATTGTCGCATAAAGCGCGCCGCCGCCCAGAAAGAGCGCCGACGGGATCAGAAGCAGCGCCAGAAGCTGGCCGCCGGCGCGGGGGCCGCCGCCCTCGCTCAGCCGCCGGTCCGCCTCCAAAAGCCGCCGCGACACCTCGATCCGCGCGGTTTCAGCCTCTTCCGGGCCCAGCACACCCCGTTCGAGATCCCGTGCGATTTCATCAAGTTGGTCGCGATAGACCGCCATGTCGGATTCCGCGCCGGTCAAACCGTCGCCCGAAGCCCGCGTCAGGCCGATATAGAGAATGCCCGCAATGCAGAGGGCCAGAAGAGGGGCGGTGATCCAGAATATCATGGGGGACATGTAATCTGCCCTTGGCGCTACGGAAAGCCCCCATTGCCGAGGCCATGTGTCGCGAATACGCCGCGTCCTGCCGCTTGTGGTGGTGAGCGAAATCGGAAATTCTTGGAGACAGAGCCAACGCCGGACCGTCCGGCAGAACAGGTGGGAGCAACATGGGCCGCTATTCCGTTTTTGCCGTCGCCCGCGAGGCGTTTCGGGACCACAAGGGCTGGACCCGTGCCTGGGGCAACCCGGAGCCGAAGAAGCGCTATGACGCGATCATCATCGGTGCGGGGGGGCATGGCCTCGCCACCGCCTATTATCTGGGCAAGAACCACGGGGTGAAAAACGTTGCCATCCTTGAAAAAGGCTGGTTGGGGGGCGGCAACACCGGCCGCAACACGACGATCATCCGCTCGAACTACCTGCAGGATCCGTCCGCCGCGCTTTATGAAAAGGCCCGCTCGCTTTATGAGGATCTGAGCCAGGATCTGAACTACAACGTCATGTTCAGCCCCCGTGGCGTGATGATGCTGGCCCAGACCGAGCACGAGGTGCGCGGTTACAGGCGCACCGCCCACGCCAATGCCCTGCAAGGGGTCGCGACCGAGTTCATCACTCCCGAGCGCGTGAAGGAACTCTGCCCGATCATGGAGATCCGGGGGCCGCGTTACCCGGTTCTGGGCGCGCTTTGGCAGCCGCGCGGCGGCACGGCGCGCCATGATGCGGTGGCCTGGGGTTATGCGCGGAAATGCTCGGAAATGGGCATGGATGTGATCCAGAAATGCGAAGTCACCGGCATCCGCTCCGAAGGCGGCAAGGTGGTCGGTGTGTCGACCACGCGCGGCGACATCGATTGCGACAAGCTGGGCATCGTGGTCGCAGGCCATTCGGGCCATGTGGCCGATATGGCGGGTTTCCGTTTGCCCATCGAAAGCGTCGCCCTGCAGGCGCTGGTGTCGGAGCCGATCAAGCCCTGCATGGATGTGGTGGTGATGGCCAACACCGTCCACGGCTATATGAGCCAGTCGGACAAGGGCGAAATGGTCATCGGCGGCGGGGCTGATGGCTACAACAACTACACCCAGCGCGGGTCGTTCCATCATATCGAGGAGACGGTGCGCGCGCTGGTCGAAACCTTCCCCATCGTGTCACGCCTGAAAATGCTGCGCCAATGGGGCGGGATCGTCGACATGACCGGCGACCGTTCGCCAATCCTGTCGAAGACACCGCTGGAGAATTGCTTCATCAACTGCGGCTGGGGCACCGGCGGCTTCAAGGCCATTCCCGGCTCCGGCTGGGGCTTTGCCGAGCTGATGGCCAAGGGCGAAAGCCCGCTCACGGCCGAGTTCGGCCTCGACCGGTTCCGTCAGGGCCGTTTCATCGACGAAAGCGTCGCAGCAGGGGTGGCCCATTGATGACCCGTTCCGCCCCGACCCAGACGCCCCTCAACTCCACGAGCCGCCCATGCTGATCCTGACCTGTCCTTATTGCGGCATCGCCTGCGACGAAACCGAACTGGCCCCGGGCGGCGAAGCGCATCTGACGCGCTTTGGCCCCGGCTCAACGGACGAAGACTTTGAAGGCTATCTGTTCCAGCGCCAGAACCCGCGCGGGGTGCATTTTGAACGCTGGCGCCATGCCTATGGCTGCGGCAAGTGGTTCCACGCCGCCCGCGACACGGAAACACTCGAAGTGTTCGGCACCTACAGCGCCCAGACCACCGAGCCGCCCGAGGACATTGTCGCGGCCATCAAAGCCAAACGACCCGAGTGGGAGGGC
>JAOXSD010000121.1 GCA_025800205.1 Silicimonas sp. | reverse complement strand
TGGAGCGTGATCGGGTTGTTGTCGACCAGCGGGTCGATCAGCATCTCTCTGCGTTTGTGGGCCATCAGATTTCCCCCGCTTTGAGGTTGTCGAGGAAGGGTTTGAAGCCCCGTTCCCCCATCCAGAAGTTCACCAGATTATGCACGCCCACCGTGGTCAGCGTGGCACCCGCCAGCGCGTCGATATGGTGGTCCTTGCCCGCCGCCGGGGCGGCCTTGGTGACGGAAATTTGCAGCTCGCCCGAGGCATCGGCCAGCTTCTTGCCGTTCCAGAGCGCCTTCCAGCGCGGGTTGTCCACCTCGGCGCCCAGACCGGGGGTCTCGGCATGTTCGTAGAACTGCAGACCGAAGATGTCGTTGCCGTTCTCTTCCAGCGCGATGAAGCCGTAAAGCGTCGACCACAGACCATAACCATGGATCGGCAGGATCACCTTATCGATGGCGCCCGCCTCGTCGCGCAGGAGGTACACCGTGACGAATTGCGCCTGACGGCCAATGCCGGCCGGGTCATCTTCAAGGGCGACCGAAGTGGCCGGATCATCGGCGGCGGCGCGGTCGTCGAAACTGGCCACATCGAATTGATCGGTGAAGGTGCCGGTGGCGAGGTCGAGCACTTGCGGTTCAAACGCGCCAAAGGCTTCGACCACATCCACGTTCGGGTCATAGATGCCCGCGACCTGCAGAATGTTGATCTGCTTGTCCTTCAGCGCGTTCACTTCCTGCGTCGGGCGCAGGGCGACGGCGGCCGACGACACGATCATCGAGGCGACAAGGCAGACCGCGACGGCGACAAAGATCGTCTTTGGCACCGAGTCGGTCGGCAGGGCGAGGAACCGGCCCAGGGGGCCTTTCGGCGTGTCGTCAGACATGGCGCTTTGCCCTCCGTTTGATATTGGCCTGGACCACGAAATAATCGATCAGCGGCGCGAAGACATTGCCGAACAGGATCGCCAGCATCATGCCTTCGGGGAAGGCCGGGTTGATCACCCGGATCATCACCACCATGAAGCCAATGAGCGCCCCATAGACATAGCGCCCCATATTGGTGTGGGCCCCCGAGACGGGTTCCGTCACCATGAAGACAAGGCCAAAGGCGAACCCGCCGGTGACCAGATGCCAGTACCAGGGCATGGCGAACATCGGGTTGGTGTCGGAGCCGACCCAGTTCAACAGGCCCGAAAACGCCATCATGCCGACCATGCAACCGATGACCATGCGGTAGTTCGCGATCTTGGTCGCAAGCAGGAAGACCAGCCCCAAGGCACAGGCCAGCGTCGAGGTTTCCCCCATCGAGCCCGGCACGAAGCCATAGAACGCATCCCACCAGGACATGCCGCGGGCGGCCAGTTCCTGGAAGCCTTCGGCCGCCGAGACCGCCAATGCGGTCGCCCCGGTGAAGCCGTCAACCGGCACCCAGACCGCGTCGCCCGAAAGCTGGGCGGGATAGGCGAAGTAGAGGAAAGCGCGGCCCGTAAGGGCAGGGTTGAGGAAGTTTTTGCCGGTGCCGCCAAAAACCTCCTTGCCGATCACCACGCCAAAGATGATGCCGAGGGCCACCTGCCAGAGTGGCGTCGTCGCCGGCACGATCAGGGCGTACAGCATCGAGGAAACAAGGAAACCCTCGTTCACCTCATGTTTGCGCACCGTGGCAAAGATCACCTCGAAAATCCCGCCTGCGACCAGGGTCACGATGTAGACCGGCAGGAAGTAAAGGAGGCCGTGGGCCATATTGGCAAAGATGCTGCCGGGGTTGAAGCCGATGCCGAGCGCGGAAATGATCGCCGCCCGCCAGCCACTGGGCTCGAAATTCTGCAACGCCATATTGGTCTGATAGCCGGTGTTATAAAGCGCCATCAGGATGCAGGGGATCGTCGCGATGACCACATAGGTCATGATCCGCTTCATATCCACATAGGAGCGCGCGTGCGGCGCGACCGTGGTCACCGTTTTCGGCGTGTAGATAAAGCTCTCCACCATCTCGTAGATGGGGAAATACTGCTCCCACTTGCCGCCCTTGACGAAATGCGGCTCGATCCGGTCGAAAAAGTTTCGCAGGCCCACGTCTAACCCTCTTTCTCGATCTTGGTCAGGCAGTCACGCAGCGCCATCCCGTATTCATATTTGGCCGGGCAGGCGAAACCCACCAGACCCAGATCTTCCTCGTCCAGTTCCAGCGCGCCAAGCGCCTGGGCCTGATCGGTGTCCATCACCAGAAGGGCGCGCAAAAGCTGGGTTGGCAGGAAATCCTGCGGCATCAGCTCCTCGAAGGTTCCCAAGGGCACCATGGCGCGGCGGCCACCATTGAGGTTCGAGGTGAGCGGAAACTTTTTCTTCGACAGGGCCGATCCCAGCACCGGCTGCACCGCGTATTTCGCGAACATCGGCCGGATCCAGCCCATGGGGATCTGCTTCTTGTCTTCCTCGATCAGCGTGATCTGCCGCGCATAGCGCCCCAGATAGGCCGACGGCCCGCCGCCCATGCGGCCCGAGAGAACCGAGCCCGAGATCATCCGCACCGGGAAACCGGGCAGATCGGTTGCCACCAGATCCGCCATCGACGCGCCCGCGACGGTCCGCACCAGACGCGGATCGCGACAGGCCGGACCCGCCAGCGCGATGATCGCGCGGGCGTCATACTGTCCGGTCAGCATCAAGCGCCCGATCACCAGCACATCCTGATAGCCGATGGTCCAGACCTGCTCTTCGCTCAGCGGCGGTTCCAGGAAATGGATATGGGTGCCCGCCAGACCCGCCGGGTGCGGGCCGGTGAATGTCACCGCTTCCACGCCCGCCACATCCGCGCCGGGCAGCGCGCTGTCGCCCTGACAAAGATAGGTGGTCCCGCCGCTCAGGCTCGCCACCGCTTCCAGCCCCTTGGCGAAGGCGTCCGCCTCTTCGCCAATGGCAATCGCCGGGTCAGCGGCCAAAGGCTCGGTGTCGAGCGCGGTCACATAGATCGCCTTGGGCGTCGCATCGATTGCGGGCACTTTGGAATAAGGCCGGGTGCGGAAGGCGGTCCAGAGACCGGCGGCACAGAGCCGTTCCACCAGCCCCTCGCGCGTCGCCACATCGCCAATGCCCGAGAAATCCACCGGCGCGCCACCGTCGCCCACCGAAATCTCGACCGAGATCAGCTTGCGCCGCGCGCCGCGATTGATCGCCTTGACCGTGCCCGCCACCGGCGAGACGATCTGCGCTTCCGGCATGTCCTTGTCGTAGAAAATCGGCGTGCCGGGCACCACCGCATCGCCTTCGGCGACCGCGATGCGGGGCTTCAGCCCGATGTAATCGTCGCCCAGAAGCGCGACCGTCTTGACCGGCGCACCATCGCTGACCTCGGCCCGCGGTGCGCCCGTGATCGGGACATCCATACCTTTGCGTAGCGTAAACCGCTTCACTTTTGTGAACTCCGCTCAGAAATTTTCATCGGCTTATGCAACGGGCAGCCCGCAGGTGAAAGTATCAATTTGAAGCTCACCCTGTACTTTTTCTGTTGAATTGACCACGGATGTCGTGAACAAGCCCTCTCGTTAGTCGAAACTTGCTGAACAGATCATCGAAAGGGTTTCCCCTTGGCCGACTTTACATCGTTCTCGCGCCGCTCCGTCCTTGCCATGCCGCTGATGCTGATGGCCTGCAAACCGGGCGACCCGATCTTCGAGATCACCGGCATGACCATGGGCACGACCTACAAGGTGGTCGCCGCTGACGCCTCGCGCAATCTGCGCGAAGGTGAGGTGCGCGGCGCGATCAACGCGGCTCTTCAGACCGTGAACGCCCAGATGTCGAACTGGGATGCCGGTTCGGAAATCTCGCGTTTCAACGCCAAGGCAGGCGGTGAGGCGATGACGCTCTCGCCCGAACTGGCCGAAGTGATGAATGCCGCCGAAGAGGTCTACCGTGCCTCCGAAGGCCGGTTCGACACCACCATGGGCCCGCTGATCGAGCTTTGGGGTTTCGGCGCTCCGGGCGAACAGGCGATGCCCTCGGACGATGCGATTCGTGCAGCCCAGGCGCGCTCGGGTCATGCCAACACGCTGAAGCTTGGCGGAAACGCCATGGCCAAGACCCAGGACGACACCCAGGTTTACCTCGCCGCCATCGGCAAGGGCTTTGGCGCCGACGCCGTGGGGCGCGCGCTCGAAGGGCTCGGCATCAAGGATTACATGATCGAAATCGGCGGCGATCTCTATGCCTCGGGCAAGAATCCTGACGGGATGCCCTGGCAGATCGGCATTGAAACCCCGGACGCCACCAACCGCGCCGTGCTCGACGTGATCGGTGTGTCGAACATGGGCCTCGCCTCCTCGGGCGATTACCGCAATTACTTCGAGCGCGACGGCCAGCGCTATTCCCATGTGATCGACCCGGCCACCGGCCACCCGATCACCCACCGCACCGCTTCGGCCACGGTTCTGGCAGAAAATGCCATGCTGGCCGATGCATGGGCGACCGCGATGCTTATATTGGGTCAGGAACGCGGCATGGAAATCGCCGAGGCGCAGAACCTGGCCGTGCTCTTTGTGGAACGCGATGCGGAGGCCAGCGAGCTGCGGTTCAAGAGCCGTGCCAGCCGCGCCTTTGCCGCCAAGACGAGCTAGGAGCGCGATGTGAGCCTGTTTCTTCTGACCTTCGGTCTTCTGCTGCTGGTCACGCTCGGCATGTCGCTGGGCGTGATCTTGATGGGCAAGCGGATCAAGGGCAGTTGCGGCGGGCTCAACGCCATCGGCGATGCGGATCAATGCCTTGTCTGCAAAAAAGAGGTCGACCCGAATTCGCCGCTGAAGGAGCGGCTGGGGTGTCCGCGCGCGCGCAAGATGCTGGAAGCAGCGGAAAAGGCCGAGGCCTAACTTTTTCCCACCTGCTGCAAAAACCTCTTATGGTGGAAAGGTAACGATTGGTTCGCCAATCCCAGCGGGAGATCCATATGCCAGCATCCTACCAGGCGCCATCGCGCAAAGATGCCGAAAAATCATCCACTTACAGCCAGAGCGCCGATACGAATCTGGCTGCGGGCAATGCCACTGTGGCCCGACTTCTCGACGGCAAGGGGCGCGATGTGTTCTCGATCCGGCCCGACGAGACCCTGGAAACCACGGTCAAGGTGTTGCGGGACAAGGGCATTGGCGCGTTGATGGTGACGGATGGGTCAGGTGCTTTGGTGGGGATTCTGTCCGAGCGCGACATCGTGCGCAAATTGGCGGAAACCCCGGGCCAGACCCTGCCGCAGAAGGTCAGCGATATCATGACCGCCAATGTGGAAACCTGCGCGCCCGATGATCCGTTGATTTCGGTTCTCAAGCGCATGTCCGCAGGCAAGTTCCGGCATATGCCGGTGGTCGAAGGCGAGCGGCTCGTGGGCATGATCACCATCGGAGATGTGGTCAACCACCGGCTGATCGAACTGGAGCACGAGGCGCTGCAGCTCAAGCAGTTGATCGTCGGCTAGGTCGGGATCGCAAGCGGGACGAACCCAAGAATGGTGAGGCCCAGGGCGGCCAGGGCCCCGTAGAGCCACAATTGCCAGCGCGGCCCTTCGGCCTTCCACACCCGGCGATATTGCACGCCCGCCAGGCAGGCCGCGACGAAGATCGCGGTCGCAAGGGCGGGGGTCAGGGTGAGATCCGTCATCGGCGGGGCTTTCGCTTTTGCGCGATGCAACATGGGGCAGGGGGGAAGATCAAGCGGTGATGCGCTCCCCATGGTCATTGCCCGGGGAGTGTGCGATTTCGGGGCGGACAGAAATTCAGGGAAGAACCGACATGCAGCTCAATGACCCGACGCTTCTTGAAACCCGCGCCTATATCAACGGTGAATGGCGCTCGGGCCCCGAGACGTTTGATGTGAGGAACCCGGCCACGGGCGAGGTGATTGCGCAGGTCAGCGAGACCAGCATCGACGATGTGAAGGATGCCATTGAGGCCGCCCATGTGGCGCAGAAGGCCTGGGCGGCGAAGACCGGCAAGGAGCGCGCGGCGATCCTGCGCAAATGGTACGAGCTGATGATGGAAGCCCAGGATGATCTGGGTCTGATCCTGACCGCCGAGATGGGCAAGCCGCTGGCCGAGGCCAAAGGCGAGGTGGCCTATGGGGCGAGCTTCATCGAGTGGTTCGCCGAAGAGGCCAAGCGGGTCTATGGCGACACGATCCCCGGCCATCAGCCGGACAAGCGGATCGTGGTGCTGAAACAGCCGGTGGGGGTGGTCGGCTCGATCACGCCGTGGAATTTCCCCAATGCGATGATCGCCCGCAAGATGGCACCGGCCCTGGCGGCGGGCTGTTCCTTCGTGGCGCGCCCGGCCGAGCTGACGCCGCTTTCGGCGCTTGCCATGGCGGTGCTGGCGGAGCGGGCGGGGATCCCGGCCGGTGTGTTCAACATTCTGCCCAACACCCGCGCCGCGGAGACCGGACAGGAGCTTTGTGCCAATCCGAAGGTGGCCAAGATCACCTTTACCGGTTCGACCCGGGTGGGGCGTCTGCTTCTGGCGCAAGGGGCTGAAACCGTTAAGAAAATGTCGATGGAACTTGGCGGGAACGCGCCGTTCATCGTGTTTGATGATGCGGATCTCGACGCCGCCGTCGAAGGCGCGATGATCGCCAAGTTCCGCAACAACGGCCAGACCTGTGTCTGTGCCAACCGGATTTATGTGCAGGACGGCGTTCACGATGCCTTTGCCGAAAAGCTGGCGGCTGCCATCGGGGGGCTCAAAGTCGGGAACGGCATGCAGGACGGGGTGACCACGGGCCCGCTGATCAACGAGGCGGCCGTGGCCAAGGTGGAGGATCACCTGGCCGATGCCACCGCCAAGGGGGCCCGCGTGGTCACCGGGGGCAACCGGCTTGACGGCACCTTTTTCGAGCCGACGCTGCTGGCGGATGTGCCGGTGGGAGCAAAGGTGAGCCATGAGGAGACCTTCGGCCCGATCGCGCCGCTCATCCGGTTCAAGGATGAAGACGAGGCGCTGGCGCTGGCCAATGATAGCGAGTTTGGTCTGGCGGGCTATTTCTACGCCCGTGATCTGGCTCGCGTCTGGCGGGTGGCGGAAGGGCTGGAAACCGGCATGGTCGGGATCAACACCGGTTTGATTTCGACCGAAGTTGCGCCCTTTGGCGGGATCAAGCAATCCGGGCTGGGGCGGGAAGGCTCGAAATACGGGATGGATGATTTTCTCGAGCTGAAATACCTCTGCATGTCCGTGTGACGGGCGTCAGAATTTCCTGAAAAACCGCGTGCGGTCGAACATCTCTTCGAGCTCCTCCATTCGGCCGCGCGTGCTGTCCCAGTTGCGATCCTGCACTTCGGCGATGACGATTTCCGAGAGCAGCATCAGCGCGATGTTCGAATCCCAGGCGGAGGGTGCTGCGATCTGGGTGGAGAAGGTGACCTGGGCCAGATCCGCGATGGGCGACAGCCATTGGTCGGTAAAGAGCAGGATCTCGGCCCCTTTTTCGCGGGCCAGTTCGGCCAGTTTCAGGGTCGAGTTCTCGTAGCGGCGCACGTCGAAGATCACCACCACGTCGCCCTTGCGGAAGTCGAGCGCGTAATGGGGCCAGGCGTTGGAGTTCGATGCGATATGGACCACGTCGCGGCGGATCACCTGGAAATGGAGAAAGACGTAATCGGCCAGTGTGCGGGTGATGCGACCGCCGACGATGAAGATCCGGCGTTCCGGGTCCGAGAGAAGGGTGCAGGCGGTCTCGAAATCGGCCGGGTCGATGCGGGACATGGATTGGCCGATATTGTCGATCACCGCCTTGGTGAACCGGTTCAGAAGATGGGCATCGGGCGCATCATCGACCCATTTGTCGCGCTTGGTGAGCGGCGAGGAGATCTTTTCGTTCAGCTCGTCGCGCAGGCCCTTCTGGAAATCGGCGAAACCGGGGAAGCCGAGTTTCTGGACCAGACGGCCCACGGTGGGGGTGGAGACTTCGGCGGCTTCGGCCAGTTCGGTGATCGTGCCGAGGCCCGAGGCGGGGTAGTTGCGCAGAATCACGTCCGAGAGTTGGCGTTCGGAGCGGGTCAGCGCCTCGGTTTTCGACTGCAGTTTCTCGGCAATGGTTTTCATCGATTGGACCTGCCGCAAGGGCGTTGGTGAAAAATTATACAAATCCTGCGCTCATGTGAAAATATTTTCAAGAATAGATTGACACCCGGGCGCCGATTGCGGTTTCTTTGCCGCAAAGAGCCGGGGGAAACGTGGCGCAGGAAGAAGACCAAAAAGACTTTGCGCCGGTGGTGGTCAATCCCCATGGGACGTCCCCCGTGCTCTTGGTTTGCGAACATGCCTCTGCGGCGATGCCTGCGGAGTTTGGCGGGCTGGGGCTGGATGCCGCTGCTTTGGAAAGCCATATCGCCTGGGATCCCGGTGCGCTGGAGACAGCGCGGCTGTTGTCGGCGCGGCTGGATGCACCGCTGGTTCATGCCAATGCCTCGCGCCTCCTTTACGACTGCAACCGTCCGCCCGAGGCGGCAGGCGCGATGCCGGTGAAGAGCGAGACCACGGAGGTTCCCGGAAACATCGGGTTGAGTGACGCGGTCCGCGCCGAGCGGGTGTCGCGCTTCTATCGGCCGTTCGAAACATTGTTGTCGGACACTCTGGACGCGCGCTCCGGGGCCGTCATGGTGACCATTCATTCCTTTACCCCGGTCTATTTCGGCAAACCGCGCCCCGTCGAGATCGGCGTGCTCCATGACAGCGACGCGCGGATGGCCGATGCGCTGCTGGAGCACGGCAACCGCTATCTGATCGCGCGGAACGAACCTTACGGGCCGCAGGATGGCGTGACCCATACGCTGACCCGCCATGCCCTGCCGCGCGGCCTCCATCATGTGATGATCGAGATCCGCAATGATCTGATCGCCACCACCGCACAATGCGAAACCATGGCGCGCTGGCTTGCCGATTGGCTGAAAGCATCGCTGGCCGATCTGCCCATGGCCGAAGAGGCGGCGCAATGACCCTGCTGCGCGCCTATATCCGTTTGATCGACCGGATGAATTACGGGGTCGGGCGGATCGTCATGTATGGCATCTTTGCCATGATGGCGGTGCTGCTGTGGTCGACCATCAGCAAGTTTTCCGATCAGCCGTCGCTTTGGACGCTGGAAGTCGCGCAGTTTGCGATGATCACCTATTTCTTCCTTGGTGGTCCTTACGCCATTCAGATGGGTGCCCATGTGCGGATGGACCTGTTCTATGAGGACTGGTCCGAGCGCAAGAAGGCGGCGATGGACGCGCTGATGGTGCTCTGCCTGATGACCTATCTGGGCGTGCTGCTTTGGGGTGGTCTGTCCTCCACCGCCTATTCGCTGGGGCATTTCGGATCGAACCCGGTGGGGTTCTTTGTTGATCTGGCGACGGGCGAGAAATCGGTGGGCGTGATGGAGCGGTCGCGGACGATCTGGCGACCGTATCTGTGG
>JAOXSD010000102.1 GCA_025800205.1 Silicimonas sp. | reverse complement strand
CCGGGCCAGACCTACAAGGACATCGGTGTTGCCTCGGTCGCCATGGGCGGCGGTGACATCCTGCCCGCGCTGGAAAAGGGCACGATCGATGCGGCCGAATGGTGCTGCCCCAAACCCGACTCGATCTTCGGCTTCCAGAAGGTGCTGAAGCATTACTATCTCCAGGGTCTGCACCAGGTGGTGGTGAATGCCGACCTCTATATCAACGGCGACAAGTATGACTCGCTGTCGGATATCGAGAAGAAGGCGCTGGAAGTGGCCGCCAATGCCTCGCTGATGAAGGCGATTTCCTATCGCATCATCGAGAACGGCAAGGCGCTGGATTCCCTGATCAACGACCATGGCGTGCAGCTTCATGACACCCCGGCGGATTACTTCACCGAATACATGAACGCCGCCAACAAGGCGCTTGAAAACAACGCGGCCGAGAACGAGTTCTTCGCCAAGGTCTGGCAGAGCCAGAAGGATTTCGCCAATGTGGCGATCCCCTTCTGGGCCGGTGCGCAGGCTTCGAACGCGAGCCTCGGCAAAGCCTACGCGGATCAGCTTCTGGCCAAGTAAAACCCAAGGGGGGGGCTGCCAAGCGCGGCCCCCTTTCTTCTTGGCACAAATATGCCGGGGGGAATTGGCCGCAGGCCAAGGGGGGCAGCGCCCCCAAACCAAAAAGAAAGCGAACCTGATCGGGGAGGGACACGGTGAGCGACGACATGGACGATATCAACCTCGAAGCCGGCGACGAATTGCTGGCCGAGGCAAGCGGCGGGCCGGAGGTGCCGCTGCCGGACGACATGCACCCGCTGGCCCGCAAAACCGTCTGGGCCATCGACTGGTTTTCCGAATGGCAGGGCCGGATCGTCTGCCTGATGGTGGTGCCGATCATCATCGGCATGGTCTATGAGGTGATCGCGCGGAAGTTCTTCCTCGCCCCCACGCTCTGGGCCTTTGACCTTTCCCGCATGCTCTACGGCATGTCCTTCATGCTGGGGGCGGCCTATGCGCTGATGCGCGGGTTGCACATCCGGGCCGACTTTCTCTACCGCGGCTTTTCGGTGAAGACCCAAGGGCGGGTCGACCTTCTCCTCTATGTCACACTCTTCATGCCCGGCATGATCTTCTTTCTCTGGGCAGGCTACGGCTTTGCCGCGAAAAGCTTCATGCAGGGGGAAACCGCTGGCGACAGCACCTGGGCGCCGATTGTCTGGCCAGTGAAGATGGCGTTGACCGCTGGTGTCTTCTTCCTCGTGCTGCAGGGCATCTCTGAAATTTGCAAATCGTGGTACGCCGCGACCCGTGGAAGGTGGCCCCGCTGATGGAAATTGCTAACGAAATCATTGGATTCCTGATGATCGGGGCGATGCTCTTCGCGATCTTCGTGGGCTTCCCGATCTCTTTCACCCTGATCTTCCTCGGCATCGTCTTCGGCGCCTGGGGGTTCGGGATCAAACTCACCATCTTCCTGATGACGCTGCAATTCTACGGCTCGATGATGGAGCAGACGCTCGCCGCTGTCCCGTTATTCGTCTTCATGGGCTTCATGATGGAACAGGCCGGGCTGATGGAGCGATTGTTCGCGGCCGTCCAATTGATGCTCGCGCGGATGAAGGGCTCGCTCTTCGTTGCGGTCCTCTTCGTCAGCGTGATCTTTGGTGCAGCCACCGGCATCGTCGGCGCTTCGGTGACGATCCTCGGCATCATGGCAGCGACGACGATGAACAAGTCGGGCTATGACGTGCGGCTCGCCTCGGGCACGATCACCGCAGGCGGCACCCTGGGCATTCTGATCCCGCCCTCGATCATGCTGGTGGTGATGGGGCCGGTGCTGGAAATCCCGGTAACCGATCTCTTCGCCGCTGCGATCATCCCCGGCGTGATGATGGCGGTCCTGTACCTCGTCTATTCCGTGGGTCGCTGCTGGATCAATCCCGCCCTTGGCCCCGCATTGCCCGAAGAGGTGATCGAGGCGAACGAGGCCAATGTCATGCGCGAGTTCCTTCTGGGCCTCGTGCCGCCGACGATCCTGATCGCCTTCGCACTGGGCTCGATCCTCTCGGGCTGGGCGACCCCCACCGAGGGGGCCGGCATGGGGGCCTTTGGCGCGGTGCTGCTGACGCTGGCCTATGGCAAGTTCTCGATCCCCGCGACCTATACGGCGTTGAAGAAGACCCTGGAAATCTCGGTGCTGATCCTGTTCCTGGTCGCCGCTTCGAACTTCTTCGGCGCGGTCTTCTCGCGGCTCGGCACGCCGACGATGATCACCGAGTTGCTTTTGTCGCTCGATCTTTCGGCGAACATGGTCATCCTCCTGATCCTCGCGCTGGTCTTCGTTCTGGGCTGGCCGCTCGAATGGGTGCCGATCGTGCTGATCATCCTGCCGATCCTCGCCCCCGTCTTGATCGAATTGCAGGTGGACATGCTGTGGTTCGCGATCCTGGTGGCGGTCTGCCTGCAGACCGCGTGGCTTTCGCCACCAGTGGCGCTTTCGGCCTATTTCCTGAAAGGCGTGGTGCCAAGCTGGGATCTGAAAGACATCTATCTGGGCATGATGCAATTCATGGGCATCCAGCTTTTGGGCCTGGCGATTGTCTTTTTGTTCCCCGGTCTGGTGACCTGGCTGCCGACCTATCTCTACGGCGGCGGATAAACGAAAGGGAGCGCCCGGATCCGGGCGCTCCCTCCAACATTCCCTGAGCCGTGGCTCAGGTGTTTCCGCTTCCTTGATCAACGTTCGTGAAGGAATGCGGCTGGCACAGCCTGCCAAGAAATGATCTGACGGTGTGCTGGTCGGAAAGCCCGATAGGTTGCGGAGAACTGATAGCGCGGAATCAAGCCCGAAGGGCGCCGCGCAGCGACCGCCCGCCCCCTTGGGCGGGAGCCCCTGTCATCCGCGCGCTGACCTCGGGGGGAAGATGTACATGGCTGCCATAAAGCGCACCCGCACGTATGTCGGAGGCTCCCACCCGCGTGCGGTCGCCGCGCGGCTCAGCGCGAAACTTTACGCCTTCACCGCCCCCATGAACCGGTCCCGGATCACCACCGGATCCATGGTGATCACCGGCATCTTGGCATTGCCGCTTTCGCATTTGCAGACGATCACGGTGCATTGGCCCGCCGCCAACGCGTCCTCAAGTACCGCGCCCGTCTCCTCCGCCTGACATTCCACCACCCGGTCACAGCCCGCCGCGCGGGCCATCTCGGTCAGCGAGGTCTTGCGCCCGGTATAGGTCGGCTGATCGCCGGTGGAGCCATAGGAACCGTTGTCCACGATCAGCAGAATGTAATTCGGCGCGGGGTTGTTGCCGATCGTCGGCAGGGTGCCGAGATTGGTCAGAACCGAGCCGTCGCCGTCGATCACAATGACAGGTTTCGGCTGCGCATGGGCCAGCCCCAATCCGATGGAGGAGGCGAGCCCCATGGTGCCCAGCATGTAGAAATTGCTCGCCTGATCGTCGATGGCATGGAGCTCCTGGCTTGGGATGCCGATGTTGCAGACCACCAGCTGGTCGCGCAGGATCGGGGCGATTTCTTTCAGGATTTCGGAACGGATCATTGGTCGCCGTAGCCTCCCCAGAAATTGGCGTCGGTCAGGATCGCGACCGGCTTGTTGCACATGAACGTGTAGTCGAGGATCATCGGCAGCTCTTCCGCGTCCGCCTGCTTGTGAAAATGGTAGGTGGGGATGTTGAGTTGCGCCAGAAGCGCCTTGGTATGCACCGCCATTTCCACCTGACAGGCCACCGGTTCGCGCAATTCGCCGCGATACGAAATCAGCATCGGCAGCGGCATCCGGTAGAACTGGATCAGCGTCGCCAGCGTGTTGATCGTCACCCCGATGGCGGTGTTCTGCATGATGATCGCCGAGCGCGTGCCGCCCATCCAGGCGCCGGCACAGATCCCCATGCCCTCGTCTTCCTTGTTGGCGGGGATGTGGTGGATCTCGGGGTGTTGATCGACCTCCTCGATCACGCCCGCAAGCTGTTTGCAGGGCACGGTGGTCACCAGCCCGATCTTGGCCGCCACCAGATCGGCGGTGATTTTCTGGTCAATGGTCACGTGGGGGCTCCCTCCGGATAAAGCATGATCTTGGGCGCATCGACGCGGCCCGCTTGAATGTCGGCAAAGGCGCGGGCGCCATCGGCCAGGGCGCGCGGCTCGGTCCAGTTCAGATCGCCCAGACGGCCGTCAAAGATCGCCGCCGCCGTGTCGCGGAAATCCTGCGCGGTATAGGTATAGGTGCCGATGAAAGTGATTTCCTGCAGGGTCATCCGGCGGATATCGAGCCCGCCCAGAGCCTCGCCCAGCCCGATATGGGCAATCACCCCGCCGGGGGCCGCGTATTTGGTCGCCATCGCACGGGTGGCGGAATAACCGACCCCGTCGATCACCAGATCAAACGCCTCGCCATTGAGCGCATCGGGCGCCATCGCCTCGAACCCTTCGGCGCGCAGCACCCGCAACCGGCCCATATGCGGCTCGACAATGCGAATGCCCTGCGCGCCCTGCGCCCGGGTGCAAAGGGCCGCGCCCAGACCAATCGCGCCGCCGCCGATCACCAGCGTGCGGGCAGGGGGCGCCTTCAGCGCTTCGATCCCCAAACGTGCCGCATGCCATCCGCAAGCAAGCGGTTCGGCAAGGGCTGCTTTCTCCGGTGCGACGCCTTCGGGGACGGTCACCAGATTGGCCTCCGGCATCGCAATCGCCTGGGCAAAGGCGCCCTCGCGCGGCGGCATGGAAATGATCTGGCGCTCGGGGCAGATGTTCTCGCGTCCCGATTTGCAGGCGGGGCAGGTGCCGCAGGGCACCAGCGGGTTGATCGTCACACGGCTGCCGGCACGCGCGCCCGTTCGGATCACGCCACAGGCCTCATGGCCGAGGATCAGCGGGGCAGGGCGGCGGTCGTCATGGCCGAGATAGGCATGCATGTCCGAGCCGCAAATCCCCACCGCCTCGATGTCGATCAGCACCTCGCCCGAACCCGCCACGGGATCGGCCGTCGCGCGATATTCCAGGCTTTCGGGGCCAGTGTAGACAAGGGCCTCCATCTTCTAACCCTTTGCGCTCAAATCGAAATTCACGCCGGGAAAATACTTCGCCAGCCGCACATCGGCGGTGCGCGCATGACCTTCCATCCCCTCCAGCCGCGAAATGCGTGCGGTGGCTTCCGCAATCGGGCGCGATCCCTCGCGGGTCGCTCGTTGCCAGGTCACGATCTTCATGAACTTGTGCACCGACAGCCCGCCCGTGTAGGAGGCCGCGCCCGAGGTCGGCAGCACATGGTTGGTGCCCGACGCCTTGTCGCCAAAGGCCACGGTCGTCTCTTCCCCAAGGAACAGCGACCCATAGCATTGCAACCGGCCCAGCCACCAATCCAGATCCTCGGCCTGCACCGTCAGATGTTCCGGCGCATATTCGTCCGAGGTTGCCGCCATCTCCTCGCGGTCGTCGCAGACGATCACTTCCGCATAGTCCCGCCAGGCGGCGGTGGCATTGTCGCAGTTCACCTCCGGCAGATCATCGATCAGCCCGGGCACTAGCCGCATCACCTCTTCGGCCAGCGGACGGTGATCGGTCACCAGCCACACGGGCGAGTTGTAGCCATGCTCCGCTTGTCCCACCAGATCGGCGGCAACGATCATCGGGTCGGCGGTCTTGTCGGCGAGGATCAGCGAATCCGTCGGACCGGCAAACATGTCGATGCCGACGCGACCAAAGAGGATGCGTTTCGCTTCCGCCACGAATTGGTTGCCCGGCCCGACAAGGATATTGGCCTTGGGCAGGCCGAAGAGACCAAAGGTCATCGCCGCCACCCCCTGCACCCCGCCCATGGCAAGGATCGTGTCGGCGCCGCAAAGATCGGCCGCATAGATGATCGCCGGTGCGATGCCCACATCCGGGCGTGGCGGCGAACAGGCGACGATATGGTTGCAGCCCGCCACCTTGGCCGTGGTCACGGTCATGATCGCGCTGGCGATATGGGAATAGCGCCCGCCCGGTACATAGCAGCCCGCGCCGTTGATCGGGATCGCCTTCTGGCCCGCGATCAGCCCGGGCGAAACCTCAAGCTCCACGTCGCTCAGGGTGCTTTTCTGGGTCTCGGCAAAGCGGCGCACATTGTCATGGGCAAACTTGATATCGTCCTTCAGCCGGTCGGGCACCAGCGCCTTGGCGGCTTCGATTTCCTCCGCCGTGACGATCACGTTGCCGTCGTATTTGTCGAACTTCGCCGCGTAGTCCAGAGCGGCCTTGTCGCCGCCTTTCTCGATCTCGTCCAGGATGGTCTGAACCGTTTCGCGCACATCGGCGGCATCCGATGTGGCGGTCTTCAACGCTGTCTTCAAATAGTCGCGGGCCATTGAAATTCTCCCTGATCTTGATGCTGTGTAAGCGCTTACATTGCTATTTGCAAGCGCTTACATCATAAAGGGCGCAAGGAGGATCCCCGGTGACCAATACCCCCACCCTGGAAGATGTGGCCGCCCGTGCGGGTGTGTCGACGGCGACAGTGTCGCGCTGCCTCAATGCGCCCGAGAAGGTCATCGAGCCGACGCGCGCGCGGGTGATGGCGGCGGTTGAGGCGCTGGGCTATGCGCCGAATTTCTCCGCCCGGGCGCTGGCCGCGAAGCGGACCCAGACCATCGGCGCGGTGATCCCGACCATGGAAAACGCGATCTTTGCCGAAGGATTGCAGGCGTTTCAGGAACGGCTGGGGGAGGCGGGTTACATGTTGCTGGTGGCGTCGTCCTCCTATGATCCGGCGCGCGAGGCCGAGGCGATCCGCGCCCTGGTGGCGCGCGGCGCGGAGGGGCTTTTGTTGATCGGTCATGACCGCGACCCGGCGGTGATTGAGTTTCTCGCGACCCAGTCGGTGCCGGCACTGGTCGCCTGGGCCCATGATGCGGCGCGCCCCTCGATCGGTTTCGACAACCGCGCGGCGATGGCGGCGCTGGCGGCGCGGGCGCTCGATCTGGGGCACCGGCGGATCGGCGTGATCTCGGCGCCGCGGGCGGGCAATGACCGGGCGCGGGCGCGGGTCGAGGGTGTTCGGGCGGCGGCGGGGGCGGCCGGGCTGAACCCGGACGACATCCCGGTGATCGAAGCACCCTACGGCATCGAAGCGGGCGGCGAGGCCTTCGACCGGCTGATGGAAACCGCCGCCCCGAGCCTGGTGATCTGCGGCAATGACGTGCTGGCGGCAGGGGCTTTGAAACGCGCCCGCGACTGGCGGCTTTCGGTGCCCCGTGATGTCTCGATCACCGGCTTTGACGGGATCGAATTGTCCCGGCTTGTGACGCCCGCCCTGACCACGGTCCATGTCCCGCATCGCGCCATGGGAGTGGCGGCGGCGGAGGCGTTGATGGCCGCCTGCGCAGGGGAGGGAGAGCTGGCAAGCCTTTGTCTGAAAACGGAAATATCGGACGGGGAGACGCTGGCGCCGCCACGCTGATCAGTCGGTATCGCTGTCGATCAGACCGAGGCCGCGCAAATAGATCCCGATCCCGCTTTCCAGCAGATCTTCCGGCGCAAAGGGCGATTTCGTCCCCGGCGATCCCCGCGCAAAGAGCTCCACCACCCCATGGCTCAGAGCCCAGATATGGGCGGAAAACATCTGCGGCGGCGGGCGTTTTTCGGGCGGGATCTGCTCGGCCAGCACCGAGGCCGCGCGTTCCAGCACCGCAAAGGCGCGGTTCGCCACCTGGGCCAGTTCCGGCGTGCGGTTGATCGAGATGCCGCTTTCGAACATCGCCACGTAATGGCCCGGATGGCGGCGCGCGAAGGCGAGATAGGCGCGACCCGTCGCCTCGAAGGAGGCCAGCGATGAGGGTTGGCCGGTCTCGTAGGCATATTCCATCAGGTCGGCAAAGATCTCGTAGCCCTGGCGCGCGGCCTCGGCGATCAGGTCTTCGCGGCCCTCGAAATGGCGGTAGACGGCGGCGGGGGTCACGCCCGCTTGTTTTGCCGCTTCCGACAGGGTGAAGCCCGTGGGCCCCTTGGCCTCGATCAGCTTGAGGGCGGCATCGACCAGCGCCTGTCGCAGGTTGCCGTGATGATAGCCGCGTTTAGGCATTCCAGAGATCCGGGCTGCCACAGATCAACGGGTCGGGGGCGTCGATGGCGCCCTTGCCGGCGTAATCGATATCGGAGAGGACGGCGCGCAGGGCGGCGAGACGGGCGCGTTTCTTGTCGTCCGACCGGATGATCGTCCAGGGGGCGTGATCGGAATGGCTGCGGGCGAAAGTCTCGCCAATGGCCGCGGTGTAATCGTCCCATTTCTTGAGACCTTCCACGTCGATCCACGACAGTTTCCACTGCTTCAGCGGATCCCCCTCGCGTTTGAGGAACCGGCGCAATTGTTCGGCGCGCCCGACATTGAGCCAGAGCTTTTTCAGGGTGATGCCTTCCTCGATCAGCATCTCTTCAAAGGCGGGCACCTGGCGGAAAAAATGTTCTCTCTCAGAAGGTTCGCAGAAGCCGAAGACATGTTCGACCACGCCGCGATTGTACCAGGAACGGTCAAACAGCACGATCTCGCCCTCGGTCGGCAACTGGTTCACATAACGCTGGAAATACCACTGGCCCGCCTCGCGGTCCGAAGGTTTCGACAGGGCCACCACCCGGGCCACGCGCGGGTTCAGGTTTTCGCGGAAGCGCTTGATCGTGCCGCCCTTGCCGGCCGCATCGCGCCCCTCGAAGACCACCACGACCCGCTTGCCGGAGGCTTTCACATCGGCCTGCAGCTTGACCAATTCCCGTTGCAACGCGTCTATTTCGGCCTCATAGGCCTTGCGTTTCATCGCCGCGTCATAAGGGTAACTGTCCGAAAGGATGTCACCTTTTGCGGCCTTTGACAGGGCGTCACGGATGCTCTGGGGCGCCTCTTCATCGTGATAGCGCGAGATGGCGCCGTCGAAGGGAAGGGTCATGTTAGTCGCCTTTACTTTTCGGAATATGTAAGGCGCGAATGGCCTTAGCGCAATCCGGCGCGCTTTGCGGCCCGGTCGATTGCCGCCGCGACTGTGTCCGGTTCGACATTGTGAGGCGCATGCCCCATGCCCGGGATCAGGGTCAGTTCGGCATTGGGCAGACGTTCGGAGAGTGGCACCGCATGGATCTCGGCCCGCACGGTGGTGTCCTTGGTGCCGTGGAGGATCTCCACCGGCAGGGCGAGGCCCGGATAGCGCTCCGCCATTTCGGTCACATGGGGTTTCAGGGTCTTCACCTGGCGGGCGTTCTCGCGGAAGCTCTCGGCCCTCAGCGCCAGCGGCACGGCGGCTTTCTGGAAATAGGCCGGCGGCACCGGGTTGGGAGCAAAGACTTCCTCGATCGCGGATTTGACGCGGGCCTCGCTGGCAAAGGCGGCAATGAGCGGCGCGCCGATGGCGCCACCGATCTCGGAGCCGAAGAACCGGTAGTAGCGCCGCAGCCTGCCGGGCCAGGGCATGGTGGCGCCCGAGAGGATCACAAGGCCCGCCGCCTCATCTTCCAACGCCCAGGCCATGGCCACCGCGCCGCCATAGGAATGGCCCAGGATCAGGGGGCTCTTGGCACCAAGCCTTCGCAGGGCGGCGGCCAGGTGGCGGGCCTGCGCGGCGGGCGAGGCGGCCTTGCCGATGGGGTCGGACCAGCCATGACCGGGGCGGTCGATTGCGAAGACCCGGTAACGGTCGGTCAGCTGGTCCATCAGCTGAAAGGTGAAATCGCGGGCATTGCCACCGGCGCCATGGATCAGCACCAGATCGGGGCCGGTGCCGCGCGTGACCACATGGACATCCACGCCGCCCACGTCGATCAACTCGCCCTCGGGCGGGAAGCGCGCTTCGATCCCTGCTTCGCGCAGGTCGCCATAGCGGTCGACAAAAATGGCGAAACCGAGCGCCACGACAAGAAGGGTGAGTGCCGCGATCAACACGCGGCGCGGGACACCCCCGGCGGCAAGGAACGGGGGGGCGTTTCTTCTGCGGCTGGGGCGTCTGGCTGCATCATCGGCGCAGATCCGTGCTGGCCGATCCGATCTGTGACTGATCAAAGGGGGTGGTCAGGTAAATCTCTGAAATCCAGTTGGAAAACAGCAGATGGGCATGGCTGCGCCAACGGTTCTGCGGGGTCTGCGACGGGTCATCATCCGGGTAGTAATGGGCGGGCACGTTGATCGGCGTGCCATTGGCCACGTCGCGGTCGTATTCTTCCTTCAGCGTGGTGCTGTCATATTCGAAATGGTTGAAGATATAGAGCGCGCGGTGGGCGCGGTCTTCCACCAGACAGGGGCCGGTTTCGGCGCTGCCCAGAAGCGTCTTCAGACCGGCGGCCTGAATTTCGTCTTCGCGCATCTCGGTCCAGCGGCTCACGGGGATGTAGCAATCATCGGAGAACCCGCGCAGATAGGGCGAGGCGGGGGCGAGGTTCTTCTGCCGATAGCAGCCGAAGGATTTCGCCTCCAGCATGTGTTTCGGCACGTCGTGGAAATGGTTGATCATCGCCATGCCGCCCCAGCAGATTCCGAAGGTGGAATGGACGTTGGTCTGGGTCCAGTCCATGACCTCCTTCAATTCGTCCCAATAGGAAACGTCCTCGAACGGCAGATGTTCAATCGGCGCGCCGGTGATGATCAGGCCGTCGAACTTTTCCTCCTTCACCGCCTGAAACGGCCGGTAAAACTCGGCCATATGTTCGGCGGCGGTGTTCTTGGTCTCATGTTCGGACATGCGGATCAGGCGAAAGTCGATCTGCAACGGCGTCGCGCCGATCAGACGGGCGAACTGGTTCTCCGTCTGGATCTTCTTCGGCATCAGGTTCAGAAGCCCGATCTTCAGCGGCCGGATGTCCTGGGCTGCGGCCAATTCCTCGGCCATGACCATCACGCCCTCACGGGTGAGAACGTCGAAGGCAGGCAGGGTCGAGGGCAGTTTGATGGGCATTTTGCAGGTCCTGATCTTGGATCAAGGAGATAGACCCTGGGCCGGGGTTTCACAAGGGTGGGGCGGGGCGCCCCCGGTCTGACGGCCATCGTTAGGGACCCGACCCCGAACCCGATGCCGCCGGTTCAGCCGCGCGCGGTGATGGCCTTTCCGATCAGCGCCACGAAATCCACGTCCGAGGTGACCTTCGCCACATCCTCGGCCTTCACGGTCACGCCCCAGTTCTCGGCCATGGCACGGTAGCGCGGCGCGCGGTGGGCAAGGGCGCGACGGTAGGTCCAGCGCACGAACATGTCGGGGTCGACGGTCTCGGCGCTGTCACCGGTCTCGGCCAGATATTCGGCCCAGGCGGTCAACAGGAAATCGTCCTGATAGCACATCGGCTTGGGCGCGCGGTCAAAGCGGCGGGCGAGCTCTTCGGCATGGGCCTCACCGCCTTCGATCCAGACCATGAGCACCTGATCCTTCAACGCCGAGAGCACCGGGTCGGCCGGATCCTCCGGATCGACGATCTCGCAGATCGAACCCGAGGTGTCGCAGACGAAATTCGGATAGCCATAGATCTCGCGGGCCCGCGCGATGAACCGACCGGTGTCGCCCATGGCGGCGGCTTCGGCCACCCGGTGCTGGCGCTGGCGGGTGAGGTATTCGGCCCAGTCGACACCGCCCTTGGCGACATCGCCCGGCTTGCCCAGATAGGTCGACAGCGGGGACAGATCGTGAAAGCTGATCTTCGATTTCACATCGACGCTGTCGGTCATCAGAAGCTCGCGCAGAAGCGGGCTTTTCATCGCTTCGCGCTTGAGGTTGTCGGCGATGAACTCCCCCATGTGGCGGGTGCCGATGCGGTAATCGACGGAATAGTGAAACCAGCTGCCGGCCTCGCGGAGCATGGTCGAGATATGGGTCTTGCCAAGGCCGGACATGCCGAAAAGCATGATCCGTTTTTCCGGGGCCGCCTGCCAGTCATCTGCGCTTTTGTAGAGCATGGGGCGAGGGTTAGGGGCGCCGCGCCTCCGGGTCAATCGGGCGGCGGAATTTTTTCATCCGCCCGTCGAGAATGAGCAAGCCCGCCGCAATCAGGGCGAGGCCGAGATAGGCCTGGGCGGGCAGGCTTTCGCCGCGCACGGCCGCCCCCAGCAAAATGGCGATGGGCGGGATCATCAGTGTGACCAGCAAGAGATTGCCGGCGCCTGCCGCGGCAAGAATGCGATAGTAAAGAAGATAGGCGAGCGCGGTGGAGGCAAGGGCGGCATAGGCCACGGCAGCCCTGGTGGCAGGTGCAAGGTCGAGCGGCAGCGGGCCTTCCGTGAGATGGGCGAGCGGCAGCATGATCAGGGTGGATCCGGTCAGCATGCCCGCAGCGGCGGTCAGGGGGGGCACATCGCGCAGCCTCGCCCGCGCCCAGGCGCCGGCACAGGCATAGGAGAGCGTGCCCGCCAGCACCGCAAGCTGCGCGGCGGAGCGCGGATCGAAACCGGCAAGCGCGCCGGGGCCGATGGTCAGCACCACGCCGGCAAATCCGGTCAGGACGCCGATCAGCCGGTGGCGGGTGAGCCGCTCGTCGGCGAATATCAGCGCCGCGATCAGCACGCCCCAAAGGGCCGTGGCCGCATTGAGGATCGAGGTCAGCCCGCTTTCGATGCTGAGCTGCCCCCAGGCCATCAGCGAGAACGGGATCACGTTGTTCAAGGCGCCCATGACGAAGAACGCGCCCCAAAGCCGGGGGGCGGTGGGAATGCGCCCGCCCTTGGCCAGAACGACGGCCCAGAGGAGGAGCGCGGCCCAAAGCACCCTATGGGTGACCGATGACAGGGGGCCGATTTCGTCAAGGGCGGTGGCCACCGCCAGAAAGGAGCCGCCCCAGAGGAGCGCAAGCAGGGTGAGGTCGCGCCAGGCGGCGAGCGGGATCGGAGCATTGGTCATGAGGCAGAGCTAGCGGGCCGCTCCCGGGCGCGCGACCCGGAACTTGCGCAAAGAAAAACCCCGCCCGGAAGGGGCGGGGTCTGGTGTTTCGAAAAGGCGCGGCTTCAGAAGGTGAAGCCGACCCGGAAACCGCCCAGCAGGGCCGAATTGCCGTTGAAGCGCCCGAAGGGGCCGCCGGCGACCGAGGTGGTGGCATCACCGATATCGGCATAGCGGACACCGCCGGAGATCTTCATGTTGCCCTTGGTGTAAATCGCGCCCAGGTTCACGGCGGTGAAGCCGTCGGTCGGGCCGAGGTTGCCGGTCAGGTTGCCGGTGTTTTCCTCGTAGGTCACAGCGCCCAGAAGCGACCATGTCTCGTTCAACCGGCGGCCGACCCCCAGAGTATAGGTGATGCGGTCATCGGCGTAGAACACCAGCGGGTTGGCCGGGAAATTGGCCGGGCTGATGTTGAATTCGCTCCACTCGACCCATTTGACCGAGCCAAAGACAACCGTGTCTTCCATGACGCCGGACTGGAATTCCAGGTTCAGCGATTGCGGCGTGGTCACTTCGGTCACCGAACGGGCGACGCCCAATTCCAGCGTGTCAAGGTCGTGATCCACATCCGAACGATAGGTCAGCGCGACCCGCAGGGCGATCTCGGGCTTTTCATAGGCCGCACCGACCAGATACCCGAAGGCCAGGTTGCGGTCGCCTTCGACCGTGTAGGTGCCCACGGGCAGAGGGGCGGAGTTTGCCACCACGGCCTCGGCCTCAAGGGTCTGGGCGCGGATACCGCCAAAGACGCTGGCGCCATTGTCGAGGTTGTATTGCAACACACCGGTCAGCTCATGGGAGCGCAATTCGGCGGACGACCCCTGGAACGGATAGCCGGTGCCGGACGGATAGGTGACATCGGCGCCATAGGGCTGATCGTAGAAGATCGCGTAAGACCAGGTGTCGTTGATGTCGGCCTTGTAGGCGCCCGAGAAGTTGATGAAGCTGTCGGTCATGTCGCCGGAATTCAGCGCACCGACCGAGCCCGAGACCTTGGGGCTGCCGAAAGACGTTCCGAATTCGAGAAAGCGGCCCTCTTCGAACAAGGGCGCCATCGTTTGCGACCCCCGCTCAAGTCCGCCTGCGAAAGATGCACCGGCACAGATCATGGCCGATAGCGACGTTGTCACTAGAAGTTTCACGAATCTCCTCCCTTAAGATTTGTGAGTTCGGACTAAGAAGACATTCACGGATCGGGTCAATTATTGACGCAACGTAAGGCGCGGTGTTCTGACGCGGCGTCATAGCAATGTTATATCTTATTGTGGCGCGTCTCGCTAATTATATTAGCATAGTTTGCGGCGAAAATCAGCACGGCGCCGAGACCGACCCAGATATTGAGCGGCTCCGCATAGAACATTGCTCCCACGAGCGCGATGGCCGGCAGACGCAGAAAGTCCATCGGCGTGACCACCAGCGCGGGTGCCAACCGAAGGGCATTGGTGACGCAGGTATGGGCAAATAGCCCCGCACAGCCGATCAGCACAACCCAGGGCCAGCCATGGGCCGAGGGCCAGGCCATGTCGCCGTCCCAGAGCGTGGCGATCATCCCCATGGCCGCCTGCATCACCGTCAGCCAGAACAGCACGCCGAGCACGGTTTCGCTGCGGGTCAGCATCCGGGTGGTCACCAGCGAGACGGCAAAGCCGATCGCAGAGGCGGCCGCAAGTGCGAGGCCCAAGGCATCGCCGCCGACGCCCGGGCGCGCCACCATCAGCGCGCCGGCAAATCCCAGCGCCACCGTGAGGCCGCGTGCCCGGGTGAGTTTTTCACCTGCAAAGAGCACCGCAAAAAGCAGCACCCAGATCGGCGTGGTGAATTCGAGGGCAAAGACCTGGGCAAGCGAGATCAGCGGCAGGGCGGTGAACCAGAGGTTCTGTCCGGTGAAATGGCCGAGATTGCGCAGGACGTGCAGCGGCAGACGGTCAAAGCGGATTTCGCGGACCTTGCCGGTGACCAGACCGATGAGGAGGATGATCGCCAGCCCGATGAAGGAGCGGAACATCATCATCTCGAAACTGTCGAGCTCGTCCGACAAGGCGCGTCCTGCAATGGCCATGGCCGAAAAGGAGGCAATGGCGCCGAGCATCCAGATGGCGGCCATCAGCGGGCGGGCCGGGGTGTTCATTGCAGATAGAGATCGGTTTGCGTGCGCGGAACGCCAAAGGCCCCGGCCAGAGAGACGCCCGCGGCGCGCAGCACATTGACCGGCCATTTGATCCCTTCCCAGAGCATAGCGCGGGTGATCCGGAACTCGGCGTCCGGATCGGCCACATGGCTGGTCACATCGCTGAACCCGGCCCATTGGAACGAGGCCAGCGCACGCGGCATGTGATAGCGATGGGTCACCAGCAAGATCGGATCGGCCGGGTCGAGCCGGGCCAGATCGGCGGTGAAGAGTGCATTTTGCAGGGTCGACAGCGCGCGGTTCTCCACCAGGATCGCATCGCGGGGCAGGCCCTTCTCGGCCAGGGCCTTGGCCATCTGTTCGGCCACCGCAGGCGTGCCGCCGCCGGTGACCACGATCAGCTTGGCCGCGCCGCCATTGTAGAGCTCAAGCCCGGCGGCCAACCGTTCGGCGCTCTGGCCGCGCAGGGGCAGATTGTCGCGCGCCGGGCCGCCGCCCAGAATCACGATGGCTTTGGCCGTGCCCGGCGTTTCGGGCGGCGCATAAAGCAGAACGTAGAGAATGGTGCCGATCAGGGCGGCCCATATGGAGAGGATGCTCAGCGAAAAGACCCAGCGCAAGACCGTCATGAAAAGAACCCAGCCCGAAATCTGCAGGGGTTTTAGTGCAGTTTTGCAAAAGGGGCGAGAGGTTTTGCGCGCAACTGCGGGATTTTGTAGCGGCGCTTTGCAGGCGGCACCGGCAGAGGCGCCGCCTGCAGAGGTTTCGGATCAGTCCACGGGCCAGCCGCCGATGGCCACGGTCTCGAGGAATTCCTCGAGCCCCCAGACCCCGCCTTCGCGGCCATTGCCCGATTGCTTCATGCCACCGAAGGGCGCGCCTGCGCCCCGGGCCTTGCCGTTGATATCGACCATGCCGGTGCGCATCTGGCGCGCCACCCGGCGGGCCTTGTCCGGATCACTGGTCTGGACGTAGTTGGTCAGCCCGTATTCGGTGTCATTGGCGATGGCGATCGCCTCGTCTTCTGTGTCAAACGGCATCATCGAAAGGACGGGGCCGAAGATTTCCTGCCGCATCACGTCCATCTCGTTGGTGCAATCGGCAAAGATCGTCGGGCGGACGAAATAGCCCCGGTTCAAACCGTCGGGCCGACCCACGCCACCGGCGACCAGGCGCGCGCCTTCGTCGATGCCACGCTGGATCAGATCCTGCACCTTGTTGAACTGTAACTCGTTGACCAGCGGTCCGATATGGCGGCCCTCGGCGGAGGCGACATTCACCTCCACGCTTTCAGCCACCGCTTTCGCCTCTTCCACGGCGGCGTCATAGCGCGAGCGTTCCACCAGCATCCGGGTCGGCGCGTTGCAGGACTGGCCGGTGTTGTTGAAGCAATGGAGCACGCCCCGCTTCACGGCCTTCTCATCGGCATCGGCAAAGACGATATTGGCGCCCTTGCCGCCCAGTTCGAGCCCCACGCGCTTGACCGTATCGGCCGAGGCCTTGGTGATCGCGGTGCCTGCGCGGGTCGAGCCGGTGAAGCTGACCATGTCGATATCCGGATGCGCCGAGAGCTGCGAGCCGACGCCCGGCCCGTCGCCATTGACCAGGTTGTAGACACTCGCAGGCGTGCCGGCCTCATGCATGATCTCGGTGAAGAGAAGACCCGAGAGGGGCGATTGCTCCGAAGGTTTCAGCACCGAGGTGCAGCCGGCGGCGAGGGCGGGCAGCACCTTGAGCGCGATCTGGTTCATCGGCCAGTTCCACGGCGTGATCAGCGCGCAGACGCCCACGGGGGCATGGAGGATACGGGTGTCTTCGGCCCCTTCGCGCAGCGGCGTTTCGAAGTCGAAGTCTTTGAGCGCGCGGATGAAGCCTTTGATATGGCCGGTGCCCGAAGGCGCTTGTTGGGTGCGTGACATGTCGATGGGGGCCCCCATCTCGCGGCTGATCGCATCGGCCATCTCGTCGGAGTGTTTCATGTAGGTGGCGAGGATCGCCTCCATCAGTTCCAGCCGTTCGGCCTTGCTGGACTGGCTCCACGCCGGGAAGGCGGCCTTGGCGGCGGCCACGGCGGCATCGGTATCGGCCTGACCGCCGAGCGAGATCGTGTCGATCTGTTCTTCGGTCGACGGGTCGATCACCGGGAAGTCGCGGCCCTCAATGGGGGCGGTCCAGGCACCGTTGATGTAGAAGTTGCGCGAATTGCTCATACCCGCT
>JAOXSD010000091.1 GCA_025800205.1 Silicimonas sp. | reverse complement strand
GCGGGCGCGGCACTGGCCGCCGACAAGATCGTGATCGGGTTTTCCCAGGTGACGACGGTGGAGCCCTGGCGGGTGCAGTTCAACAAGGATCTGCGCGCCGAGGCCGAATTGTATGCCGAGGTGGAGCTGATCATTGCCGATGCCAATGACCGCACCGAAAAACAGGTGGCGGATGTGGAGAACTTCATTCGTCAGGAAGTGGATGCGATCCTGATCTCGCCCAAGGAATCTGCCGGTCTGACCGGTGTGGTCGAACAGGCCACCGATGCGGGCATTCCAGTTTTCGTCCTCGACCGCAATGTGGACACCGACAAGTTCGTCCAGTGGGTCGGCGGCGACAACGAGCTGATCGGCCGTGCGGCAGGTCAGTTCGCGCTGGAAAAACTCGGCGGTGCCGGCAAGGCCAAGGGCACAATTGTCGAGATCTGGGGCGGGCTGGGCACCCAGGCGGCCCATGACCGCGCCAACGGGTTCCACGAGGCTTTCGAAAACGAGGGCGGCGTGAACTTCCTGCTCGACAAGCAGTCGGGCGATTGGAAGCAGGATCAGGCCTATGACATCATGTCGACCGCGCTGCGCAATTACGAGGACATCAGCATCGTCTATGGCCACAACGACCCGATGGCCTATGGCGCCTATCTGGCGGCCAAGGATGCGGGACGCGAGAAGGACATCATGTTCATCGGCGTCGATGCCCTGCCGGGAGAAGGGGTGACCTGGGTGGCCAATGGCGAACTGGCGGCCACCTTCCTTTATCCGACCCCGGGGGCCGAAGGCCTGCGTCAGGCGCTGAAGCACCTGAAGGGGGAAGAGGTGCCGAAGTCGGTTGTCATGGGCACCGAGGCGATCACCGCCGAAAACGCCGGTGAGATCCTCAAGAAGAACGGGCTCTGAGCACGATCCCGGTCGGTTGACTTGTCCTCCCTGTCGGGGTGGCCGACCGGGTGGCAGGGGCTTCGGCCCCTGCCGCCTTTTCGAAAAAAGACAAGTGGTTTAAGGGTATTGCATGGCCGATACGCAAACGAAACTGCAGAAATACTCCGCCCCCGCATTGGAAAAGGGGCTGGATATTCTCGAGTTTCTGTCGCTTTCGGATGTGGCGCCCACCCTGTCGCAGATCGCCCATGGCATCGGGCGCTCCAAGAACGAGATCTTCCGCATGATGATCGTGCTGGAAGAACGCGGCTATATCGAACGGCGCGACGGGGATCTTTTCAATCTCACTTCGAAACTGGCGGTGCTGGCCGGTGAGCGGACCGACAACAGCAAGCTGGCGGAACTGGCCGAGCCCTTCATGCTGCGACTGGCCGAGGAGACCGAACTGTCCAATCATCTCTGGGTGCCGGAGGATCGCGAGACCCTTGTCGTCATCAACAGCGCCTCCTCGTCCCAGAATTATGGTGTCACGGTTCAGGTCGGCTATCGGACGCCGTTTTACCCGACGTCGCCGGGCGCCTGTTTCCTCTCTGAACTGGAATCCGAGACCGCGCGAATGCTGCAATTGCGCCGTCTGGCGCCGGACGCGTCCGAGACGGCCCGCGCGGAATTTGCGCAGCGCGCGGACATCTGCCGGAGCGAGGGCCATGTGGCGCTGAGCAGTCTGGAAAGCAGCGCGATCAGCGAAATTTCGGCCCCGGTGCGTGATGGCGCCGGGCGGTTGGTGGTCGCGGCCTTGACGATCCCGCATTTCGCCAATGCGCTGACCGACAACCGGCGGGAATTCGTGCTCGACAAGCTCAAGGCCGCGGTGGCGCAGTTTCAGGCCAGCATCGCCACCACGATGCCGTCTCCGCGCAGATCATGGAGCGCGGCGATCCCATCCTGAGCACGTTTCAAAAGGCGGCGCCTTTTGCGGCCCGTCCGCGCAGGCCGTTGCGATTGCATCGGAGAATTGAACGAAAAGCGTCGGATACGCGCCGTGCTGTTTCAGAAAAACACCCTGGAAATTCCGGATAATTCTGGACATTCGATCTGCGGGGCGCGGCTGGTCGGTTGAAGGTGTTTCCACCGAAAAACGTTTCAGGGTTGAATTTCGCACTGTTGATTCACTTCGAAATTGAGCGGTGGGTTTTGCTTGGTGCGCCCTGCGCAATGTTTGAGATTTAAAAATGAAATCAAAAGGATGATGCGCCAAAAATCTGCAGGAGAGTTTCAGAAAAGGGGTGATTTGCCGTCGCCTGTTCAATTTTGTGATTCCTTGAAACTGCGCTAGCCTTCTTTCCAATTTCGCGGAGATTGCATTGATTCTCTTGAGTGTCATTGGTCCGATCAGGGTGACAAGCGGTTCGGGTGAAAATCTGACGCCGAAGGGAATGCGTCCGAAAGCCCTTTTGGCCGCCCTCGCCTCGGCGCCGGACTTTACCCGGTCGCGCGCTTTTCTTCAGGATCTCCTTTGGCCGGAAAGCGATTTGAAAAAGGGATCCGCCTCCCTGCGCCAGACGCTGACCGTCATTCGCCGTGCTCTCGGAACGCCCCGGGTTTTCGTTTGTGACGACGGATATGTGACGCTGAACACCGCAGTGCTGGAATGCCACCCCGGACGGGAGGCGCAGGCGCGGGTGAAATCCGGGTTTGATCTGCCCGATTTCGCCGAGGGGGTCGATGTGGCATCGCCGGTTTTCGAAGATTGGATCCGTGATGAGCGCGCGCGCTATCACATGGTGTTCGAAACGCTCGGCGATGAAGCACCGGAGGGGAAAGATCGGCGGGCGGGCCCGATCATCTTTCATCTGGAGCGGGGCAGCACTGCGGAGGAGGCCGATTATTCGGATCTGTTTACGGATCTGTATTTTCAGGGCCTTTCGGACCTCACCCGGGTGCGGGTGGAGGAAGGTTCGGCCGGGGAGGAGGCGGATTTCAAACTGCGGGCCGAGGCCATCGGGCGGGGAACCTTGCAACGGTTGCGCGGGGTTCTGTTCTGCAACGGCGCCTCCCAGAACCGCTGGGCGGCGTCGGAAGTTCTGGGCGACGCGGATCCCCAATGGGATCCGGCGCTGCTGCGGCTGGCCTATCGGTGCCACGAAACCAGTCTTCAAATGCTGTCGGAATCATCGAACCAGAGCACAGAGACCGTGGCCCGAACCCGGGGCATTTCCGCCTTCACCCGTCTTCTGGATCTGTCGACCGAGGCGTTCGAGGACACCGACCGCGATCTGGCCATGGCCCATGACGCGGATCCGCGCGGGATCTATCTGGCCTACCGGGCCTTTCTGCGGACCAATCTGATCGTCGAACGCAAAAGCCCGGATCCGCAGGGCATGGCCGGGCAGGCCCGGGACTTTGCCCTGCGGGCGCTCAGGGACGAACCTTTGAACGGCGCGGTCAACGCGGCGGTGTCCCATGTGCGCCTGCTGCTGGACAATGATGTTGCGTCAGCCTGGCAATTCGCGACCCGGGCGACCGAGATCAACCCGGCCAACCCCCTTGGCTGGTCGTCGCTGGCCAATGCGCTGGTGCGCGATGAGCGACCCCGGGACGCGCTGCAGGCCTCGCGCCGCGCCCTGGATATTGCCCGGCTGTCGCGGCATTCCTATTGGTGGGAGATGAGCGCTTCGCTGGTCTCGGCCGTCAATCAGGATCCGCGTGCCGCCCTGGAATATGCTCAGGCCGCGCGGGCGAAATCCCCCGATTTCAAACCACCGCTCCGGTATCTCGTCGCGCTCTACTTTCACTTCGGAAAAATCGAGGCGGCGGCAGAGGCCCTCGACCAGCTCAAGCAACTGGAGCCGGATTTCGAATTCCGGCTGTTTGACGAGGCCAGCTACCCGACAGCAACCCTGCGCCAATTGTCGCTGCGGGGCGTTTCGAAGATTTCTTCGCTTTAGGGGGATCACACCGGGCTCACAGCCCATGTGCGACAGGCGAAGGACATACCGCCCGGGAGGGGGCAAAACGAAGGGGTAAATCATGTCTATTGCTAACAGCGCCGGTCATTCGGGTCATTCCGGCCATTCGGGCCATTCCGGTCACTCGGGGCATTCCGGCCATTCGGGGGGCGGGAATGTGTCCCGTGGGGTCGGGCGGTTCGGGGTTTCCCATGCCGGAACCGATCATTCCTCGGCCCTGATGCGCGGTCTTGCCCGGGCGCGCGAGGAATTGCTTCCCGCGGTGCCCGCGCGCCTCCATCTCAAGGACAGACTCGGCGAACCGGATCCGAAGCAGCTGACTCATCTCGATGGGTTTCCACGCGGGGCGGTTCTGGATTACGAGTTGATGCAGGATATCTCGGTCGGGTTTTCGGGCAGCATCGGCGGCGGAAATGTGGCTGCGACCTTGACGACCGGAGACCCGTCAAACCCGACGACAACGGTGCTGCTTCGTCCGACCGAACACGAGTTCGAGGCCCAGGTCCACCTTGTGGATGTGGCAGCGGAGCTTCGGGCCGAACGCTATGATGAAATCGAGGTTCAACTGGTGGATCTTCTGTCATTCTATGGCGGGATCGCCTTTCTGCATCCGTCGCGGACGCCCTATACGATCGAGTTGATCCATGCCGCGCTGCGCCTTTGCGTGACGCTGGAATTCCGGGTCAAGCAGGGGCTGTCCTGTCCGCGCCCGATCGTCTATTCGCCGGATCTGCAGCCGATGATCCAGACCCCGTCGCACAGTAGCCTGCCGTCGGGCCATGCGACCGAGGCCTATATGCTGTCCACCCTGTTGCGGGAGCTGTTGCTGGTGGCGGGAGCTCTCGAGGATTGTCCCGCAGCCCCGGGTGTTTTATCCACCGACAGGCATGACAATCTGCATCCGTTCAACAAAATGCTCGACGACATGGCCGGGCGCATTGCGGTGAATCGGACGATTGCCGGAGTGCATTTCCACTATGACAGCGCGGCGGGAGCGGTTCTGGGCCGCCGGATCGCGCAGCATGTGGTGACGAAGGCCGGGATCACGCCGAGAATTCAGACGCTGGATGCATTCGACCCGGGCGACTGGGATGAGTTCAATGCGGATCTTGAGCGGGACGCGCTGCGGGGTGGTGTGCAGCACGGGCCCGGTGTGCCTTCGGATGTGGTCAAGACTTTCTGGGATGTTTGCAAGACTGAGATCAAAGAGGCCTTCGAGGTGCTCGCATGAGTCTTGAATCGATTGAGACCACGCTGGACAGCCCGACCCCGGCGCTCGATTGGTGGTCCCGGATCTATCCGGCGGCCGAGGACAATCGGCGCAAGGTGTTTGTCAGCCAGCTGACCAAGCGGGACGCCGAAGAGGGCGTGATCAATGGCAGTGTGAATGTCGATATTGCCGAGCTGATCGGGCTTGATGACGTGGATGAGCCCAATAAGGATTTCGCGGCGCTCACGGCCAAGTTCCTGAGCTTGATCAGCACGCCGCTTTTCGCGCCGCTGATGGACGACGGGATTGCGCCCAACCCGTCGGTGCCTGCGGATTTCACCAATCTAGACAGGGCGATCTCGGGTCTGCCGAGGCTAGATCGGAATGCAGTTCTGGTTCTGGTGATCGATGATCTGATCGCCCCGCTGAACCGGCGGTTCCTGAACAGCACGCGCGATGAGACACGATTTCTCTATCTGTGGCAGCAGGACCGGCGCGTGGCGGCGGGCGGGCCGATTCCCGGCCCGCCGCCGGTTCCGATCGGCCAGGAGTATTTTCACAGCGATCTGAATGCGGCGCTCAAGGCGGCGCCCAGCGAGCAGCAGGCCTACCGGGATCTGAAGCTGATCGAAGACGGACGCACGCGGTTGCAAAGGGGCGACAGCCATGGTGCCGCGGTTGCCAATATCGTTGCGGGGGCGGAGCCCGGCTCCAAGCTCCAGTTTGTCGAAGATGACGGTGCGATCACCGAAGGGCGATCGGCGGACGATTTGCATTTTCTCGGGGTGAACCTGCATCACGCGGTGGTGCACGACGCGTCGGGGACGTTCATGCAAGCGCTGGCAAGTGCTGCCGTGTTGCATCTGATCAAGATCGTCGGGGTGCTCGAAAAAAAGGCGGGCCGACGTCTGCCCGTGGTTCTGAACTTCAGCTTCGGGCTGACCTCGGGGGCGCCGTCGGAAAAACGGCCGCTGCCGCTGCTGATGGAGCTTTTCGCCCAGATCCGCAAATCCTTCGGGGCCGAAACCTACATGTTGCAGCCGGCGGGCAATCACCGGCAATCGAGGCTGCTCGGGCGTTTGGAGCGGGTCGGGCCGCGGGAGGCCAAGAATTTCGATCTGCGCGCGACACCGGTGTCGGGAAGCTCGGTGCAGTTTCAGGTCGAGACGGAAAGCCCGAAGGTGGGGAAGCTCGATCTGAAACTGACCACACCCGATGGCAAGCACGCGATTTCCGCACCGGCACGGGTGGGATATCTGGGACTGCTTCGGGACAGCAAGAACCGTCCGGTCGCGGCAATCTACCGGACTGACGAGGGCTTTTATTGTACCATCGCTCCGACGCGGGAGGATGCATCGGCTTTCTTTCACGCCGCGCCGGCCGGGTATTGGCGGGTGGATCTCACCGCGACGGATGTGGTCGAGACTGTGCGGGTTCAACTGCGCCGGGGTGACACGCCCGGGCGGCGGCGCCTTGCGGGTCAGATGTCTGCGCTGTGCGACCCCACTTACTTCCCGTTCGATCCCGGCGGCGGATTTGGCGACGGGGACGGTGAGTTCATCAAGCGCCTTGGCACGATCAATTCCCTGGTCGGGCCACCTTCGGGATATGTTGTCGGGTCGCTGAGCAGTCTTCGCCACAAGAAGACCAGCGCCTATTCCGGACGGCCAGCCAGCCCCGGGGCAACGGGGACCTTTGCGGAAATCATGGTTGATGCCTATCGCAGCCTGCCCGGGATCAAGACGACCGGAACCTATTCCAATGTGACCGAACGGCTGGGTGGGACCAGCGCGGCGAGTGCCCGCCAGGCGCGATTTTTTCTGGCGCGGCTCTAAGATGCGATCGGCTGGTTCACATTCACCTCACAACCGTCGGGTTCACTGGAGCGCGTATGAGTCTTTGTGGGAGTGGTGGCGTGCGAGTTGTGGTTTTTGTTGGTTCCGGAAACGCGCGATACGCCCTTCCGATTGTCTGGCGGCACCTCGAATTCACTCCCGTCCGGGGTGCCGTCTTGACGATTGCGCCGGGCGGCCGCTTGGAGCCCAAGCGCAGGCGCGGGGTCAGCTGAACCCGTCGTCGCGGGCGCGCAGCGCGGCCTGGGTGCGGTTGTTGACGCCGAGCTTGGCGAGAATGTTCTTCACATGCAGTTTGATCGTGACCTCCTGCAGGTCGAGATCGCGGGCGATCTCCTTGTTGGACTGACCGGCGCAAAGGCCGCGCAGGGTTTCGACCTCCCGTTCGGTGAGGCCGTTGTAGCGGACCTTGCCCGGGGCGGTTTCGCGGGCCATCGCCATGTCGAGCGGCATGTAACTTTCGCCGGAAAGGACGAATTTGACCGCGTTGACCATCGTGCCGGCCGCCAGCGATTTGGGGAAGAACCCCACCGCGCCCGCCGCCATCGCATCCTTGCCCACCTCGGCAGTGGCGACCCCGGACATCAGGGCGAATTTGGTCACTGGAAACTGCGCCACAGCCTGTTTCAGGCCCTCGAGCCCCTCCATGCCGGGCATGTTGTAGTCGAGAATGGCGAGATCGAAGGACAATTCGCTGCCCAGAAGCGCCAGGGCTTCGGGAAGGTCGGAACCTACGGAAACCTCGAAATCATCCACATTGCCAAGAAAGGCGGCAATGGTGTCACGGACCAGCCCGTGGTCGTCGGCAATCAGAATCTGGGGCATCGAAAACCATCAATTTCCATTCACCGCAGGTCGGCGCGACGGCCAGCTTGCGACAAGTTCTGTAAAAATTTCCACAGCCCCTATCCGAAAGTATAGGCAAATAGACCAATAATTCATGAACGCCCGCGAAGAACCGGCTACCCCTTGACGGGGGCAAAAGGAGACATTCCGTGCGCTTGATCTTGATCGCTGCTTTTCTTTCGGTTTTTCAATTGTTTGGCCTTTCGGCTCAGGCGGATCCCTTTGGCCTGGCCATCGAGGGACGGGACGGGGGCGGTCAGGTGATGAGCCTGGCTGAGCTTGATCAGATGCCCCAGCAGCGCTTCACCACCAGCACCATCTGGACCGATGCGCCGGTGGCCTTCAGCGGCGTGCCGTTGCGCGCCCTTGTGGGAGAATTGCGCCCCGGGCAGACCCTGCGCCTGATCGCGCTCAATGATTATCAGGTCGATCTGCCGACCGACGCGCTAAAGGACGATCTGCCTATTGTCGCCACCCGGATGGACGGACGGGTCATGGCGGTGCGCGACAAGGGGCCGTTCTGGGTGGTCTATCCCTATGACAGCGACAGCGCCCTTCAGAACGAAACCACCTATGCGCGCTCGGTCTGGCAGCTGAAGACCATCCGGATCATTGACGGGTCGTAAAGTTATCGTGGGTTAAGACCCGAGGATGGGACGGTCCCGGCTTCTCATTTTCGGTCTGATCGGCGGTTTGCTGGCGGGCCTGCTGGTGCTTGTGGCCGCACTGCCGCAGGCGCTGGACCGGTTGTCCACGGCGCAATCGGACAATACCCAATGGACGATCCTGCAGGTGGAAACCGAGGTTGCCAATCTGGCGGCCGCGCTGGCCCAGGGCGAGGCGGGCGAGATCCGGCTGCGGGCGGAGATCCTGCTCAGCCGGATCGATCTGGTGCAGCGCGGGCAGGGGCGGGCGCTGTTTGCGGCCAACGGGGAAGCCCAGGAGATCCTGGGCCGTTTGCAGGTCTTTGGCGAGGAGATGGCGGCGCTGCTGGATGGCGGCGGCGCCCTGTCGGGGCTGGTTGCGATCACCGGCGAGATGCGGCCCGAGATCCGCAGGCTGGCGGTGCTGGGCCTGTCGGAGGGCGCGCGTCAGGGGGATGCGCGCCGGGCCCAGCTTTACCATCAGTTGCGGCTGATCGGCACCACGGCGATCCTCTTGATCACGTCGCTGCTGGTGGTGCTGCTGATCGTCCAGCGGCTGTTGACCAATCTCAGGGAACAGGAGCGGGAATTGCGCGGCTCGTCGGACCGGCTGGCGGCGACGGTGGCGGCCTCGCTTGACGGGATCATCATCTCGGACGCGGCCGGGCGGATTGTCGGGTTCAATGCGTCGGCGGAGGCGATTTTCGGCTGGTCTGCGGCGGAGATCCTGGGCCGGACCATGGGCGAGACGATCGTGCCCGCGCGGCACCGGGCGGCCCATGGGGCGGGGATGGCGCGGTATCGCCGCACGGGAGAGGCCCATGTGATCGGGGCAGGACGGGTAGAGCTGTCGGCCCTGCGCAAGAGCGGGGAGGAATTCCCCATCGAGCTGAACCTGACCACGACGGCGCAGGGGGATGGCACGCTTTACATTGCCTATCTGCGCGACATCAGCGAGCGCAAGATCAGCGAGGCGCGGCTGATCGAGGCCAGGGATCAGGCGGAGCGGATGGACCGGGCCAAGACCCGGCTTCTGACGGTGATGAGCCATGAGATGCGCACGCCGCTCAACGGTATTCTGGGGGTGCTGGATCTGTTGCGCACCACCGGGCTGGATGATCGGCAGAGCGACTATGTGGATGTGGCCACCGCTTCGGGGGAGATCCTGCTGGAACAGGTGAACGAGGCGCTGGATGTGGCGCGGCTGGAGACCGGGGATCTGGCGATTTCCGTGCAGGCCTTCGATCTGTCCGGCCTGGCAGACCGGCTGATCCAGGTGCTGCGCCCGCTGGCCCGGGAAAAGGGGCTGGAGCTGCGGCTGGAGATGGACCCGGTGATGGGCCGGGTGTTTCTGTCCGATGCGGCGCGGCTGCGGCAGATCCTGACCAACCTGATCGGCAATGCGATCAAGTTCAGTTCGGAGGGCGAGATCACCGTCGCGATCGGTGGCATTCACGGTCCGGAACGGACCACGGCCAGGTTCCGCGTCACCGATCAGGGGCCCGGGATTCCGGCCGATCAGCTGGATGCGATCTTCGAGGATTTCACCCAGCTGCGCGCGCCCGAGGGCCGGCAGGGGCGCAATGACGGGTTGGGTCTGTCGATTGCGCGGCGGCTGGCGAAACGGCTGGGGGGCACGCTTGAGGTGGAAAGCACGGTTGGGCAGGGCAGCGCCTTCACCCTGACCGTGCCGTTGGAGCGGGGGACGGAGGCTGCGGAGGAAGATGCGGGGGCGGGCGCGGGGGCGCAGGAGACAGGGATGAAGACGGTCCTGATTGTAGAGGACAACGGGGTCAATCGCCGGGTGTTGCGCGACATGCTGGGCAAGCTGGGCCACCGGGTGCGGGAGGCCGAGACCGGGCTTGCCGCCCTGGAGGTGGCGGCGGCGGAGCGGTTCGATCTGATCATCATGGATATTTCCATGCCCGAGATGGACGGGATCGAGGCAACGCGGCGCCTGCGCGCGGGGGGCGGGCCCAACCGGGAGACTTGCGTGCTGGGGCTGACCGCCCATGGGCGGGAGGAGTTCCGCGACCCGGCCCTGGCCGCCGGCATGGACAGGTTCTGCACCAAGCCGATCCGGTTTCCGGTTCTGCGCGAGGTGCTGGAGACGATCCGTGCCGGGGCCGGCGAGATCGATGTCGAGGTGGCGGGCGATCTGCTGGCCGCACTTGGGGCGGATCAGGCCCGCGCGGCGGCGGGGCAGTTCTTTGGCGAACTGGACGACACGCTTGGTGTTCTGCGGGATCTTGTGCCCGGCGAAGACGACGTCGCGATTTCCGAACATCTGCACAAGCTGCGGGGCGGGGCGCTTTTGCTCGGGCTTGCAGGGGTCGTGGGGCGGATCGATGCGGTGTCGAAAGCGGCACGGGCGGGCGAGGGGTATCGGGCCGGGCTCGACACCCTGGCCGCCCGGGCGCCGGAGGCGCAGACCGGGTTCGGTGATTTCCTAAACCTTTAGGCAAACTGTCTCTATCCCTTGGGATAGGGCCCTCGCCGAAATCTCCCGCTCCTATCCCTTGGCGGCGGGCCCGCCGGGTCGGCGGCGCGGTAGGACTTTCCCCGTGGAGGGCGCTGTGGCGTCTTTGGTGAGGAAAGGAAGATTTCATGACTGTGTCCAAGTCTATTCTGGTGATCGGCGGCGACGGGTTTTGCGGCTGGCCGACGGCGCTTCATCTGTCCCGGCTGGGGCATGATGTGATGATCGTCGATGATCTGTCGCGGCGCGCCATCGATGGCATGATGGGGGCCGACAGCCTGACGCCGATTGCCGATATGGAGACCCGGCTCAAGGCCTGGACGGCGGCCAGCGGTCAGGTGATCCGGTTCCGCAGGATGGATGTGGCGCGCGAGTTCGATGCGCTTCACGCCCTCTTGGACAAGGAGCGGCCCGAGGCGATCATCCATTTCGGCGAACAGCGCGCGGCCCCCTATTCCATGCGCGGGCTGAGCGAGAAACGCTATACGGTCGACAACAATATCTCGGCCACGCACAACCTGTTGTCGGCGGTGACCGATCTGGGGTTCGATCCCCATGTCATCCACCTGGGCACCATGGGGGTCTATGGCTATGACGATGACGGGATCGAGATCCCCGAAGGCTATCTGCGGGTCTATGTACCCGGCGATGACCGGGCGATTTTCCAGCGGGACATTCTCTATCCGACCAATCCCGGCAGCGTCTATCACATGACCAAGAGCATGGATCAGCTGTTGTTCCAGTTCTATGCCAAGAACGACCGGCTGCGGATCACCGATCTGCATCAGGGGATCGTCTGGGGCACCCAGACCGAAGAAACCAAGCGCGACGAACGGCTGATCAACCGGTTCGACTACGACGGCGATTACGGCACCGTGCTGAACCGGTTCCTGATGCAGGCGGTGGTCGGGCATCCGCTCACGGTCCATGGCACCGGCGGGCAGACCCGGGCGTTCATCCACATCCAGGACACGGTGCGCTGCATCGCCATGGCGGTGGAAAACCCGCCCGTCGACCGGGGCAAGGTGGCGATCCTGAACCAGATGACCGAGACCCACCGGGTCCGCGATCTGGCCCGGCTGGTGGCGCGGCTGTCGGGGGCCGAGGTGGCCATGGTCGACAATCCGCGCAACGAGGCGGCGGAGAATGATCTGCGGGTGTCGAACAAGACTTTCATCGATCTCGGGCTGAAGCCGATCACGCTTGCGGACGGGTTGATGGAGGAAACCCAGGAGATCGCGGCGAAATATGCCCATCGCTGCATCCGCGAGAAGATCCCTTGCGTGTCGGTCTGGACCGGGGATCAGAAGCCGGGCGTGGTGAAGGGCGCGGCCTGAGCCGGGTCTGCGGTCAGGGGGTTTGGTGGTATGCGGTTGATTGGTCTGGGGCTTTTGGCATTTCTTCTGGTGTCGCTGGCGCTTCTTCTGACGCAATCCGCAGGCCCCCGGCTGGGCGTCCGCGCCCTGGCCGAGCTTCTGACCGGCCCCCGACTCCAATTCGAGACCGCCCAACCCGCGCGCCAGTACACACAAGATGGAACCACCGTTGCGGTCCGGCGCACGGGCCCGGACACGCCGCTCCTGCTTTCGGGTCTGCCTGCCTATCAGGGCGCGACATTCTACCTGCCGGTTGATGCGCGGGTGATGTCGGGATACCTCCGGATTGACGCGAGCTTTCAGGTGCTTACCGGGGTCGAGGGCGTGTTGCGCGTCTCGATCAGCAACCGGAAACGCGCCGAGCTGCTGCTGCGTGCCGGGGAAGGGGAACGTTCGCTGCGCATCCAACTCACGGATGACGAGATCGCGCGCGAACGGCTGGTCGTCTCGTTCAGCTTGCAGGGGGCGCGACCCCAGTTTCCTTGCAGGCGAGATCAGGGCTATTCCGCCGTGGTCGAGATCGAGACGACCAGCGCTGTTGTTCTGACCCTGTCGGAGGGCGGGCTGAGTGCGCGGGACCGGGTGTTGATGGCGGGGCGCAGCTTGCGTCTGCCGTGGTCCGGGGAGGGCGACAGCCTGCGCGCCGCCGCCGGTCTGATCCGCGCCGGGTTCGATGTGTCCTTCGGGCCGGGTGGGCCGGGCGAGTTTCCGAAAGGGCTGACCCCGCGGGCGACGGCGCCGCCGCAGATGGCCTGGTCCGATCTGATGCGGCCTGCATCGCCGGTCTTCGGGGCACGGCGGTTTCAGGGCGCGCAAAGCTGGCGGCTGGCCTATGACATGGGACAGGCGGTGGACCGGCGGTTGCCGGGAGTGCTGGCACTGGAGATGCGGCTGGGGCGCCAGCCCATGGGCGGAAAGTGGCATCTGTCGGTGCTGCTGAACGGGCGTCTGGTGGCCGACGAATTGCGCGACGGCGGTGGCGTTTTGGCAACGCGCGTGCCCTTGCCAGTGGCGGCGCAGGCGCGGAATAATCTGGTGGAAATCAGCCTGCGCTCGACTTACGCCGCACCGGATGAATGCGAAGACCCTCCTGAAATCATGGCGGAAATCCTGCCGTCGACGCGGTTTCTGGCCTCCGAGGCGCGCCATGAGGATGATCTGGCGCGTTTGATTGGCGCCCTTGTGAGCCGCGCGCCCTGGGGGCTTCGGGTGCAGGATCTGACACCGGGCGAGGCGGCGGTGATGGCGGAATTGTTGAGCGTTCTGCCGGTGGAAACCGACGCGGAGGCGGGGCGCGCGCCGCCGGTGGTACATGCGTTGCGTAAGGGCGCGCCGCTTGCCGAATGGGCGCGGCCCGAGGGGCGCTGGGTGGTGCAGATCAAGGCGGGGCAGGTCCGGGCGTTGCCGCTTTCCGATTATCCCTGGAATGAAGCCCGCGTGCCCTTGTTGCTGGTCGATCTGTCGGCCTCGCTCACATGAGTGAGGCGGGCGACAAGCGGGACCAGATCAATTTTGCCTCGGTGGACAGCGCGCCGAAGAAATTCGCCGGGTTCATTTCGGTCTGGCGCGCGCCGCTTGTGCTGTTGACCTTCACACTCATCGCGGTGGCGCTGCTGTTGCTGGTCAATTCCGAGGCCGGGCGGGCGATTTTCCCGAACCGGGATCTGGTGTTTTCGCCCTATGACGGCCGCCATGCCATTGCGATCCGGGCGTTTCTGGTGGCGTTCTTTCTGGCTTTTGGTCTTTTCAGTTCCGGCACCGCGCTGGCGCGCGTGCGTTTCGCGCTCGACATGGCGATGAGCTATCTGTTGATCTGCGCGCTCCTGGATCTGGCCAATCTCAGCCTGCATCATTGGCTGGGCCTGTCCTATTCGCTGCATTTCAGCGCTATCACCTCGGGGCTGATCGGTTTCGCGGTTTATTCCTTCAAGCTGCTGCAGCGCGGTTTCATGCCCGCGCGCATCCGGATCGAGCACCGGCCGGTGAAATCGACACGGGCGATTCTGCGGCTGATCGTGACGCTTGCGCTGGCGGGACTTACGTCGGTCTGGGTGGGCGCGATGGATCTTGAGATCGTACAAACCCTGCGGCGCTGGACCCTTCTGGGTGGGATCGGACCCGGGGTGTTCCTGTTTCTGCCGGTGCTGTTTTTGCAGCTTTACGCGCTGGCGATCTGGGATGTGCTGACCAGCAAGAAGGCCGATTTCCGCCCGCCCCTGTCGATCATCGTGCCCGCCCATAACGAGGAATACATCATCGCCGAGACGATCCGCGCCATGGATCGGGCCGCCGTCCATTACCGGGGCGAGGTGCATATTCTGATCATGAACAACAATTCGACCGACGCGACCGAGGCGATTGCGGGGCAGGTGCTGGGCGATTGCGCGGCGGCCAAGGGACGGGTGATCAACGTGCCGCTGCCGGGCAAGTCGAACGCGCTGAATGCCGGGCTGGATGCGGTGGAGACCGAGTATTTCATCCGGGTCGATGCGGACACGTTGGTGGGCGAGGACAATTTCAGCCGGGCGATGCCGTTCTTTGCCGATCCGCGCGTGGGCGTGGTGGGCGGCGTGCCGGTGCCGCCCGGTGGCGCGCTGTTCGACCGGGCGCGACTGCTGGAGGTGCTGGTGAAACACGGGTTCTATTCGGTCGCCATGGGCGCCGTGAACGGGGTGGTGGGCATTCCGGGCATGTTCGTGGTGATGCGCACAGAACATCCGCGCTATCTGGGCGGGTTTGTCGAAGGGATGAACGGGGAGGATACGGATCTGTCGCTCAGGATCGGTGAATTGGGGTTTCATTCCGTGGTCGATCCGAAGCTGCGCTATGTGTCCGAAGTGCCGGCGTCTTACGGGCATATGCGGGAACAGCGGATGCGCTGGTTCCGGTCGGTCTATCATATTTCCTCGCGCTGCCGGGATCTGATCTATTCCTCGAACCGGTCCCTGCGCGGCAAGGTGATCCTGCCCTATATGCTGGTGAATTCGGCGCGCCGGGCGATGCTGATCCCGCTCATTCTGTTCGGCGCCTTGGAATGCGCCTTCCGGTTCAACCCCGACAGTCCGATCATATGGCAATCGGTGGTGGCGGTGATGACCGGCGCGCCTGCGGTGGTGGCGGTTGTGGCGTCGCTTTTGAACGGGGTGCCGCGCGGGGTGCTGGCCCTGCCGGAATATCTGATCTTCCGGGTGATGCGGGCCTATTTCACGCTGGAATCGATGCTGAGCATTCTGGTGGATCGGGAGGCGGAGGATCTGGAGCGGGCGACCCGGCGCGACATTCGCCCCGAGGGATCGATCCGGGTGGCGTGACGGGCGGGTCCGGGGTGGTGCAGGTGGTTGTCGTGGTGCTGATCCCCTGTCAGCCCACCTTCGCCAAGGCCCGGGCAATGTCCTTTTGCACCCGGGGCGCCGGGATCGGCAGGGCCGCCTCGGGCAGATCATCGATCGCGCCGAGATCGGGAAACAGGGCGGCAATTTCGGCCCGTGCGGCCGGGCGAAGGGATTTCAGCGCCTCCGGGCCGAGATAGAGGCTCTCCGACGGCGCGCTTTCCGCATAGACAATCTGATGGCTGTCGAACAACATGTGGAAATATTCCACCACAGGCCCCCCGGCATCTCGTCCACACCGGGCAGGGCGGTGAGCCGGATCGCGGCTACCAGCACCTCTGCGGTGCCGAACAATTTGCGCGCCAGCTCCGAGTGGACGACCATCCGGTGCTGGCGCGACACCAGCAGATCCCGTTCCGGCACCCCCGGTGCCAGGGCGCCCGCCGCGATGCGCGCCGGCGCCATCTTGCCCGAGGGCCGCTTGCGGCTCGACCCGATCCAGCGGATCCGCCTGACGCCATCGAGGGTGACAACCTTGTCGCCGGCCCTGAGGTTCTCGATCACCACCTCCCCCGTCGGGGTCATGATTCGCGTGCCGCGGACGAAACAGACCGGCGGGGTGGAGGCGGAATAGCTTTCGTCATGAACCCAGAGGCTGCGCCCGCCATTGGGCTGATCCCCGTCGGTGCCCCAGGCATCGAACCCCACGGTGACGGTCTTGCCGTTCATCGAGAAAGTGGTCGCGCTGTCGGTTCGGCCGCTGACCTTCGCCCCCATCGTGCCTTCGGAAATCGTCATGCTGTATGTGCCACCGCTCTCGGTGATCTTGTAGGTCGCGACGCCTCCGTAATTGTAGTAATCGCTTGGAAAAACGCCGCCCGAAGGGTGGTTGGTGGGATCGGTGTCACCGAATGTGAACTGCGAATGGGCGGTCACATACATGTCGCCCGTGACCTCATCGACCCCAAGTTCGATGGACCGGATCCCGCTCAGATCGCGGAAGAACCCGTCATCATGCTGACCGTCCCCATCGCCATCGACCGCATGAAAGGCAAGGCCGCTGTTTGAGCCGGAATTCTGCACAACCTTGGTCAGCCCGCCGGTCACCGTGTCCACCTCCCACAGCATGGCATTGTTGCCATTGGCGAAAGTCCCGGTCGCCGCCAGGTAGGTCTTGCCATCCACCGGGTTGTAGATGCTGTCCATCTGAACGGAATTGGCATTCGAGGTCAGCGGTCGATTGATGCCGGCCCCTCCGGGAAAATCGATCTCGTTCAACTCGGTGAACGTGCCGTCGGCCGCAATTTTCCAGACCGCGATGCTGTTGGGATCCCCGGTCGCTTAGACCAGTTTTTCATTGTTGCCGATCTCCACCGTGTGGATATCCGTGGTGGCAAAGGGGCTGGTGGCCGCCTGTGAGCCGGCGTGGTCCAGCTCGGAAGCACTTTGCAGGTTGAAATTGGTGTCGAGCGTGGTCACCCAGATCGAGTGATCCGTCGGCTGCGAGGTGCTGGTCACCGAAATGCCGATATCATAGCCGGCTTTCATCAGGGTGACCGAGCCATCATCGGCCACATGCACTTCGAGGCTTTCGACCTGGACCGAACCATCGATGTCATTCGGTTTGGTGATCGAGGTGGTGTGGGACAGGTTTCCGGTGCCGTCCATTTCCCAGATGACGTATTTCTCGGGCGTGTTCTGGGCGAGGTAGGTGTTTCCGTCCTTTTCGAAGACGGTCATCGCGTCGGTGGTGCCGAAAGCAAAGTCGATCCCCAGCCCCGTGACCGCGGCGCTGTAGGCGATCTCGTCCACGTTCACCATGTTCCAGGTGCCCGTGCCGCTGCCGCTGGATTCGGTGATCTCATAGACCCTGAGACCGTCGGGCTGCTGCCCGCCGCCGCCGATGGGATCGGAGGTGTAGTGGTTCACCACGAAGTGTCGGCCGTTGATCTCCACATAGGTGGCCGGGCCCAGCAGATCCGTGTTGTCGACGACCGCCAGTCCCAGGTCCGTCTGATTGATATCCACCATTGTCCCGTCCTTTTGACACCGGCCCTCCGCCAACCCCTCCGCCCGGGTCGCACCGGGCGCGGCAGCCGCCTTGTCGTTCCGGGCGGTCTCGCCTCGGCCAGACCGGCAGCGCCCCGGGTCCGGCCAGCGCGGCGGGCAGATCCTGGCAATTGAGTTCTGGAAAATCGGCCGACGCGCGAAATGACCGGGCGCGGGGCCGTCTTGATCGACTTCCCTAGCCGAAGGCCGTTAAGAAACCGTCAACCTCCGACGGGACCGCCCTAGGCCGATGGCCGAAACTGTCACGAGCTTGTCCGGTCACGACATGTCGACGCGGCGTGTGATGGGCGAATGTGCCGCCATCACCCGGGTCGCATTCATCCGGGGTTTTGACACAAACGCCATGCACCGGAGGACAGACCATGACCGCCCAAACCGAGACCAATCCCGTCGAAGACACGATCCGCGCTGCTGTCGAGCAACAGCGTGCCTTCTTTCGCACCAAGGCCACCCTGCCGATCGAATTCCGGCTGGAACAGCTGAAGAAATTCGATCGGCTGATCCGCGCCCATGAAGAAGAGCTCTATGACGCCATCTACAGTGACTTCGGCAAGTCCCGGCACCATACCCAGCTGACCGAGCTGTTCCCGCTGTTCGAAGAGCTGGAGCTTGCGATCAAGCATCTCAAGGATTGGGCGAAGCCGCGCAAGGTGGCCACCAATCTGCTCAACCAGCCCGGCAAGAGCTACATCGTCGCCGAGCCCCTCGGCACGACCCTGGTGATCGGCGCCTGGAACTTTCCCTATAACCTGTCGCTGATCCCTGTCGTGGGCTCGATGATGGCCGGCAACACCACGGTGCTGAAGCCCAGCGAGCTGCCCGCCGAAACCAGCCGCATCATGGCCAGGATCATCAACGAGAATTTCGACCCCGGCTATCTGCGGGTGATCGAAGGGGCGATCCCCGAAACCACCGCATTGCTGAACCAGCGCTGGGACAAGATCTTTTTCACCGGCAGCCCCCAGGTGGGCCGTATCGTCAACCAGGCGGCGGCACCGCATCTGACCAATGTCACCCTGGAGCTGGGCGGCAAGAACCCCGCCATCATCGCCAAGGATGCCCCCGTCGATGTCAGCGTGAAGCGGCTGATCTGGGCCAAGTTCATCAATTCCGGCCAGCTTTGCCTGACGCCCGATTACGTGCTGGTGCACAAAAGCATCAAAAACAAGGTGCTGGAGCGGATGGTCCATGAGATCGAGAAACACGATTACTCGGTCGAGCGTGGCAATTTCACCCGGATCATCAACGAAAGGAACTTCGACCGGGTGGCCGGGCTGATCGACCCCGAGAAGGTCTATTACGGTGGTGCCAGCGACCGGGCGGAGCGGGTGATCCAGCCAACCATCGTGCATAACGTCAGCCTTGATGATCCGATCATGCAGGACGAGATCTTTGGCCCGATCATCGCGGTGCTGGAATATGACACGCTGGACGAGGCTTTCGACATTGTACGCCAGCTTGAAAAGCCGCTGGCGGGTTATCTCTTTTCCCATGACCGGGAGACCAAGGCCCGGTTCCTGGCGGAGATCCCCTTTGGCAGCGGCGCGATCAATGATGCGGTGATGCAGAACACCAATTCCAACCTGCCCTTCGGCGGCGTCGGCAACAGTGGCATGGGGCGCTATCATGGCGAGTACAGTTTCGAGTGTTTCTCGCACATGAAGCCGGTGCTCGAGAAGATTTTCGACTTCGAGCCGAACCTCAAATATTACGGCCATTCCGACCGGCAGCTGAAGCTGATCCGCAAACTGGGCTGAGGCCCCGAGCGGCCGCCCGCCCGGGTGGCCGCCCCCCCCGAACAGATTCCGGCGCGCTGAACATGCCGCGCCAAGACAAGGAAGACGCCATGATCCCCGTAATGTGCATCGTCCAGGACGGACAGATCCCGCCGCATGCCGAAGAGACTCTGAAGACCCGGATCGGCGATTTCACCCGGCGGGCCTTTGATGCCTCCGCCGATATCGACTGGATCGTTGTGTCCGAGGGCAGCGGCTTTACCGCGGCTGCCCCGTCGACCAGCGTGATCGCATCGCTCCATGCCAACCGCCCGTTGGCGCAAGCGGATCGCAAGGCGCTTCTGAACGAGCTTTGCGACATCTGCATGGATGAGACCGGACGCTCGGCCAATGAAATCGTCACCTCGATCCGCAACCCCAAGGACTGACCAGATGCCTCTTTACATGTGTAACGCCGTGCGCGGCATGATCCCGGATGCGGCCAAGCCCGGGATTGCCGCCGATATCACCGACATCCATTGCGAAATCACCGGCGCGCCGCGCAGCTTCGTGCATGTCTTTTTCTTTGAAGACGCGCCGCAACTGCCGATCAACGACAAGAGCGTCTTCGTGTTCGGCAGCATTCGCGCGGGCCGGTCGGAAGATCAGAAGGCCGATGTGCTGGCCCGGATCAAACATTCGATCCGCGCCCATGCAGGGGTGCCGGGCAGCGAGATCATCGCCGATACGATTGACCTGCCCGCGAGCTGGGTGATGGAAGGCGGCGAGGTGTTGCCGGAACCGGGTGAGGAAGAGGCCTGGCTTGCCGGGCACGGCGCCGCCTGACGCCCCTGACCCGCTGCGTCCGGCGGTCCGGCCGGGCGCAGAAAATTGATCATACACCCCGACCGCTTGAAACTGATTTACCCGCATGTCCGGTTGCGATGACCGCATGATCGTGCATGCCCAGACCCGCCCCTCCACCAGCCTGCGCCTCCTCTGCGACCAGGCCGCCAAGCTTGGCATCTCGGCCGAAACATGCCTTGAGGGGACTGCGGTCACCGTTGCCGATCTCGATGATCCCTCCGCCGAACACAGCACGGTGGATGAAATCCGCGCCATCGAAAATCTGGTCCGGCTGGCGCCCGACCACGTCGGTCTCGGCTTTGCCGCCGGGCGGGTGATCCATGTGCATGCTTTCGGCATCTGGGGCTTTGCGGTCCTCACAAGTCCGACCCTGCGGGCCGCCATCGAAACCGCCATCGACTATGCCAAGCTCTCCTTCCTGGTCGCCGAAATGTCCCTTGCGGAAGAGGGCGAGGAGGCGCGGCTGGAATTCGATCTGACGGGCATCCCGGCTTTGGTCCGGCGTTTTGTCATCGAGCGCCATACGGCCGTTGCGGTCAAGTTCGTCCGCGACCTGCTGCAACAGCCCGATTTCAGCGATTTCGAAGCGCGCCTCACCGATGACGATCCGGATTATCCGGCCAGGATGGCGGCCGTGACCCCCTTGCCGATCCGGATGGGTCAGCCGGTCAATGCGCTGTGTTTTCCCTCCCGGATCCTCGACCTGGCGCTGCCCAAATCGGACCCTGCTTCGCTGAAATTCTGTCTGGATCAATGCAAGGCACTGCTGGAGAAACAGACCGGCGCCCTGCCGCCCTGGTCGCAGAAGGTGCGCGATGCCGTGGTCGACAATATCGGGTCGGAACAGCAGATCGACGTGATTGCAGGCAAGCTTGCTGTGACCGAGCGGACCCTGCGACGGCGGCTTAGCGACGAGGGCACGTCGTTTCGCAAGCTCTATATCGAAGCCCGCATGTCGATCGCCCATGAACTTCTGGCCTCCGCCGGGCTGAACGTGGAAACCGTGTCCTGGCGGGTCGGATATGCGGAACCGGCGAGCTTCACCCGCACCTTCATCAAGACATTTGGCAAGACGCCGGGGGAAGTGCGAAAGGCGCATTCGAGCCGGGCAGCCTGAGGGCGCCGCCCTTTGGGCCGGCGTCGATGGTCTGATCGGTCAAGGTTTTTCCGATGAAGGCCCCGACCCGGCCTTCGATGAAAGACCCGCGCAAGACCATGGTTCTTTTGGCTTAGTCAGGACGGGTAGATTTGCCTGCTCGTCTTCGCCTATTGCTCCTGAGGACTACCCCGAAGGCCCAGATTGTCATTGCGCCCCGGTCCCGGGATGCTCGGGGCCACGGGGGAGATGTCTTGGTGCGAAACCCGTTCCAACACCCCGGTCCTTTTGCTTGGCCATCGTGCCTTGAGAAAAGTCCGTGAGAGGAGGCGCCATGAGTTCCGATCAAGACCCGAACCTGCTTGCAAATGATGACTTGAACACGGTGGAGTCGCTGCCGATGGGCGGCGAGGAGATCGACCATGCCCCGGTCGATACTCCTGCCGGGGTCCGTGCCCTGCCGGACCTGGCCCTGTTCGGCGCCCAGCCGGCCTTTGACGAAATGGTGCATGTGGGGCGGCCGAACATGCCGAACAAGCGTGACTTCATGGAGCGGATGGACAGGATGCTCGACAGCGGGCGCCTGACGAACAACGGCCCCATGGTTGGGGAATTCGAGGATCGGGTGGCCCGCATTTCGGGCGTGCGCGACTGCGTTGCCACCTGCAACGGCACCGTCGCCCTGGAGCTTGCCATCCGGGCGTTGGACATGGTCGGCGAGGTGATCGTTCCGTCCTTCACCTTTGTCGCGACCGTCCATTCGCTTTGGCGGCAGGGCATCCGGCCGGTGTTCTGCGACATTGACCCGGTCAGCCACGTGCTGGATGTCGAAAGCGTGAGATCGGCCATAACCGATCGAACGACCGGCATTCTGGCCGTGTCGCTTTGGGGCAATGACGGACGGATGGAGGATCTCAAGTGTCTGGCTGACGAGCGCGGGCTGCGTCTTCTGGTGGATTCCGCTCATTCCTTCGGCTGCGGCGAAATGCGACCGGTGGCCCAGGGATTGTGCGACGCCGAGGTTTTCAGTTTCCATGCAACGAAATGTGTCCATGCCATCGAAGGGGGCGCGATCATTACCGACGATGACCGGTTGGCCTCGAAGCTCCGGCTCATGGTCAACTTCGGCTTTGCCGGGGAAGATCTGGTGCAGCATACGGGCACGAACGGCAAGATGACCGAGGCCTCTGCGGCCATGGGTCTGACCTCGCTCGAGGCCATGGAAGAGATCTTCGCGCACAACCGGCGGAACTACTTTGCCTATGGCCGGGAGCTGGCGAAGATCCCTGGCATCAGGCTGATGCACCGGGATCGCAACGAGGTTCAGAACTTTCATTATATCGTGACCGAGGTCGATCCTGACGTGGTCGGCATCAGGCGTGATGACATCGTCTCTGCGCTGCGCCTCGAGAACATTGCCGCCCGGCGGTATTTCCATCCCGGGTGCCACCGCATGAAGCCCTATTCCGGCCTGTTCCCCCGCGCGGGATTGAGCCTGCCGAACACCGAGCGCCTGTCGGATCGGATCATGGTCCTGCCCAATGGTTTGAGCATGGATGACGAGAGCATTCGGCGGGTGACCCGGCGCATTGCGGAGATCGTGGCCGCCCCGGCCCAGGTCCGCGCAGGTCTTGAGCGCTGCACGGATCCGCGCCATGTCCGATTTGAAAACTGATCCCGGCCGCGCCGTCCCGTTGTTTCAGGAAGGCGTGTGCCCCTGGCCTTCGTCATCGGAGAGCAATTGGTTCAGGGCCACGGCCGCCTGGGTGCGGTTGGTCGCTCGCAATTTTCGCATGATGCTGCGCACATGCACCTTCACCGTGTTTTCCTGCATGTCCAGATCATAGGCGATCACCTTGTTCGCCTTGCCCGCACGCAGCTCATGGGCGACATCCATCTGCCTTTGCGTCAGCTCGACGCCGCGCATGTCGATCTTGCTGGGCTTGTTGTCTTGTCCGAGCTTCTTGAGGTGCCGCTCGGTCAGAAATGCGCCGCCAACAACGACCGCAAGCCGCGTGGCATCAAGTATCGCATGCACCCCGACATCGGCCGGGATGTATCCCTTGACTCCGTTCTGAAGAAACAGATTGACCTCATAGGGATCATTGCTCTGGCCCATGGCCACCACCGGCGTGTCGCCGACGGCATCAAGAAGATCCCGCAGAACATCGTCGACCGGATAGTCGGTGGTCACCAGGCTGTCGATGCAAACCACAACGGCATCCAGGTTCTGTTCATGCGCCGCTGCGTTCGCAAAGGCGTCTATGCTGACAGATTCAATCACCAATACATTCGGGTTTCGGAATTTCAGGCCGAGGGCCAGACATTCTCTTTCCAGCCTATTGGCGCAAATCAGCCCATAAACCACGTTTCTGTCAGAACTGAAACTTTCATTCTCTAAATCGGAGTAATTCTCGAAGCGATCAGAATAATTATTCACGCGGCACCCCACATGCAAAAAATGCAGTAAAGAATCGGAACCCCTACAACTCGAAACACTGTCCAAGTTAGCACAACAACCGTTAATTCTCACGTATAATTTTCAAAAATTGAGACTTGAAATGGCCGAGAGCAAATTTGTGTTATGTAATTTATTCTAATAATTCATAAGGCTTAGTCTGTTTGTACCAAGCTTCGGCGCTGATGGGTTCAGACGACATGGCGGAGACGGGCGCCGTCACCTTCTCCTGTTCCCGTACGGTCGTTTCAGCGCTTTTTTGAACCATCAGCCCCCCGGATCTAAGAGCCTGTTCGGAGAGGCGAAATTTCAGTGAACTCGATCTGGTTTGCCGCTCCGGGTGCGTAATCGAGTTTAAAGGATATCGCTTCGATATTTTCAAGCTCTGGCGCGAAGTCCGCCGTTCCGTAGCGCGCATCTTTCACATTCACCGTGTCGCCTTCGACAGATATTCGATTGTTGTTCAGCCAATCAACAACCTGAATGAGCGTTTTGCATTGCTGAACAAAAATCTGATGCCGCATTTCGGGAACCGACAAAGATGGCCGCAGGGGCGACGCCGTCTGCATCACGATTTTACCCTCATCCATGACATCCTTGATCAGTTCGACGGTCGTGCCGATCAGCTTGACGTGATACCGGAGACCATCGCCAAATCCGTCCATTCCCTTGAAGGCCGGCAGGATCGACGGGTGAAAATTCACGATGCGGTCCTGCAATGCGCGCCGGATCTCGTGGCTATAGAATTTCGTGTAGAACGACAGGATGTAGTCGATCTCGTGCTCTTCGACATACTTCAGAAGCCTGGCGCAGAACGCCTCATTGCCCAGACCGGTGAAGACGTGGCTTTCGACCCCGAAGGAGCGGGCGATATTCACCGCACCGCAGGGACGGTCGGCCACTACAGAATGGATCGATTGGCGCACCGTGGTGGTCTTCAGGACCTGGCTGATCACCGACCCGGCGGTTGAGGCGACAAATATGAACTTCTTGGGCATGTCAGCTATCTCCGAAACGATACCGGGGAAAGAAATTGGTGGCGCGCTTGCCGGACGACAATCGGCCATAGGTGTCCGGGTCCAGAACGGAGCCGCAGATGTAGGAATTGCGGGTAAGGTTGCTCCACCCGCGCTTGAAATGCTCCAGCCCGCCGCCGCCCGTGGCCTGCACCCCCGGCAGGCCGCCGAAATTCACCCAGCGCACGCCCCATTCCCGGAACTGGTTCAGAAGGGTCCATTTGGTGGCATAGCTGGCCGCCATCCGGTAGCCGTCCGCGGTGAAGGCCGCCAGATGACCCTGTGCGACATCGCCGTCGACATACCACAGATCCAGTCCCAGGGTTTCCTCCCCATGGGAGGCGCGGAACATGGTCATGCCGGGGGTGGCAAGCTGTTTTTGAAAGACCTCCCGGGAGAAGGCGCGCGTGCCAGTGATGTCATGTTTGCCGATCAGCACGTCATAGGCGGCAACCCAATCCTCCAGATATCGGAGCGGGTCGGGGCAATGGGCGACGTTCATCTTGCGCAGGGCCCGTCGTGCATTCTGGCGATGGGATTTCGAAACGAAGCTCTCCAGCTCGATCCGGGTGTCGGCGATGAAGTGCTCCTTGTAGGGGGTGACACGGTCGAAGATTGCGGCTAGGTCTTCGGGCCGATAATCGCCCAGCGGATCGGCCACCAGGCTCAGGCTGACCCAATCGCGGTCAAGCGCCGCCAGATCGGTGGCGATGGCGCTCCAGTCGTGACAGCAGAACAGCGGATAGAGACCGGTCGCATCGGTTCGATCCGTGCCCGGGATGCGGCGTTCGAGCAGCCAGCCGCCCGAGCGCGGCAAGGGAAAGATCTCGCCGGATGCGGAAAAGGACCCGGCATAGATCTCGCTGCGGTAACCGGGGGCAGGATCGATCCGCGCCTCCCGCTCCGCGGATATGGCCAGATCGCCCTCCATGTCAACCGACGGCGGTGTCGAGCACCGACAACCGGTCGACCTGATCCTGGAGTTCGCGGAGACGGCTGGACCGGCTGCGCACGAAGAATTGATCGCGCGGCAGCCGGGAGAGCGCATAGCGCACACGGTTCTCGCCGCGCAGGAATTGCGTGCTGCTGGGATCATTGCTGGGCTGGTAGGTCGCCTGGATCAGGATCCGGTCCGATCCGGCCCGGAAAGGCGGCGAGTAGTGCCAGGTGCAGGTGTGGCACAGGGCGATGTCACCGGGATTGAGCGTCGGGGTCAGCTTCGGCCAATCGTCGCTCAAGAGCGCGGTGTTCGCTTCTCCGGCATCGCCCATGTAGCCGAAATGATGGGTGCCGGGATAGAAGGAAATCCCGCCGTTCATCTTGTTCGACACGCTCAGCGGAATGAAGGTGGTGGTTTTCTCGGGCCAGCCATAATCATAGGCGAAGTCGCCGTGCACGAAGACATTGCCCCGGCTGTTGGCATCCTTGATCACGAAGCGCTGCATGAAGAGGGCAAGGTCGGGATACAGACGTTCGAGCGTGTCGAGTATCTCCGGGGTGCGGAACACATTGGCCAGAACATCGGGTGCGGCTTCGTGCACATGGACCGGGTTGAAGGGGTTCACCTTCCGATCCTTCATCCGGCTTTCTTCATAGAAGGCGCGCCAGGCCTCCTGCCAGGCCGCGACCGTCGCGGCCGGGATGACATTGCGGACAACAAAGAACCCGGTTTCGCGATAGATCTCCGGTGAAAACTCTTCTGCATCCGCCAAGGGGATCAACTCGCGCTCGGCACCGATCTCCAACTTCTTCATAACCATCTCCAATCGATCTCAACGGGTGTTGTGCTGGGGGCCTGCGACGGGTCTCAGGCCTTGTAGTCGGCGACCTTTTCCGGAAGCAGGTCATAGCCCCGCTTCATGTCGATCCCCCGCGTCTCGTCGTCATAGGGAACCGAGCAATAGCCGAGCACGGCGCGCATCCTGTCGTCGAGTTGATCGTAGAGCTCCTGGGGGATGTTGCCGGGGATGTCGAAGGCCTGCTTGATCCACCAGCGGCAGAATGTGGCAATCATCGACCAACGGGTGCCGTCGGTGGTGTTCTCCAGCGCTCCGTGCCAGATCCGGCTGTCCCAGAACACCATATCCCCCGCATTCGCCTCGATCGGCACCGCATTGTCGAAGGCGTTCTGATCCACATAGCCGCCGGATCTGTGCGACTTGGGCACGATGACGGTGCAGCCGTTCTTGCGGGATTGATCCTCGAGCAGGACGGAACATTGCATGATGAACGGATGATCGCTGACATAGGGCACGAAAGAGTCGATATGCATTGGCATCCGGTAGTTGCTGCTGCGGGCAAGGAATGACCTCAAGATGTAATTGGGAGCGTCATTCGGTAGCGAGGTGAACCAGCGGTCGTTGAGGAAATGCATCATGATTCCCTCGACCACCGGATGTGCAAGCACCATGTCGGAGAAGAGACGCTCTTTCGCCTGAAGGTTGTAGACCATGGGCTGGTCCTTGTTCAGCTTCGGCATCCGATCCGACTGATTGTTCAGGGACACATCGAACCAGTATTTGACGCGCTCAAGCGCATGCGCCACCTGATCTTTCGAAAACGCATTTGGAACAATTGCATAGCCATATTCCGTTATCGACACGATTGCGTCTTCGGTGATGCTTTCAGTTTTTGATTTTACGACGAGTTGATCCATTTCACTAATTGGCCCCCAGATCATTTTGATAAATAACGACCATGATGGTCGACTCGTTACAGGTCGTGTTTGCGCCTGCGAATGCGGCAAAGGTCAAATGATGATAATTCGAGGAAAGCCTATCTTTTCAAAGACAAACACCCCCAAAAACTGGCATGGATGGTGACTGATCCGATTAGGCAGCGAGGATCATGAGAGCTACGCCGAACGAGTTACAGGAAGGGATTTATTGTTTATTATCAGATAAACGAAAGGGGGTCGCGCGAGAAGGGCCGCGGACATGGGTCTTGCCAATCGCGCCGTCATGGCGCTGAAGTCTTCTCGTTCGGATAAATTAAAACTCTATCCATGGAAATCCGGAAATGATGGGATCTGCACAAGGCGCAGCGGAAAATTGCCCGAAGATCACAATCGTTAAGCGAGTTGGCGCGCAGAGCGACCGCCGCCATTCGCTGGCCCTATTTCGGACGTTTTTTTGCCTTTATGCGTTGTTTGCGTCGTTGCTGTTCACAGTGACGGCCGCGGGCGAGTCGAATGCCCCCTATGGATTTGCCACTATTGGCATATTGGAGAAAGAAAACATGTCTGAGACGATCCTGGTGGACTCAGATTTCCAGTACAACCAATTTCGGATTAACGGAAACGATGCGGATGTCATTGATGCAAGCGATGGATCCTGGATCGTTGACAACCATGGCGCGCTAAAGAACATCTATCCTTTCTTTGTCGACGGAAGCGTGCCGGGCCTCAAGATCCTTGGTGGAAACATCGAGGGACAGGTCCCGCTGGATATCGACTGGCTCAAGGCCTACGTCAATTCGGCCGCCGTCATGGTGCGCGATGCCCCCGATGTCGAACTCTACAACTGGTCGATCGATCAGGCCTGGGACGGCATCCGCATCGCCGCGAATTCCGACGGGTTCCTGATCGACAACGTGATGATGACCAATATCCGCGACGATGCGATCGAGAATGATTATGGCGCCGGCGGGACGATTTCGAACAGCATGTTCGACGGCGTGTTCTCCGGTCTGAGCATGACCAAGAAGGCGCTGCCCAACATGTCGTCGAAGACGGTCACGATCGACAACGTGATGATGCGGATGGAATCCTATCTGTTCCGGGGGGAGATGACGCACCAGTCGCCCTTCAAGATCGAGTCCAACAGCCCGTCGCTAGAGATCCACAACACCGTGATCGCAATCGACGATGTGGATCACATCGGCCAGTCCCGTACCGAACAAGCCTGGAACAAGACCATTGACGCATCGAACAATTATTTCCTGAACCTGTCGGACCGGCCTTTGCCCGACGATTATCCACTGCCCGGCGATGGCTGGACGGTGCTTGAGGGCCACGCGGCCCGCGATCATTGGGACGCGTCCAAGACACTATGGCTGGAGGAGAATTCCGCCGTTCACGAGGACGATACCAAACTCGATGACGCCCCGGTCCAGGACCAGCCGCCTGAAGTGCAGGCGCCGGAAGACCCGACGCCGCCGCCCGTGAGCCCACCCGAGGAAGAGGGGACGGCCGCACCGGCGGAGGCAGAGACGCAGGCGGTTCAGGTGGAACCGCAACAGAGCAACGACGCACCGCAGGCCGAGCCTCCGGCTGTCGAGGATATCCCGCCCGTGCCCATGGAAGAGGTGGCGCCGGTCGAGGCCGAGGTGCCACCGGCGCCCGCGAACGACGCCGAGCCGACACCGGTCACTGTGGAAACTCCGGTCGAGGACAGTTCCGAAGCGGACGAGCCCGATGTCGGTGACCTGCTGGTCACCGCAGCCAACGACCCTGTGGAAGAGGAGCCGCTGATCGACGGCGCCGGTGCAATCGATCTCTTTGAATCCGACGGGGAGGGCGACGACCCTTTCTTCCTGCTTCAGCCCGAGGAAATCGATCTGGCGCAGGACACGCCCGAACCGCTGGTCGGCACCACGGAAAACAGCCCTGACCCGCTGCCGAACACGACCTCACCGGGAGACGCAAATGTTGACCCGAACTTCTTCGCCGACGGGATGCCCGAGGAGCCGGGTGCAACGGCCGTCGCGCCTGAACCGGAGGAATCGAAAAGCTTCATTGCGCAGATCCTCGACGCCATTCTCGGGATCTTCGGGTTGGACAAAGACGATGACAGCCCGCGAGTGGCAGCGGTCAGCGAGGAGGTCGAGACGGGGCTGATCGCAGGCCAAGACGTGGAAACCCTGCTGGACTCGCTTGCCCTGCTGAACGGCCCGGCCGAGGCGAACAATGCTGTGGAGATCGGGGACGAAGACCCGGTGCCCCTCCTGTAATTTTCGCGCTTGCCGGAACCCGGCCGGATGGCGTTGTCCTTGTTACCCCAGGGACGCGTCTTCGGCGCGGTACCACGGCGCGCGGCCCGCGTTGACCATCGACAGAACCACACCGGCCACCGGGGCCCCGATGGTTTCGAGCGTGCGCATGCCCTCTAGGACCGCCTCGGCCGGGGTCTTGTTCCAGCGCACCACATAGACAATGGCGTCGGCCTGTTCGCTGATGATCTTGGCATCCGCCGACAAAAGCGACGGCGGCGCGTCCAGAACCACCAGGTCGTAGTTTTCGCGCAGTTCCATGATTGCACTGGCGAAATTCGGCGATGAGATCATGTCGATAGCCGAGCTGTGGGAATAGGTGTGATCCGCACTGGTCGAGAGGCTGTGCAACCCGGTCGCAGGCTCCCTGCGGATCGCTTCGCCCATCTTATGGGTGCCGTCAAGGATCGACAGAAGATCGACGCGATCGGCGCCGATGCCGAGGATCTTGCCGACTTTGGGCCGCCTGAGGTCGCAATCGACGATGATCGTCTTCTTGTTCATCCGGAACGAGGCCAGTGCCATTACTGTGGCCAACAGCGATTTTCCCTCGCCCGGCAGCGAGCTTGTGAACATGACGACACCGGGCGGTTGCTCGCCGCCGGAATAGAGGATCGACGTCCGCAATCCTCGTATGGTCTCGGCATAATGGGAATTTCTCCGGGCCGCGAAGGTGCGGAAGATCTGGGCTGACGTGGGTTTGCCTTTCAGGTTTGGCGTCGCCCCGAGGATCTCGCGGCCGGTCAGCCGGTTCAACTGGTCGGGGGTCTTGATCGTGTTGTCCAGTCGCTCGCGCAGGAAGATGAGAAAGGTTCCCAACACGATCCCGGCAATGATCGCAATCACGATGGCCCGCCGCTTGGCTTGCGAGAATGTGGACAGGGGCGGTTCAGCAAACGACAGGATTCGGGCGTCGGCGCTTTCGAGCGTGACCTGCTCCGAGGCCGTGTTTAACCTTTCAAGGTGGGATTCGTATTGCCGTCGGCTTGCTTCGGCCTCCCGTTCCAACTGGCGAATGGCCAGTTGAGCCTGAGACTGCCGTGCCATGTCCTGATGCAGTTCGCCGATATCCGACTGGATGCGCAGCATCTGTTCCTCCAGAGCCTGCCACTCCGTTCGCGCGACCTCGACGATATGTTCCGCCTCGGCAAGCTGCTGCTGGTCGAGTTGTGCGAGCAACCTGCCGATTTCGACAACCGAGCCGTGATCTTCGGGGAGAAGCTCGACCAGGTTTGCCCGTTGCTGTTCCAATTCGCCCGTGCGGGCAAAAAGATCAACCATGAGGATGGAGGCGCGGAACTCCGGCACCGAGGCGAAATCCACCCGGTCGCGCAGCGCGGCTCTCAACCGTTCGAAACCGGCGCGAGCCGCATGGGCCTCGTTTTGGGTTTCGGTCAAAATGTCGACAAGGGAATCGATTTGCCTTTGGGTGATATCGACGCTCTGTCCCGCTTCCGCCGATTGCATCGAGCGCGCCGCTTCGACCGCCCGTTCATCGGCCTGCAGCCGCTCCTGCCACTCATCCACCCGGCTCGACAACCAACCTGTCGCGGCCAGGGTGGTCGAGATGCGCGCGTCGAGCTGGTCCTGGATGTATTGTTCGGCGAAGGCATTTGCGACGCGCGCCGAGGTTTCCGGATCCGACGCGATGAAGCCGATGTCGATGACCCGCGACGACTGGATCGGGGTCAGACGCAAACGGTCCAGCACGTTGTCGGCCACAATCCGTCGTTCCAGTTCGGGGAGCGCGGACGTCGGCAGGGATTCCGCGTCGCTCTCAATTTGAGGCGCGTTAAACAGGCGCTCGAGCAACGACGGCTCGGATTGCTGCAGCGTCGGATTGAATTCGGCCAGCGTGTCAAGCGTCAGGGCATCGATCACCTTGTTCACCAGCGTTGTCGACCGCAGGACCTGGATTTCATTCTGCAGACCTTCCTCACCGAGGCCGAAAGAATTCACCAGCCCACCAGCCGCGATCTCGCGCAATTGCGGGTCAAACATGACCTTGGCGCTGGCCTTGTAGGTGGCTTCGATCCGTGAAGAAGCGAGCAGTCCCAGCAGGGTGGCCACCAGGACGGTGGAGGCGAGTATCCAGCGCCCTTCCTTCAGGGATCTGAAAAGCGATCTGACGTCGAATGAAACTTCGTGTTCATCAGAGATTTGGTCATCGGAGGAAATATATCGAGAAACCAGATTGGAATGCCTAGACTGGTTCATTATTGCTCCGTGGTTTCATGTGAAACGGGGGTGGCCAGTGTTGCCTTCCAGATCACCTTAACCGCCATCGCGACCTTCATGATGGGCACAATTCGACTTAGGGATTCTCAATTTGCGCCGCCCGCGGCTATTGGCGCGTCGGGAATAATTCTGGAAAAAAATATGTAAAACAATGCTCTGGTAAAGGTCTCTTCTCATCAAGGGCGGCCGGATGCCTGTGCTTCCTTTGAGTTAGTCAATATTGGTGACGCGGAATTATTCCTTTTCCCATCTTCAGGCGTAGATTGATTTTATTCGCCAAATTGTAGGAAGTTCATGCGGATGTAATTAATTGAACGCATCTTTCTTCATTGCGATGTTTTCCCAGTGTTTTTGGGAGTGTTCCATGAAAGGTGATATTACAAGATTTTCCAATCCTGACATTTCATTTTCCGGCGATTCAACTGCCCCTGATCCAATTGCAAAATGGTCAGGTACATTCTTCTTCTCGAAGCGGTTGCTGGATATCCTTTCCGCTGTGATCGGCCTTGTAACGGCCGTCGTCGTGGCCTTGATTCTTCTCGTTTTGAACCCGTTCTTCAATCCCGGCCCGCTGCTCTTCAAGCAAAAGCGCATGGGCTTGTGGGGGCGGCCCTTCACGCTTTGGAAGTTTCGGACGATGACAGGCGATCCGTCCGGGGCCGAACGTGGGCCGGTGGCGCCGCTCGAGGAAGATCGCATCACGGCGCTTGGTCGATTTCTGCGGCGGTCGCGGATCGACGAGCTGCCGAATTTCTTCAGCGTCCTGATCGGAGAGATGTCCCTCGTCGGACCGCGTCCTGATCTTTGGTCACATGCCCTGTGGTTCCGCGACAATATTCCCTGGTACGCGCAGCGTATCCGGGTCCGGCCCGGGATCACCGGTCTTGCCCAGATCAGAGGCGGCTATGCCGACCAGATCATCTCGATCAATCGCAAGGCACGCTACGATTACCACTACATCAGCCGTGGGTCGGCGCGCATGGAGCTCTACATCATTCTACGCACCATCTCCGTGATGATCTTCGGAACGGGGGCAAAGTAGGGTCCGCATGTCAGGCTGTTGCGAACAGGTTTCCCGGTGGAAGGTTGGCTGGAATGATCGCTGACACCGCACAGATGGCGCGGGCTCTGGAACCTGCGACCGGGAGGGGGCGGGGCGCGGTGCTCATTTTTGCCCTCGGCGTGATGCTGTCGGGCGTGCTGATTTTTCCGCTCGATCCCGCGGGCGACGGGCGGATCGTTCCGGCGGATCTTTTCTTCGTGACCGGTGCTGTTCTGTTTCTACTGTCTTCGATCAGTCCCTCCGGCATTCTGACGCTGAAGCTGCACAGCCGGGCGCGCGGAGTGCTGAGTGTGCTGGGCCTATTCCTGCTATGGGTCGCGCTCTCCGGCGTCGTCGCCACCTTCTTTTATCGTCAACCCCTGGGCGCCTTTGCCGGCACCCTGGCGAACTATCTCTACGGGGCCTCTCTCACGGTCATCATCGCCGTTGCCTGTGCCGATCCGCGGCACATGCGGCTTCTGCTGTGGGCCTATGCTGCGGCCGTGACCATTGTGTCGGTTTTCTCCGTTCTGGCGATGTTCGGAACTGCGCCGGACTGGGCCTATCACGGCGGCGGGCGGATCAAATCCACCTCGCGATCCGTGAACCAGTTGGCCGCCTATGTCGCCCCGGCCATTCCGCTTTTCACGATTTTGTGCCTGAGCCGGTCCGTCCGGTTCCCGACCATGATCGTCTATGTGACTGTCGTGGGCCTGGCGCTGCTCGCGCTACTGGGCACCGGCAGCCGCACCGCCCTGGCGCTGCTTCTGATCTCGGTTCTGCTCGTCGTCCTTGCCGCCATCATGCTTTGGTCCTCGAAAAGCGCGATGGCCACGGCAATCCTTGCTGCCTCAGCCGCGGGGGGCACCGGCTTCCTGCTGATGGTCCTGGCCTTCTGGGAGACGGGCATGCGCGATTTGCCCCCCCAGTTCCAGGCACTCGCCCGCCCGCTGGAACGATTGCTGACCTCAAGCTCGATCGAGACCGGGTTGGGACCGCGCTATGATCAGATCACCGCGGTCTGGAGCGACTGGGTCAATCATCCCCTGTTCGGTGTCGGCCCGGGCAATTTCAAATCCTATGCCGAGAGTATCTATGAAGTGCACAACACTTATCTGGGCACGTTGATGGAGGTCGGTGTGCCAGGTCTTCTGTGTCTGGTTCTCTTTCAACTCGCCATCCTTATTCTGTTGGCCGGCACCGTTCTGCGCAACCGATCCGCCGAAACGCGAGTGTTGGCCTTTGCCATGGGCGCGGCCTTTCTGATTGTCTGTCTCTACGGCATGGGATCCTTCGGACTGCGCCAGCGGCCGTTCTGGATCATCGCGGGTCTCGCTCTTGGGACGCTGAACGCCCAATGGCTGAAGATCGCCGTCTTCACGCGCAGGAGGGCACAGCCATGTTTGGCCTGAAACCGGTCATTTTCTGTGGCCCGATGAAATCGGGAACCACCTGGGTTCATGCCTATTTCAAGCAGCGCGGCGATGTGGCGCTTCCGGTGCGGACCAAGGAAATTTTCTATTTCGACCGCTATTTCGCCCGCGGTATCGGCTGGTACAAATCCCAGTTCGACCCGCAGCCCGCCCATCAGGTTCTGGTCGATGTGGCGCCCAGCATCATGATCGTTCCCGAAGCGCCCGAACGGGTTGCGGCAACCTTTGACAGAGCACAGATCGTGATCCTGCGCCGCGATCCGGTGGCCCGGGTCTGGTCGCATTATCTGCATCTGAAACGATATGGCTACACCGCGGCACCCCTGACCGAGGCGATCGAAGCCCATCCGGCGATCATCGAGGCCAGTCGGGTCGACGCCTGGCGGGACCGGTGGCAATCGGTTTTCGGAGCGGCGGCCGTGACGATTCTTGATGCGGATCTTCTTGGCACCGATCCGCAGGGTTTTGCCCGCAGCATCGACCGGGTGCTTGGCCTGCCTGCGCGCGATGGGGTTGCGGAGCAGATCGGCCGGATCAACCCAGCGGGATCGCCGCGCCATGTGCTGGTCTCGAAGGTGGCGCGCAAGATCTCCTATGGTCTGCGCGACATGCGCATGGATGCGGTGGTCCAACTGGCGCGGGATCTGGGATTGAACAGGATCTACTCCGGCTCCGGCAACTCGCGCCCGCCGCCGCAGCTGGATCCGGCGAGCCGCGAATTCATCGAGCGCAAGCTCAGGCAATGGGAGGCCTACGCGTGACACCCACCATCGCGATCATCTGCAACACCGCCCTTCATGTGCAGCGCGCCCGCATGACGCTGATTTCCGCGCTTCAGGGGCTTGGGGCGCGGATTGTTCTGATCAGCCCCCATGACCCGTCGGTGGCGGAACTGGAACGGGCCGGGGTGGTTCATCACCATGTGGAGATCAACCAATATGGTCACAATCCGCTCGAGGAAGCCGTCATGTTTTTCCGGCTGCGCGCCGGGCTGCGCCGGCATCGCCCCTTCCTGTGCCTCTGCTACACGATCAAGGCCAACACCATCGGGTCGCTGGCTGCCTGCAGCCTCGGCATTCCCGTGGTCAACAACATTGCCGGTCGGGGCCGCGCCTTTGACGGGGCAGGCTGGCTGAAGCGCCATCTGTTCATTTCGCTTTATGCGCTGTCGCTGCGGCGTTCGGCCCGGGTCTTTTTCCAGAACAGGGACGATCTGCAGTTCTTTCGCGACAATGCCATGGTTGACGAGACCCTTGCCCGCAGACTGCCCGGCAGCGGTGTCGACCTCAACCGGTTCCGCGACCGGCCCGACCTGCCGCAGGTGCCGACTTTCCTTTTCCTGGGCCGGTTGCTGATCTCCAAGGGCGCCGGGATGTTCATTGGGGCCGCGCGCGCACTCGACGCCCTTGGGGTGGAGGCCCGGTTTGTGCTCGCCGGTGAGCGTCTGGACGAAAAGGGATATGTTTCGATAGATGATCTCAAAACCTTCAAGGCGCAGGGCAATTGCCGCTATCTTGGACAGGTTGCACCGGACCGGGTCGGTGCGCTTTTGCAGGACAGCAGCTTTCTGGTCCTGCCGTCCTCCTATGGCGAAGGCGTGCCGCGCACCCTGCTGGAGGCCGGCGCCACCGGACGCCCTGTGATCACGACCGACAGTGTCGGATGTCGCGACGTGGTCCGGCATCGCGAGAATGGCTTGCAGATCCCCCCCAACGATCCGGAGGCGCTGGTGGCCGCCATGCAGGAGGCCGCCGCGATGGATGCCGCGACCCTTCGGAGACTGGGCCGGGCCAGCCGCGTCAATGTCGAACGCAATTTCGACGAGAGAATCGTCATCGACGCCTATCTCGAGATCTGTCGTCGCCACTGGCCCGCCGCCGATGGTCTTACCGTGGCGACCCAGGGGTGATGGCCATCCCTCGAAAGAAAGGTGTACCCAATTTGGGTGACTTTGAAACCTGCGGTGAACTCGGCACGATACCCCAACGTCTGGAACAGGTGGTGTGATGAGATCGATTGCAGCGTTTATCGTGGTCGTGCTGAGTGGGACGCCCTTTGCGGCCAGTGCCGAATATCTCCTGCGTCAGGGTGATGTGCTGTCCTTTGGCGTCGTCGGTTTGCCAGAGATCACGGGAACGACGATGATCGACATGGATGGGACGGCCCATTTCCCCCTGATCGGTGCGGTGACAGCGGAAGGACAGCCGGTTGACGTTCTTGCAGCCAGCGTGCGCGAGAGGTTCGGCAAGGCCGCTTACGGGACCATCGATGCCGATGGCCGCAAGCGCTGGATCACGATCTCGCCGGAGTTGGTGCAGTTTGGTGTGGCCGAATACAGGCCCGTCTTTCTGACCGGCGATGTCCTGCGCCCCGGTGTGGTCGCCTTCCGCCCGGGCATGACCGCGCTGCAGGCGATTGCCAGTGCCGGTGGCGTGGCAGCCCTGCCGACGGCACCGGGCGCCGAGGTGGATGTCCGCCGCGGCGTTGCGCTGGAAGCCAAGGCGGCGGTCGAACGGGTCCGGATCGCCCAGAACCGGCAGGCGCTTGAGCGGATCGAAGCCGACCTTGCGGCCTTACAAGGCACCTTCGGCGCTCCGGTAGCTGACAACAGCACAGGCGAGACCCTTGCCACCTGGCTGGAGGCCCGTGCCGGAGCCCGCGTGGCCGGACAGGACGCGCTGCAGGCAACCGCCGAGCAGCTGGAGAACCGGCTGCGCATTCTGCGCGAGCAGGAGAAGGGCGCGCTGGCCAGCGTGGACTTCGACAATCAGGCCGTGGAACGGCTCGAACAATTGTCGACCAGCGGTCTGGTGACCGATGTGCGGGTCACCGAGGCGCGCAGTGCGCTGCTTCTTTCCACCAGCCGCGCGCTTGAAGTCGGGGCCGAGGTGGCGGCGGTCGAGGTCGAGCTGACGAAACTTCTCCTGACCGACGAAGTCGAGCGCATCGACGAAGCCACGCGGCTCTTGGAACGCATCGACGACCTGCGCGCCACCTTGGCCGTGCAGGAACAGGAATACCGCGGCACTCTGGCCGAAGCCTCTTCCGTCGGCGGCGGGCCGGGGCTGAGTGTCGGCGATCCCAGTTTCATCATCATACGCGATTTCCCTGACGGTCTCAGGCACATGGAGGCGCAGCTGGCCACCCGCCTGATGCCGGGCGATGTGGTTCAGGTCGAGCTGCCCGACCCCGTTCTGGCCATCGTCGCCAATTGACCGGCGGGCGGTGATGAGCGGTTCCGAACAAATCTCTCCAGGGTTCGCCCGCCCGCAACATCCGGCGGAACATCATGTTCGCCCTTAGCCCCCGAAGACCGCTTGCGCCGGTGGGCAGTTTCACGGCCAATTTCCGTGCGGTGTTTCTGGGTCGCCTGGTCTCGGCCCTGTCGATGTGGCTCGCGCTGGTGGTGCTGGCGAAACTCTCCGATCTCAACACGGTGGGTCTCTATGCCCTGGCCCAGGCTCTTTGCATTCCCGTCGCCGAGATCGGAAAGATGGGATTGCGCGAACTGCGCTCGAGCGACCCCCTGCAGACGACCAAATTCCACCATTACATGCGCCTGCGCCAGGTGGCGGCAACTCTCGGTTTCCTTCTGATGGTCGGATTCGCCTTGCTCGCCACTGACAATTGGCAGGCGGTTCTCGTCGTCACGCTCTACGCGGCCACCCGCTGCTTGGAGATGTTGTCGGACATGATCTACGGGCAGTTTCAGGGCGAAGAACGCATGGGGCTGATCGGACGGTCCCTGTCGATTGTCGGCGTCCTGTCGCTGCTGGCGCTTGCCGTCGGCTACTGGCTGACCCAATCCCTGGCCCTGGCGGTTCTCGGTCAGCTCCTGGCCTATCTTGCGGTCTTTGCCTTCCTTGATCTGCCGAATGCGAGACGCCTTGCCGCCTACACCGGCACGACCCTTTTTGGTCCCAGCAGTCTGCGGCAATTGAGAAAACTCGCGATCATCGCCATGCCCCTGACGGCAGCGACCGGGCTGATCATTGTCGCTCAATATGTTCCCAGACTGGTCGTCGAAGCGTCACAGGGTCTGGCGATGCTCGGGGTGTTTGCGGCGCTCCTGGCTCTGGCCATGGCACCCGATCGTCTGGTCCATTCGCTCGGTGTGGCCATCAGTGTCCGGCTGGCCCGCCATTACAGCCAGGGTCGTATCGGACGTTTCGCGGTGATCCTGGGCAGGCTAACCTTGGGGATCGCTTTCGCCTGCGGCCTTGGTCTGGGAATTGCGTCTCTCTACGGGGAGGCGATCATCAAGGTGGTCTACACCGTCGAATACGCGGCCTTTGCTGGTGTTTTCGTGACCCTGGTCGCGGCCGCCAGTGCCCGTCTCGTCGCCAGCGCCCTGAAGTTCGGATTGATTGCGTCCCGCCGGTTCTGGTGGATCACGATGCAGAATGCCGTCGCCGCTGCCGTGGCGGTCGTCGCGACCCCGGTTCTTGTGGCAGAGCACGGGCTCCCCGGTGCCGCCGGAGCCTTGCTTGCGGCCTTCTCCGCCCAAATGATGCTGGCCCTTGCCGGGGTTCTGCGCGTCCTGTGGTCGGCCCACCGAAAGGAGTAACTTGATGAAAGTGTCTGTTTCGCTTGTCACCTATCAGCAGGCCGATTGCGTGCGGCAATCCGCGGCCAGCGCGCTCGATCAGAAGACCGGCTTTCCCTTCGAGGTGATCATCGGGGATGATGGATCCACTGACGCCACGCCTGTCACCCTCGAAGAGATCCGCGCAGATAATCCAGGATCCGTGAAGCTGATCCTGGCCGAAAGCAACCGTGGCGATGCCGGTATGGCCAATGTCAAACGCACGGTCGCGGCGGCCTCGGGAGAATATGTCGCCTTTCTCGACGGGGACGATTACTGGACCGCGCCTGACAAGTTGCAACGTCAGGCCGATTTCCTTGATGCCCATCCCGAATGTGCGATTTGCGCCCACCGGGTTGAACATCTCGCCCCGTCGGGCGAACGCCATCTTTCGCCAAGCCCGGGGCCCGGCGACGGTTCCTACGATGTCGCCCTTCTCCTGCGGAACAATTTCACGCCGAAGATCTCCACCATGATCCGGAAATCGGCCATCGATGCCATGCCGGAATGGTACTGGACCAGCGGTGCGCTTTCTGCCGATTGGGTCATGAACGTGCTCGCCTGCCAGGCCGGGCGTGTCGGATTTCTGGACGAGGCGATGGCCGTGCATCGTCTTCATGATGCCAGCGTGTCCGCCGCCTACGGCTCGGACCGGATGCTGGCCGACAAGATCAGGATGTTGCGCCGGATGCGGCCGCTGTTTCCCGAACGCGATGCCGCCTTCGCCAAGGCCGCCCAGCGGATCCGCCTCAAACGCGGCGTGCTGCGCCTGTCGCCCTTCGGGTATGAAACCCTGCGACGTGTGGCCGCCGCCCGACGCCGGGTGGCCGCTTCATAGGCCCGCGATCCTGGATCCGGCTCAGTTTTCCCGCTACACTGGATTTTGACGCATTTCTTATCCCGCGCTGCCCCTTCGCTTGCGGGCTTCTGACGGGGACCGGCCAATACTGATCTTGTCAGGAGAGAGCCAGGAATGACCAGAACACATGCCGCTTTCGCAAACTTCGCCCCCGGTCCGCCGCAACGCGCGACAAGCGTCTGGTGGCGGCTCATTGATGCGGCCCGAAATCACCATGCCTTCAAATCCCAGCCGGAGTTTCGCCTCCGGGATATGGGGCTGACACGCAGCGATCAGGAAGCCGCGACCTTTGCCGAGTTCGTGCACAGCCCCGCCTATGATCGCGGCAAATTGCGCTAGCCCTGCGCCGCCGACGGAATCCGCTGGGCAAGGACCGTGATCTGGCTGGAGAGATTAAGATGCATTGAACTGTTCGGCGGTCCGTGCGTCACCGATGGCGACCGGGGCGCGCTGCTGCTTCCGACGCGAAAATCGGAGGCCCTTCTCGCCTATCTGGTGGCTCAGGACGAGCAGCCTGTCTCCTGCGAATTCCTCTGCGATCTGCTCTGGCCCTACAGCGGGCCCGAACAGGCGCGGGCAAGCCTACGGCAGAAAACCTCGGTGCTGCACAAGGCGCTGGGACCGGTCGGGGGTGACAGCATTGCCAGCCATGGCGATCGGCTCGCGTTTCAGACCGACGCGGCGCAGGTCGACCTCTGGACGTTTCGGGCGGTTGATACCGGACGAGCCGACGCGGGCCGGCTGGCGGCGGCACTGGCGCTCTACAAGGCGCCGTTTCTCGATGCGTTCAGGGTCCGGAGCCAACCGTTTTCGGATTGGGTGTGGAGCACACGTCAGGAGCTGGAGGCCATGTCGCTGTCGATCGGCACGGCGGCCCTGACCCTCTGGGATCCCGGGCGCCATCCCGAGAAACGCGCAGAGACGGCCCGGCATCTCTGCCGCATCGAGCCGACTCATCGTGCGCTGATCCAGCTTTATCTCGAGCGCGGCGCCGTCGAACTGGCGCGACGCCAGATGCGGGAATGTACCGAAGCGCTGAAAACCCATCTGGACGCCGAGCCCGCCGAGGAGACCCGCAGGCTTGCGGCAGGTATCGACCGGGACCGGTCGCAGATATCTGTTGCAGATGCGCCCTCGGCGCAGCGCCGCGACCTGACGGTTCTGTCCATTCAGGCGGAGGTTCACTCCGAGGATCCAGGGAATTTCGCCCGGGCGGCCGACACGCTCACGGAGATCGCCAGAACCTGTGCCGCCCCCCGGGGCGGCAGCCTGGGCCAAGTTCAGAACGACCGTTTGCTTGTCGCATTCGGCTATCCCGGCGCCCATGACCGGCAAGCGGATATCGCCCTGGACGTCGCACTTGATGTGGTGGCTGCAGGATCGGGGTGTCACGGGGGGTCGCTCTGGTATCGGAGCAGGGTACCGACGGCGCTCTGCGGCTGTCGGGTGCGGTCGTGCGGGATGCCGAAAGGCTTGGTCAGGCGGCGTCCCCCGCGAATGTTCTGATCGACAGGGCGGTGCATCAGTCCCTGCCGCCCGGCGTGGCGAACAGGCGGCCTATATCCTCCAACATGCGCTGATCGGTGAAGCGATCTATTCCACCATCCCGATACGCGACCGGCAGGCGCTGCACCGCCGCGCGGCTGAGACCCTGTCGGAAGATGCAGGACGCGCCATGCAGGGGGACATCGCCCGTCATTTCCGCGCTTCCGGAGATTTCGAGCGGGCCGCCACAGCCTTCGAGGCGTCCGGCACGGGAGGCAAAACCCTATTATGTAGCGGTGCAAGGGTTGAGCCGGGATCTGGGCGAGGCCGAGGAAGGGGTGAATGCCACCTGGGGTCTGTGGAGCATCGATCTGATGCCGGCCGATCTGGGGTCCTGCCTGACGCTGGCCAACGAGCTGAAGGGCGCTCTGCCCTCCGGGGCCTCTGCCGAGGCACGTCTGATCACCGATTACATGCTGGGCGTCACCCAGGCCTATCGCGGCGCCCTGGAGGACGCGGCAGGGTTTCTCCAGAGCGTCAGCGACGCCTATGATCCGGACCTGTCCGAGCAGTTGAAGCTCCGCTTCGGCATGTAAATCGGCGTGACCTCGGACAGTTTTCTGGCCTGGGTTCTGGCCCTGCTCGGCGATGAAGAAAAGGCCGACGCCACCGCCGGCTGCGCCCTACGCCGCGCCAAGGCGGACAAGACCGGGCTGAGCGAGGTCTTTGCCCATCTCTTCTCGGCCACCAAATGCCTCTATCTCGATCAGCTCGAGGAAGCGGAGCTTCACGCCCGAACCGCACACCGGGGCGCCGAGGCGATGGAGTTCGGCCAATGGGCCAATCAGGCCAATATGCAACTCGCGCGGCTGGCCGATCTGCGCGGCGAGCCGGGGGCGCTCGACGCGCTACGGGCCGGGATCGAGAATTACACCAAGCGCGGCATGATGCTGGCCCATCCCTATGCGCAGGTCTGGCTGGCCGAGGCCCATCTCCGGCGCGACGAGCCCGTCCGTGCGCTTGCCGGGCTTGATGATCTCGAAGACTTCGCGGTCCGCACTCAGGAACGGTTCTTTCACGCCCAGGCGCAGGCCGCGCGCCGCCTGGCGGAAGACCGGCTTTCCGGTCCGGTCTCGATCTCCTCCGGAGGCTAGGGCGGCATCACCTCGACCTACCGGAACACGGGCTTTGACGCATTTCTTATGGAGCCGACATCCCCCCTTTGACGCATGCCTTTTGCCGCGCCGGAACTTTGGGTCTGACAGACACGGAGTTTCGGGATGACCCATCGCACCACATTTTCAGCCCTGCGCGGCTTGGCACTGGCCCTTTGCCTTTTCGGATCCTGCCTTGCCTCGGCAAGCCGGGCCAACCCGCTCGATCAGGACCATTGGGTCGACGAATCCGGGCCGCATTTCTACGGCAGCCTCTGCTGTTTCTGCAAGAAAGTGCGCTCGATCACCGAAACGGAAGAGGGGTTCATTTTTTCCCTGATCGACGGGCGGGACAAATTCGTCGAGCCGCACATGATCCGCTCCTCCCCGAACGCGGATCAATGGTATTGTCCCTCGATCGAAGGCACCAAGCGCTGCGGGCTGGTATATTTCGGCACCTGACATTGGCGTGCCTTCGGGCGGAGAAGGGGCGCCCGGTTCGGTCAGTGTCGGACCAGGAACCGAAACATGGCGGCACTCACCGGAAAGGGCGGCGCCCCGGTCAGCGCCTGACTATTCCTCCGGCGGCTGGCAGAGTGCGGGTCGGCGTCCGGGGCGCCGCAGATCATACTGTCGAATGTTCCTTTATTGAACAGGCCCCATGGCCAATGCGCCGTCTGGATGCGCAATTCGGGGCGGGAGGATAAGCGCCGAATGTTGCTTCGTGCCGGTCGGGCCCCTAGACATGAGACATCGAAACAACCAACGGGGCCATTCTTCTGCCCGCAGCTTTTTCATATGTCTCGGGGCCGTCGGCATGCTGATCCGCTACAAGGCCGTCGCCGAAAGCGGCAAGACCCAAAGCAACTCGCGGCCATGGGGCTGACGCCGATCGCACTGACGGATGCCGATGACGACGATCTGCCCTGGTGGCAGCGGGAGGTGTCGTTCTCACGCCAGCCGATCCGCACGGAAGACCTGCAGACCTTCCTGTTCCAACTGTCCCATATGCTGCGCGCGCGGCTTGCCTTGCTTCCCACCATCGAAATGATCGCCGCGCGCAGCGAGAGCCGAGGCATCAGGCGGATCCTGACCGAGACCGCCGCCCATCTGAAGAATGGTTAACCGCTTTCCGACGCCCTGCACAGGGCCGAGCCCCGTTTCGATCTGCAAGTTCTGTCCACGCTGCGGGTCGGAGAGCAGTCCAATGCCCTGGCCGAGGCTGCCGAACATTCGGCCGAGGCCCTTGACGGGCGACTCAAGCTGCGGGCGGCGCTGATCTCGGCCTCGATCTATCCCGCCCTGCTGCTGCTGATGGCCGTGGCCGTGCTCTGGATCATCCTGTTCTATCTCTTGCCGATCCTCGAGCCGCTTTTCGCGGCGCAACCGGAGGGCGCCGGTAATCCCCTGGGCGCGTTGCTGCTGATGCGGTCGGTTCTGCTGATCCTCAGTCAGGGTCTGGCCGTGATCGTGATCGCCGCATTTGTCGCGGCGCCGATCCTCCGGCGCTACGGGATATGGCGGCGGCTGCTTGATCGGCTGCCCTTCGTCGGCGCCCTCAGACGCAATGCGCGCAGCCAGCGGGTGGCGGGCACGCTCGCCAATATCATGCTGAGCGGTGGCGATCTCGACAGCGCCCTGGCGGCCGTCGTCTCGACCATCGGAGCGGGCCCGGCCGAATCCGAACTCCGTGCCGTGCGGGCGCGGGTACAGGATGGCGCGCCCCTGTCAGAAGCACTTGTCGGCGCCCGATCCCTGGATCCTGTGCTGCAACAGATGGCCGAGTTGGGCGAGCGCGGTGAACACCTGCCTCAGCTCATGCAGGCCAGTGCCGAATTGCTGGACAGCAGCCTGCGCAAGCGGCTGGCAACGCTGATGGCCTTTCTGGTGCCGGTCTTGACGATCTCAATCGGTCTGATCGTGGGAACGCTTGTCATGATGACAATCGGCGCGGTCATGTCGATCAACGATCTGGCCCAATGACTCGGCTCCGCGGTCTGACCCTGTTGGAGATGCTGGTGGTTCTGGCGATCTTCGCGATGGCCAGTGCCGCCGCCCTCGGCCTGATGCGCCGTGCCCCTGCTGTGGAGGTCTCGCTGACGGAGCGGGTCAATACCGAGACCGCGCAACGCAGGCTGGTCGCCCTTCGGGGAAGCGTACCGATGCAGGTCACAGCCGGGGATCTGGCCGGTCCGGATAGCTGTGGTGGTGGTCCGGTGTTGTTTTTTGCCGACGGCTCGGTCCGGGCCGATCGCCTGTGTCCGGTCATCGAAGGTCAGGACCGCTGGTTCACACTCGATGTGTTCACCGGCGCCTTGAAACCTGCGTCGTGATGCGCCGTTTGCGGGGGATCAGTCTGGTCGAAGCCCTGGTCGCCTTTGCGGTGCTGACTGATGTTTTGGTCGTGAGCCTTCCCGCGCTGGCGGGGCCGGGCGGACAATCCGCAGACAGGGTCGAACGCGCAATGGCGAAGGATTATGCCCGCTCAAGGCTGGCAATCTATGGCACGGTGCGGCCGCTGGCAGCGGGGGAACGGCGCGGCGAGGCCGGGCGCTGGGTCTGGCGCGACCGGTTGCGCCTGGCGAGTGGTCCGGTCGACGGTGATCCCGTCTGGGACGTGACCATCGAAATCTTTGACGCGAGCGGGCGGCACCGGCTTGCCCGGATTGAAGCGGTGCGTTGAGATGCGCCGGTTGCGCGGAATGACCCTGCTCGAGATGCTGGTCGCCCTTGCGGTGACTGCATTGGTGTTCGTGCTCTTGGTGGAAATGTTGAGGTTGTCGGGCACCGCGGCCGCCAGGGGCAGAATGACCGGCTCGTTTTGGTGAAACCGGGCCAGAAGCTGTTGCCATTGATATAGATCGGCTTCGATCTCCATGGTCACGCGCAATGCCGACACCAGCGGTGCGATCTGGGTGTCCTTGACCTGAAGGCTCTTGAGGGCCGTGCCTGTATCGGCCGTCAGATCGGCCAGCGCCGTCTGGATCTCCATGTGGGGTACGCCGCCGTCAACCGCCTGCCACAGCATGGGTTCGTTGGCGCCGGAGGATTGCAGCGCGGCCTGTTCGGCCAGAAGCGCCGTGTAGCGGGCTTGCAACTTTCCGGTCTGCGCCTGGGCCAGCGCAATCGCCTCTTGCCGGGTGTCGACCGCTCTGGCGTAGCGCGACCAGGCCTCGCCCGCGATCCCCGCAACCAGCAGGCACAGAAATGCGAGTTTCAGGCCCCAGGTCATGGGGCGCTCCGCCGGACAAGCGGCACGGTGAGCTCGAACCTCTGCTCGCCGCTGCCATCCCCCACGGAAAACCCGGCCGTTTGCACCGGGGTGCCGAAACCGGCGTTCGCGGCCAGGGCGGGAAGCAAAGCGCTTGTCGGTTCAAGAGAATTTCCGGTGATCCGCAGCTGGTCGGGTTCAAAACCCATCGCGCTCACTCAGGCATCGTCGGGCAGGGCGCGGGTCACCGCATTCATCTGCGCCAGCATCTCGGCCGACCGGCCCTGCCGCGCGGCCACCTTGTCGAGGGCCTGCACCCACGCCCCGTGCATGTCGCTTTCGGCGCTCAGCCCGGCGACTTTCTCGCGGATCTCGGCCAGTTCGGCTTCTGCGCGGTCAAGTTCGCCATCCAGATCCGAAATCCGGTTCCAGGCGCCAAACCCGAACATTCCGGCCAGCATCAGGATGAGGAGCAGATTGATGCGATGCCATTTGCCGTAAGGCGCCAGGAGCGCGGCGGAATTGTCCTCGAACACCGCGTGGGGGCAGATTTGGCCGCGAAGCTCCGGACTACCGTTCCGGCCTTGTTCAGATGCTCGCGCCATTCCGCCAACCGGCTGCGGTGCACCAGATATTGCCGCACATCCACCTGCTTTCCGGAACTGCGGAGGATTGCGAATTTGACGGAAATCGTCTTCGGATCGAATGGTGTTTCGCTTTGAACGTTCAACAGCACCGCCCGCTCAAGGGCCGATTTCGACAATCGGGGCAAGCTGACATCGCGGATCAGCAGATGTTCGTCTTCGATCAGGATATCGACAACGCCCGCGCCCCCGGAGGTATCAAGCGATTGATTCAAATCAACTCTTTTTCCAATCGGACGACCGGACAGAAGGAATCTCAAAAATGAAAAACCGTCACGCGACATCCCCACTCACACCAATTCACGCGTGCCATCGATTATAGCACATTTGACAAATTTCCGCCAAGCGCCGAAACAGAAAGCGTTTTTTCAAATCGATTGACGAATGACCTACCTTGCGCGCAATGGGGCTCTGGCCGAAGAACTCGAACGGCGGGGGGATCCGTCCGCCGATCAGATCGCCCGGGCTGTGGCGGCCAGCAAGGCGACCGGCCACAAGCTGGAAGACACCCTGCTCGAGCTTGGCATCCTGCCCGATGACGCGCTGGCCGATCTTCTGGCCGACTGGCTGGAACTGGAACGTCATCGCAGGGACAATGATCTGACGCCGATGCTCGATCCAGCCTGGGGCGTTGATCCCGGCTTTCTGCGCAGCCAGCAGATCTGCGCCGGTATCCTGCCGGACGGGGGGCATGTTCTTTTGATGGCGGATCCGCGCGCCGCTGAACTGCATCAGATGATGACCTATGCGACGGGCCTGGAATTTTCGGTCTTCGTGGCCACCGCGGGAGAGGCGAACAAGGCGCTGGATCTGGCCAGCGCCCCCGATATGGCCTCCGACGCAGGAGATCGGTCCGAAGCCAATGCACGGGATATCGACCAACTGGCGCAATCGGCGTCGGAAGGCCCGATCGTGCGCCCTGCGCAACAGATCATGCTGGCCGCGCTCGACGCCCGTGCCTCGGACATTCACATCGAGGCCGAGGCGAACGGCGGACAGGTGCGATTGCGGATCGACGGGCGGTTGAGCCCTGACCGCAAACTGTCGGAGGCCGAGATCAGGGCGCTGCAATCCCGATTGAAGGTCATGGCGGGGCTGAACATTTCGGAGCTGCGCCGCCCGCAGGATGGCCGCATTCGGCAAAGCCTGCGCGGCGTTCCGATTGATTTCCGGCTCTCCTCGCTGCCCACGCAATTCGGGGAAAGCTTGGTGATGCGGGTGCTTGATCAGCGGGCGCGGCCACTTGATCTGGCGGGGCTTGGGTTTACCCGGGAGCGGGCCGCACGGCTGGACGATCTGTTCAACCGAACCGAGGGTCTGCTTTTGGTCACCGGCCCGACCGGGTCCGGCAAGACGACCACGCTTTATACCGGGCTGACCCGGCTTGATGCGCAGGCAAACAAGATCATCACGATCGAAGACCCGATCGAATACACCTTGCCGAACATCTGTCAGACGCAGATCCATCCGGAGATCGGCTATGACCTGCCCGAGGCGCTTCGTTCGGTTCTGCGGCAGGACATCAACGTTGTTCTTGTGGGCGAGATCCGCGACCGGGACACGGCGCAGAATGCGGTGCGAATTGCGATGACCGGGCGCCTGGTCGCCTCGACCCTGCACACCCCTTCGGCGATTGCTGCGGTGGACCGGCTGCGCGATCTTGAAGTCCCGGATTTCCTTCTCGCCTCGACCCTTACGGGTGTGTTGTCGCAAAGGCTGGTGCGGCGGGCCGATGGCAGCGGACGGATCGTGGTGTCCGAGCTGTTCGAGGTGACCGACGCCATGGCGCAGCGCATTGCGGACGGGATGCCCGCCTATCAGATTGCGCGCGAGGCGGCCCTTGAAGGCCATGAAAGCCTGACGGAAGACGGGGCGCGGTTGGTGGCCGATGGCCTGGTGACACGGGCCGATCTCGAAGCGGTCCTGATTGCGGATTCTAGAACATCAGCCCCGGTTCGAGAAAGGTGATCCAGATCGCGAGACAGAGAAACGGACCAAAGGCGAGGGCTGCGCGCGGAGATGTCCCAAGCAAGATCCGCCGCAGCCCGAGCCAGACCAGCGCGGCGACGCTTGCCAGAAGGATCACCTGGATTGTCGCGAGGGGGCCCAGAAGGATCGCGGCGCAGAGGATCAGGCCGATGTCGCCAAGACCCAGGGCCACGCGATCCATCAGATGTTGCATCCCCGCGCTCAATCCGATCAGGCAGGCGCCATAGATCAGCGCAGCCAACAGATGCCGAACTGGCGATGCGCCAAGCCAGATGACGAGAAGGATGCAGACCACGGCGAGACCCGCGAGCGCGAGCAGCGGAAACGACTGATGCCGATGATCTTCGATGCTGATCCAGATCAGCGCGGCCGCAAGGACGAGCGCCAAAAACCCCGGTATTCGCACCATTGTCCCGTCAAGGCCGAGATAGGCGGCGAGATAGAGCGCCCCATAGCCGAACCCGGAAAAAATGATCTGTGCCCGCAATGGAAAACGTCCTGAAATCTGATGGTCACGCCGCGCGAAAGGCGAAGACGGGAGAGTTTACTTTTGGTTCGCCGAAAGCCCATAACGAAAGACGGGATGGATCGAAAGGGAACCGCATGTCACAGCATTTCGGAGGCGTTCTCCGCAAACGATTGCCCGGCATGACCATTCTCGAAGTGCTGATCGTCCTGGCCATTGTCGCACTTCTGGCAGGTGTCGTGGCGCCCCGGGTGGTGGGCTGTCTGGGGCGGGCCAAGGCCACAACGGCCCAGACCCAGATCAACAATCTCAAGGCGGCGGTCGGGTTCTTCACCATCGATGTGGGCCGGTTGCCGACTGATGCCGAGGGGCTTGCGGTGTTGTTCCGCGAGCCTGCGGACAAGGGCAATTGGGCAGGGCCTTACCTGGGTTCGGAGACTGCGTTGATCGATCCCTGGGGCCGGGATTACATCTACGATGTGACCGGAGACGGGGGCTTTACGATCAGCTCGCTCGGGCGCGACGGGCAAAAAGGCGGCGACGGATTGGATGCGGAACTGAGGTCCAGATAGCGGTCAATGGAGTACCGAAAGCCGAAGCAAACTCCTTAAATTTCAATTGCCTTTCGAACGGAATACGGGCCGAAAATTTGGGCCGTTTGTCACGCCAGTCAATGGCCGTCCCATTCATATTTCCCGTCAAATCCGCGAATTTGTTGATTTTCAAAGAGAATCACCGCAGGTTTAACTTGTGTCCCATGGGGCGGAGCGCGGTTTTTTGTTCGAGTCTTAGGGTGTGGGATGAATTATTTTTCTGCTGCCATTTTGGCAATTGGATCGCTTTTTCTTTCTTCGGAATTGCATGCTCAGAGCGGTCGGCCCCCCGCCGCGCCGGTTGCGGCCTATCTTGACGGGGCCTTTCCATCATCTGTCTCCTCCGGCGCCGGAAGTTACACTCAGTCGAATGACTACCCCGGTCTGACCTTCGTTGAGCCGCTCAGGATCATCGAACATCCGGTTGAGGACCGGCTGGTGATCATCGGCAAGGACGGCAAGGGCTGGACGGTCTCACACAGCCCCGGCGCCGCCGACAAGACGCCGTTCTTCGACATATCACCGATCATGCAGGGCAAGTCGGGCGTCGGTGAGGGCGGGATCAGCGATCTGGCTTTCCATCCCGAGTTTGGCCAGCCCGGCTCATCCAATGCGGCCTATGTCTATATCACCTACCGATGGGCGCCCGGTCAGGTGGGACTTTTCGCTTCGCCCACCGTGGACGGGTACAATCGGCTGTCGCGCTTTTCCGTGTTGAACGGTCAGGTCGATCTTACCACCGAGCTGGTGCTGATCAGCCAGTATGACCGGGAGCAATAGCATATTGGCGGCGACATGTTCTTTGGCGACGATGGCTTTCTCTACATTTCCGTCGGCGACGAGGGCAATTGCTGTTCCAAGGAGCACGCGACCCAGCGGCTCGATGTCGGGCTTTGGTCCGGCATTCTGCGGATCGATGTGGACATGGACCCGACCCGCAGTCACCCGATCCGCCGCCAGCCGACCCATCTGGAAGAAAATCCGGCGGTGAACGGGGCCCAATGGCCGCAATCCTCCTCCGCCAATTACTTCATTCCCAATGACAACCCCTTTGTCGATCCCAGTGGCGGAAATCTGGAGGAATTCTATTCCCTCGGCCTGCGCCACCCCTGGACGATCCATTACGACAGTTTCACCGGCGACATCTGGGCCGCCGATGTGGGGCAGGCGGCCTATGAAGAGGTCAATGTCATCGAGAAGGGCGACAACCACCAATGGGGATACAAGGAAGGCCCGGTGAATGGCGTGATCGCCAAGCCCGCCAATGTGATCGGCAAAGAGGTGCCTCCGGTTTTCGCCTATCCCCGGTCCGAGGGCCAGGCGGTGATTGGCGGCGGCGTTTATCGGGGGGACAAGTTCCCGGAATTGTTCGGAAAATACCTGTTTTCCGAACAATTCCGGCAAGTTCTGGAGCGCCGCCAAGCTGGGCGGACCCTATGATATTCAGGAAATCGGCAGTGTCACAGCCGGTTTCCCGAACGGGATCAATTCCTATCTGATGGACAGCAAGGGCGACATCCTGATGGCCAAGACATCGGGTGGCCAGTCTCCCAACGGCTTGATCTAGTTTCTCGAACATTCCGGTCAGACCGAGGAACCGCCCGCGCTTCTGTCGCAAACCGGCGCCTTTGTGAACCTCGCAACACTTGAACCCCATCCGGGCTGCGTGCCCTACGAGATGAACGTGCCGTTCTGGTCCGATGATGCGCTGAAATCGCGCTGGATGTGTCTTCCCAATGACGGCAGCCACAACAGTGCGGCCGAGCAGATCGGCTATTCCGAAGAAGGCGATTGGACCTTCCCGGTCGGCACGGTCATGGTCAAGCATTTCGAACTGCTGCTGGACAAAAGCGATCCGGCGTCATCCCGGCGGCTTGAGACCCGCTTCATCGTCCATGGTACCGACGGCTATTACGGCGTCACCTACCGCTGGAATGCGGAGGGCACCGATGCGACACTGCTGACCACGGCGAGACGGAGGACATTGTTGTTCAGTCCGCCGAAGGCCCGGTGACCCAGACCTGGGCCTATCCGAGCCGCAGCGAATGCCTGACCTGCCATTCTTCGATTGCCGGTTTCGTTCTGGGGCCGAACACGCGCCAGCTCAATAAGGTGATGACCTATCCTTCGACCGGGATCACCGCGAACCAGCTGGTGACCTACAATGCCCTCGGCATGTTCGATCAAACCTTCTCGACCGCCGAGATCAACACGCTGGTTAATTCTGTCCTGACTGCGGCACCGACCCATGACGCGGATTTCACCCTGGCCGACCGGGCGCGCAGTTATCTCGACTCGAATTGCGCCTATTGCCACCAGCCGGGCGGTGTCAGGGCGAATTTCGATGCCCGTCTTTCCACGCCGCTCTACCAGCAGAACTTTATTCTGGGCAGCGTGAATGAAAACATCGGGGTGACCGACCCTTACGTGATCGCGCCCGGCGATCTGTCGCGCTCTCTCCTGCATGTGCGGGCCAATCAGGCGGGCACGGAATTTGCCATGCCGCCGCTTGCCAAGGATGTGGTCGATACGGCCGGGATGGAAGTGATCCGGGAATGGCTTCTGGCCCTTGAACCTTTCGAAATCGGCAATGACACCAGCGGCGGTGGCGCCTTCATCGATGGCCATCACCCGAGCCTTTATGTCAACGAGAGCGACACCCACACCCAGACCGGTGGCCCGGGGACGGTGATCGTGCAGGACTTCAAATTCTTTGCGCAAAGGCTTGGCAATCCGATCACGCCGCTGGTGTTGTTGAAAAATGGCGACGACGATTACACTGTGATCGCCATCGGCACCACACGGACCAGCGCCGATTACACCGTCGGTGAAAACAGCCTCGATTTTTCGGATGCCGGTGAGATCGAGCTGGCTTTGGCAGATGGCGCGGTGATCGTCACCGGCTTCATGGATGCCAACCCCGATGGCAGCGGCTGGGGTGCGGGTTCGGTGATCCCTGCCGATACCGGTGCGGGCGAAGACGAGATCTATGCCCTGTTGCCCAACCCTCTGATCAACCAGACCGACCCGTTCCAGCCTGACCGTGATGTGCCGTCCGTGGCGCTTGGTCAGCCCATCTCGACCACCAACGCAGGAAAGGCGTTGA
>JAOXSD010000119.1 GCA_025800205.1 Silicimonas sp. | reverse complement strand
CCTGACCTGGGACCGGGTGGAGCGGCAATCGGAGCGGCTGGATCTCTATGCGGATGCGGCGCAGAAAATGCGCGACATGGGCCGGTTCTATGAGGCCTGGGAAACGCCGGTCGAGCTGGATCTGAAGCGCAAGAAACAGCTGAACATGGGCAAACCGCCGGTTTATGACCGGGCCGCTTTGGCGCTGTCGGAGGATGAAAAGGCCGCACTCAGGGCCGAGCGCGGGGATGGGGTCTGGCGGTTCAAGCTGGATCAGGCGCGGATCAACTGGGACGACCAGATCCTGGGCGAGATTTCCATCGATGCCGCCAGCGTTTCGGATCCGGTGCTGATCCGGCAAGACGGCCAGGTGCTCTACACGCTGGCTTCGGTAGTCGATGACACCGACATGGGCGTGACCCATGTGGTGCGAGGCTCGGACCACGTGACCAACACCGCGACCCAGATCCAGATGATCGAGGCCTTGGGCAACACGCCCCCCGCCTTTGCTCACCATTCCCTTTTGACCGGCCCCGAAGGCGAGGCGCTGTCGAAACGGTTGGGCACCCTGGCGCTGCGCGATCTGCGCGAGGCGGGCGTGGAGCCGATGGCGCTTCTGTCGCTGATGGCGCGGCTGGGGTCTTCGGATCCGGTGGAATTGCGGATGAGCCATCAGGAGATCATCGACGGGTTCGAGATCGGTCATTTCGGGTCGGCGCCGACCAAGCTTGATCCGGATGATCTGGGGCCGCTCACGGCGCGGGTCATCCACGGTCTGGAGGCTCCGGATGTGGCAGAGCATCTGGGCGCTGTGCCCGAAGCCCTGCGCGACGCCTATTGGGCAGCGGTGCGCGGCAATGTGGAGAAGCGTGCCGAGGCTGGCAAATGGTGGCCTGTCTTTGCCGGTGAGGTGACCGCCGTGGTGGCCGATGAGGACCGGGAGTTCGTGGCACAGGCCTTTGAGATGCTGGGCGAGCCGCCCTATGGGCCGGAGACCTGGGGGACCTGGACTGCAGCCGTGAAAGAGGCGACCGGGCGCAAGGGCAAGGGGCTTTTCATGCCCCTGCGCCACGCGGTCACGGGGCAGAAGCGCGGGCCGGAAATGGCCGATGTGATGCCGCTGTTGCAGAAAAAGCCTACCGCTTAAACCTTGCCCTGTTGGCGCTAACAGTCCATGGTCCCGGAAAACCCGGGGCCATGGTCATGAAATCGCATATCCTCACCATCACTCTGAACCCGACAGTGGACTTTTCCACCTCGGCGCCCGAGGTCATTTCGGACGTCAAGCTGCGCTGCACCGAGCCCCATATCGATCCGGGCGGTGGCGGGATCAACGTGGCGCGTGCGGTGAAGCTTCTGGGCGGGCAGGCCACCGCACTGGTGGCCATCGGCGGCGCGACCGGGGCGCATCTGTTGCAATTGCTCGCCCTCGAAGGCGTGCCCACGGTGGCCTTTCAGGGACCGGGCGAAACCCGGCAATCCACATCCGTGATCGATCAGGGAACGGGCCAGCAATACCGTTTCGTGATGCCGGGGCCGATCTGGCAGGACCATGACGTGCCGCGCGCGCTGGCCTCGGTGGATCAGGCCACCGGCGAAGACACGCTGGTGGTGCTGTCGGGCAGCCAGCCGCCGGGCGTGGCGAAGGACTTTCCATCGATCCTGTCCGATCACGTGGCCGGGCGCGGCGCGCGGCTGATCGTCGACACCTCAGGCCCCGCCCTGCATCATCTGGCGGCAGGCCCCCACGACGCGCTTCATGTGTTGCGGATGGATGGGGAAGAGGGCGAAGAACTGGCCGGGCGCGCCCTGCCCAGCCGCGAGGACACCGCCACATTCGCCCGCGCGTTGGTGGACCGCGGCGTGGCACGGATGGTAATCGTGGCGCGTGGGGCGGACGGTTCGGTGCTGGCCGATGGCAATGGCGCTTGGCACGCGGTGAACCCGCCCGGCCCGGTGGTCTCCAAGGTTGGGGCAGGCGACAGTTTCGTCGGCGCTTTCACCCTGGCGATGGCGGGCGGAGAGCCGGTGGAGAATTGTCTGCGGCTGGGCGTGGCGGCCGCCAGTGCGGCGGTCTCGACCGAGGCGACCCGGCTTTGCGATCCCGAGACGACGGAGAAGAACCGGGCGGCTTGCGTGGTGACGCGGCTCTGAGTCCAGCGCCCCGGCTGGAGGTATCCCGCAACACTCCCGCGATCATGCCACACTGTCGACACAATCTCTTTCAAAATATTTCCAGTATGGAAACAATTGGGGATTGGGGGCGCTACTGTTCCGTTTTTTGGCCGTCTTTCCAAGAATCTCTCCACAAAACCCACCAAATCTTGTTGATTTTCGTTTATTTCCGAAGGCCACACTGCTATTCTCAGCCGCGCTGGGGTTGCATCTTTTGATGAAAAAGAGGGTGACTCTATGTCAATAAGACCAATTACGATTTCCTTGCTGCTGGTCGGCGCCGCTGGCGCGGCGCAAGCGGCAACCTTTTCCGGAATCGCCTCCGGCACCTGGTCAAACCCGGATGCGTCCTATGGGTACTCGATCTCGAACAACGACCTGGGCGGCACCGCAGACGTGAACTGGGGAAAAACATCCTGCCTAAGCTGCACTGACTTCGACAATCTGTGGTCCTTTGACGGTATCGGTTCCGACGGCGGCCAGGGCTGGAGCGCGAATGCCGGTGACGTGTTCAGCTTTGGCAATTTCACCTACCGCAACGGAAGTGTGAACGGCCATGATTTCGAGGGTGCCGATCTGGACGTGACCCTGCAAATCATGTCGCCCATCGGGCTGAACCAGACATTCGATTTCGAGTTCGACGTTGTGAACACACCGAACACCAGCGGCAACCCGGTCACCGATGGCGACACCGCAGACATCATCGGCAGCGTTTCAAACCAGTCGTTCATGTATGGTGGCAACGAGTATACGCTGGAACTGATCGGCTTCAGCCAGGATGTCGGCACAACCCCGACGACCGGGTTCAACAGCCCCGAAGGCTCGACCTCGAGTGCCGCCCTTTATGGCCGCATCAATCAAGTGGATAACCCACCCGAGGTTCCGCTGCCTGCTGCGGGCTGGCTGCTCGTTGCAGGCATGGGCGGCCTTGCAGGCCTGCGCCGGATGCAAAAAGGCTGAGCGCCATTTCTCAAAGGCTCGCCCCGAAGGGGGCGGGCCGTCTCAGGGTTTCAGCCGGTACCCCGAGCGGAAGATCCAGGCGATCACCGACAGACAGGCCCCGGCAAAGACCAGCACCGCAATGAGGCTGATCGCCACCGGCACGTCGGCGGCACCGAAAAAGGACCAGCGGAAGCCCGAAACCAGGTACAGCACCGGATTGAACAGGGAAAGATTCTGCCAGAAGGGCGGCAACATGGTGATCGAATAGAAGGAACCTCCGAGGAAAATGAGCGGCGTGACCACGAGGAGCGGCACAAGGTTCAGCTGTTCGAAGCTTTTCGCCCAGATGCCGAGGATGAAGCCCAGAAGCGAGAAGCTGACCGAGGTGAGCACCAGGAACAAGAGCATGAAGACCGGATGGGCGATCTGCATGTCGACGAAGGCGAAAGAGGTGATCAGGATCACCAGCCCGATCAGCACCGCTTTGGCGACCGCTGCGCCGACATAGCCGATGACGATTTCCACCGCGCTGAGGGGGGCGGAGAGGACTTCGAAGATCGTGCCGATGAATTTCGGGAAGTAGATGCCGAATCCGGCGTTCTGAATCGATTGCTGCAGCACGGTCAGGATGATCAGCCCCGGCACGATGAAGGCGCCATAGGACACGCCTTCGATCTGGGGAATGCGGCTGCCGATGGCCGCACCGAAGACCACAAAGTAAAGCGAGGTGGAGAGGACGGGCGAGACCATCGACTGGATGATCGAGCGAAAGAACCGCGCCATTTCAAAGCGCCAGATAGCGGTGATGCCATTCCAGTTCATGCCGCGCCCTCATGCACCAGCCCGACGAAGATCTCTTCGAGCGAGCTTTGTTTCGTTTCCACATCGGCCAGCACCAGCCCCGCGCCCTGCACGGCGGCCAGCAGCCGGGTGATGCCGGTGCGTTTGCCGCCCGCCTCGTAGGTGTAGGTCAGGCCGCGGCCGTCGTCGCTGCGCGTGAGATCGAAATCCATCAGCCCTGCGGGGATGGCATCGACCGGTTCAGCCAGTTCGATCACCATCTGTTTCTTGCCAAGCCGCGCCATCAGTGCGGCCTTGTCTTCGATCAGCAGCAGTTCGCCCTTGTTGATCACGCCGATCCGGTCGGCGATGGCCTCGGCCTCTTCAATGTAATGGGTGGTCAGAATGATGGTGACGCCATCGGCGCGGAGCTGATCCACCAATTCCCACATGTCGCGGCGCAGTTCCACATCGACGCCTGCGGTGGGCTCATCAAGGAAGAGCACCCGGGGTTCATGGACCAGCGCCTTGGCGATCAGCACCCGGCGTTTCATGCCGCCCGAGAGGTGACGGATGCGTTCGTCCTTCTTGTCGTCAAGCGAGAGGGATTTCAGCACCCGGTCGATCAGCGCTTCGTCCCGGGGCAGACCGAAGAGACCGCGGGAAAAGCGGACGGTGTTGCCGACCTTCTCGAAAGGTTCGAGGTTGATTTCCTGCGGCACCAGACCGATTAGGCGGCGGGCGGCGCGCCAATCTTCGCGAATGTCGAACCCGCCCACGGTGACGCTGCCGGAGGTCGCGTTGGTCAGCCCGCAGATCGTTGAAATCAGGGTGGTTTTTCCCGCGCCATTGGGGCCGAGAAGGGCGAGGATCTCGCCTTCGCGGATCTCCAGATCGACGGAGTGCAGGGCGGTGAATCCGCCCTCATAGGTCTTGCCCAGACCTGAAACATTCACGATGGATGACATGGGTGCCTCCTCAGACCCGGACCCTATAAGACGCGCGGGCGGGGGAGGAAAGGCGCAGTTGGCAATTCCTCTCTGCATCTGCGCACAGAACCGGCTTAGGCCGTTCACATTGCGGGTTTGAAAAGCATCAGCCAGAGGATGGCAAGCACGGCGGCAAAGGCAGGAAAGCCGCAGGCGAACCAGATCCGGTAGAGGGTGGAATAGGCGGGTGGCAGGTCTGTGCCATTGTCGCGGGCCTTGCAGGCCAAGCGGTGCATGCGGGACTGGATCCAGACCACCGGCAACCAGAAGGCGCCGACGAAGATGTAAAGCGCGAGCGACAGCGCCACCCAGCCTTCGAGGAGCGGCCAGCCTGCGGCGCGGGCCAGAAGCACGCCGGTGATCGGTTGCGCAAGGGCGGCGGTGGCCGTGAAAAGGAAATCAGCCAGCACCACGATGCCCGAGACATGAGCGATCAGGGCGGCATCGCGGCTCTGGTGCGAGACAACCATGAAAAAGGCGATGCCTGCACCGGTGCCGAGAAGCACGGTGGCGCCGATGACGTGGAGATAGAGGAGAAGATCGTAGCTCATCGCTCGTCGGAAAGCGCAAGGGCGATGAGGGCGAGCATCAAGCCGGGGATGACCTTGACCAGCGGGCCGAGCGGATCGGCCCAGAGATCGGGGGCCGTGAGGGTCGCGCCGACGAGATAGGCGAGCGACACCGCGATCATGCCGAGAAGCGCGCGTTTGAGTTTCGACCGCCAGAGGACGAGCGTGCCGAGGGCGATGTCGATGATGGCGCCGCCGATCACGGCAAGCCCTGCGGTTTCCGCGCTCCAGCCCCGGCTGGTCAGCACCGATTGGGCAGCGGGGAAGCTGATCAACCCGATGACGCCGGAAGCGATCCAGAAAAGCGACAGGGTGAGAAGGGTCAGCGGAAAGAGCAGGTAAGCCCGTGCGAACCATCTCTCTTGCAGGCTGGCGGGCAGGTCGCGGAAGATCGCGTCGATGTCCCGGCAGGGGGTGCCGCCCGCGCGGGCGAGCGCATCCGGGTCGGCCTCGGTCCCGTCCTGCAGCACCCGGATCGCACTGCGCCGCAGGGGCGAGCGCCAGCCGAGCCAGCCCGCCAGATCGGCCAGGCGGGAGACCGGGGTCAGCACCGCATGCGGCACCGGCAGGCGTATCCAGGCAGGCAGGATGCCGAGCCAGGCCCGCATGCGCGCGATCAGGTCGGGCAGCAAAACGGCCCCTGCCCCGGTGACGTCGACCGTTGTGCCCGCCGCAATCCGCCCTTCGGCGGCGTCCAGCGCGGCCTGCGCCAGATCGTCGATATGGACGCAGGCGGTTTTGCTCTCGGGCAACACCTTGGGCAGAACGAAAGGAAGTGCGGCGGCGGCCCGCAGGAGCGCGGTGCCGCCATAGGCGGCGGGCGCCAGCACCAGGCTGGGGCGCAGGGTCACCATCGGCAGCCCAAGGGCCTGAAACGCGGCTTCGCCGCGGGCCTTGGAGCGGAAGAACTCGGTAGAGGCATCAGGCGACACGCCAGCGGCTGAGATCTGCACGAAAAGCGGCGGGTTCGGACCGTTTGCCACCATCGCCTCGCCGATCCGGACGAGCGCGGTTTCGTGAATGCCCTTGAGATCGTCCCGCGCGCCCGATTGCAGCGCGCCCGAGGCATTCACCACCACATCGACACCGCGCAGGGTGATCTGCCAGCCCTCGACCGACATCGTGGCGATGTCGAAGATGTCCCATTCGGCATCGGGGGCGGAGCGCCGCGCCTCGACGCCCGACCGCCCCACACCGATCACCCGGTGACCGGCGGCCGTGAGGCGGCGCATGACGGCAGAGCCGATCAGCCCATAGCCGCCCAGGACCAGAACAGACAAAACGCCCGAAGATTGCTCTTCGGGCGTTTCCAGCATGTCCATGGGGACGCGCTTAGTTCTGTGCGTAATATTCGATGACGAGGTTCGGTTCCATCATCACCGGGTAGGGCACGTCCGACAGACCGGGGGTGCGCACGAAAGTGGCGGTCAGCTTGGAGTGGTCCACTTCCAGGTAATCCGGCACGTCACGCTCGGGCAGTTGCACGGCTTCCAGCACGATGGCCAGCTGTTTGGAACGGTCGCGGACCTCGATCACGTCGCCTTCCTTCACGCGGTAGGAGGGGATGTTGACCTTCTTGCCGTTCACGCGCACATGGCCGTGGTTCACGAACTGGCGGGCAGCAAAGACGGTGGGAACGAATTTCGCGCGGTAGACCACGGCGTCAAGACGGCGCTCCAAGAGACCGATCAGGTTCTCGCCGGTGTCGCCCTTCACACGTTCGGCCTCAGAGAAGATGCGGCGGAACTGCTTTTCGGTCAGGTCGCCGTAGTAACCCTTGAGCTTCTGCTTGGCGCGGAGCTGCAGGCCGAAGTCGGACATCTTGCCCTTGCGGCGCTGACCGTGCTGGCCGGGGCCGTATTCGCGGCGGTTGACGGGTGATTTCGGACGGCCCCAGATGTTCTCGCCCATCCGGCGGTCGATTTTGTACTTGGCAGACGTGCGTTTGGTCACGGCTGATCTCCTTCTATGGCTGGCATTTCAACTTGATCCGAAAACCGGTTCCCACTTTTCGGGTTGAAATCGCGTCTTGCGCTCAACCTTTTGTGCAGGCGGCGACCGGATCAGGCCTTCGTGCCGTAATGAAGGGCGTTGTCCTTCTCCCCGGATTTGGCCGGGACGACAGGTTTCCCCTTGCGGGGTCCACCAACACCAATGAAGCGGCGCTTATACGCGCAATTGGCGCCCTGTCAAGCGCGGGCTCTAACGGACGCCGATTTCGGCCAGGGCGGCGGAGAGGCCGGGGGGCAGATCGTCATTCGCCCGGCCCCGGGGCAGGTCGATGGGCGCGTTCTGGCCTTCCAGATAGCGCCAGCCCTGGAACGGGCGGCGGGTGGCGGGCGCGGTGGCGATCAACTCGGGATCCAGCACGATGCCGCAGCGCCGGATACCGTCGCCCAGATCCACCTCGTCGAGCCGCAGAATGCGCTGACGGGCCTGGATCACCCCCTTGATCACCCAGTAGATCGAGCCGCCCTTGAGCAGCTCCGCCTCGCGCTTGGGCCACATGCGGGTGACATGGCGCGGCAGACCGTCGGGCGCTTGGGCGCGCGGATCGGTTTGCCAGTCGCGCAGGGAATCGATCCCCTCGGTGCCGACGCTGAGCTTGATGAGATGGAGTTGGCTGGTCACAGAATCTTCCGCTGTCTGAGCCCGATATGGTAGTGCATTGGCCAAAACCTGCAAGGTGTAGTAGGGTTATCCCCAGCTTTCCGGGGAATCGCCATGTCATCATTTGCCGCCCCCATCGCGGAGCAGATCTGGGATATGAAGTACCGGCTGAAGGCGGCCGATGGTACGGCGCTGGAGGTCGGCGTCGAGGACAGCTGGCGGCGGATCGCCCGCGCGCTGGCCGCTCAGGAGACCGATCCGGACACCTGGGAAGACACGTTCTACACCGCCCTTGAGGATTTCAAATTCCTGCCCGCCGGGCGCATTCTGGCCGGGGCCGGCACCGCACGCTCGGTGACGCTGTTCAATTGCTTCGTGATGGGCACGATCCCCGACAGCATGGCCGGGATTTTCGAGATGCTGAAGGAGGCCGCGCTGACCATGCAGCAGGGCGGCGGCATCGGCTATGATTTCTCGACCATCCGCCCCAAGGGCGCGGTTGTGAAAGGGGTGGCGGCGGATGCGTCGGGGCCGCTGTCGTTCATGGATGTCTGGGATGCCATGTGCCGCACGATCATGTCGGCGGGCGCCCGGCGGGGTGCGATGATGGCCACCCTGCGCTGCGACCACCCGGATATCGAGGATTTCATCACCGCCAAGAGCGACCCGGCGCGGCTGCGGAATTTCAACGTCTCGGTTCTGGTGACCGATGCGTTCATGGATGCGGTCAAGGCGGGCGCGCCGTGGGATCTCAGCTTTGACGGCCAGGTCTACAAGACCCTTCCCGCCCGCGATCTCTGGGATGCGATCATGGCCGCGACCTATGAATTCGCGGAACCGGGCGTGATCTTCATCGACCGGATCAACGCGATGAACAACCTTGCCTATTGCGAGACGATCGCGGCGACCAACCCCTGTGTGACGGCAGAGACCTGGGTGCAAAGCGCCGACGGCCCGCGCCAGGTGGCCGATCTGCTGGGCCAAGCCCATGATCTGGTGGTCAACGGTGTGGCCCACAGGACCACGGCGGCGGGGTTCTTTTCCACCGGTGTCAAACCGGTGTTGCGCCTGACCACGCGCTGCGGGCGCAAGTTGCGGCTGACCGGGGATCATCCGGTGCGCCGGGTGCGCGAACGCACCCGGTTCCGGATCACCTCGGACTGGACCGCGGCGGCGGATCTGCGCCCCGGCGACGAGATCGTGCTGCAGGATCACCGGGGGCTTGCCTGGGGGGCCGATCCCGAGGCCGAGCGCGGCTATCTTCTGGGCCTGCTGATCGGTGATGGCACGATCCGCGACGACAAGGCGATTCTGTCCGTCTGGCCGAGCCGGGCCTGCGTCGGGGCCGAGGTGCCGGAGCGGGCGATGATGGACCATGTGGAGACATTGTTGCGCAGCCTACCCCACCGGGCCGATTTCGCCGGCTGGCAGCAGGTGGCGGGACGAGGCGAGTATCGCATCGCCACCGCGGCCCTCGCAGAGCTTGCGCGCGCCCATGGTCTGGATCGCGGCAAGAAAGGCCTTTCGCCCGAGATCGAGCGGGCCCCCTCGGCATTCGGCGCCGCCGTGCTGCGGGGCCTGTTCGATGCGGATGGTTCGGTTCAGGGGGATCAGAAGAAAGGCGTGTCGGTGCGGTTGGCGCAAAGCGATCTGCCCCTTCTGGAGGCGGCCCAGCGGATGCTGGCCCGGCTTGGGATCAACGGGGTGATCTACAGGGACCGGCGCCCGGCGGGGCAGCGTATCCTGCCCGATGGCGCAGGCGGCAGCCGCCCCTATCCGACCCGGGCGCAACATGAATTGGTGATCGCAGGCGGCAATCTTCGGGAATTCGCCGCCCGCATCGGCTTTGTCGATGGGGCCAAGGCGGCTCGGCTGGAACATGCGCTTCGGACCTACAAACCTGCGCTTAACCGGGAGCGGTTCGTGGCCAGGATCGACGAAATCACGCCGGATGGCACCGAGGAGGTCTTTGACGTGCAGGTGCCCGGCATCAACGCCTTCGACGCCAACGGGCTGATGGTGCACAATTGCGGCGAACAGCCCCTGCCGCCCTATGGGGCCTGCCTGCTGGGCTCGATCAACCTTGCGCGGCTGGTGTCCGACCCGTTTGAAGAGGCCGCCGCGCTCGATGAGGCGGCGCTGGCGGATCTGGTCGCCACGGCGGTGCGGATGATGGACAATGTGGTCGATGCCTCGCGCTTTCCGCTCGAAGCCCAGGCGCAGGAGGCGCGGGCGAAACGGCGGATCGGGCTGGGGGTCACCGGGCTTGCCGATGCGCTGATGATGGTGGGTCTGCGCTATGGTTCGGAGGAGGCGGCGCGGCAGACCGAGCGCTGGCTGGAACATCTCGCGCGCGCCGCTTACCGGGCCTCGGCCCATCTGGCGGCCGAAAAAGGGGCGTTTCCGCTTTTCGAGGCAGACGCCTTTCTGGCCAGCGGATCGCTTGCGCATATGGACACCGACACCCGGGCGCTGATTGCCGAACATGGCATTCGCAATGCGCTGCTGACCTCGATTGCGCCCACCGGCACGATCAGCCTTTTTGCGGGCAATGTGTCGTCCGGGATCGAGCCGGTCTTTGCCCATGCCTATACCCGCAAGGTGCTGCAGAAGGACGGCTCGCAGACCGAGGAGGAGGTGGTCGATTATGCGTTCCGGCTCTGGCGGGAGAAATTCGGCGACGCGCCCTTTCCCGACACTTTCGTCAATGCCCAGACCCTGGCGCCCTCGGACCATGTGCGGATGCAGGCGGCAGCGCAGAGATGGGTGGATTCGAGCATTTCCAAAACCATCAACCTGCCCGAGGACATCAGTTTCGACGCTTTCAAGAATGTCTATCTGGAAGCCTGGGACAGCGGTTGCAAAGGCTGCACCACCTACCGGCCCAATGCGGTGACCGGGTCGGTTTTGAGCGTGAGTGAAGCCACACCCGCCCCGGCTGAAACCGGGGGCGACGTCGTCTATATCGCCGAACCTCTGGACCGGCCCACCGCGCTTGAGGGCAACACCTACAAGCTGAAATGGCCCGAAAGCCAGCATGCGCTCTACATCACCATCAATGACATCGAGGTGGCCGGGCGGCGGCAGCCGTTCGAGGTGTTCATCAATTCGAAGAACATGGAGCATTTCGCCTGGACCGTGGCGCTGACGCGGATGATCTCGGCGGTGTTCCGCAGGGGCGGTGACGTGTCTTTCGTGGTCGAGGAGCTGAAAGCCGTGTTCGATCCGCGCGGCGGGGCCTGGATGCAGGGGAAATACGTGCCCTCGATCCTGGCGGCGATCGGCGGGGTGATCGAGCGGCATCTGATCGCCATCGGCTTTATCGAGGGCGAAGGCATGGGGCTGAAGAGCGACCCGCAGGCGGAGGTGGTAAACCTGGGCGGCGCGCCGGGCCCCGCCTGCCCCAATTGCGGACATCTGGGCATGCAGATGATCGAGGGCTGCATGACCTGCCCCAATTGCGGCCATTCGAAATGCGGCTGAACCGCGGTCAGCGCAATCCCGGCAGCCAGGTGGCAAGCGTCGGGAAGAGGATCAGGAGCGCCACCACCGCCAGCGAACACAGGATGAAGGGGATGGCGGAGAGATAGATCTCGCGCATGGTCGTGTCGGCCGGTGCGACCCCTTTCATCACGAAAAGCAGGAGGCCGAAGGGCGGTGTGGTGAAGCTGATTTCCAGCGCCAGCAGCATGATCAGCCCGAACCAGATCGGATCGAAGCCGAGGCTGGTCGCCAGCGGGAAGAAGATCGGCACGGTCAGAAGCATCATCGAAATCTGCTCCATGAACATGCCCAGGATCAGCAGGACACCGAACATGACCAAGAGCATCGCGACGGGGGCCAGGTCGAAGGCGGTGGCCCAGTTGATCAACCCGCGCGAGGCGCCCGAGAAGGCCAGAAGCTGGCTGAAGGTGGCCGAGCCGAAGACGATCAGATAGGCCATCAGCGTCACCCGCAGCGCGCCGCGGATCGAGGCCTTCAGCGCCACCCAGGTCAGGCAGCGATAGAAGATCGCGAGGATCAGCACGCCCAGCGCGCCAAAGGCGGCCGCTTCCGAGGGCGTCACGATGCCGTTGATCATCATCACCACGATCAGCACCATCAGCCCGATCATCGGCACCACGTCGCGCAGCAGCGTGCCGAGCTTCTGGGCGAGGCTTTGGGGTTCGACCTCATAGGCGGGGGCGGCCTCCGGGTCGAGCCGGGTCTGCAGATAGATCGTGCCGATATAGAAGGAGGCGAGGATCAGGCCAGGAATGATGCCCGCGATCAGGAGCGCGCCGACATCGATCTGCGCCAGCGTCGCGAGCAGCACCGCAAGCGCCGAGGGCGGGATGATGATGGCAAGGCCACCGGTGCCCAGGATCGGGCCGATGGACATGTATTTCTTGTAGCCGCGCTTGGTCATCTCCGGCACCATCAGCGAGCCCAGAAGCGCGGTCGATCCCATGGACGACCCCGAGAGCGTCGAGAACCCAGTGCCGCCGAGGACGGTGACATAGGAGAGCCGTCCGGGCAGACGTCCCAGAAGCCGGTCGATACCTGCGAACATTCGTCCGCCCAGGCCGGTGTGAAAGAAGATCTCCCCCATCAGCAGGAAGAGCGGGATCGGCACCAGCGCGAATTTCGTCAGCGACCCCCAGCCGTTATTGAGGAGCGCCACGACCCCACGCTCGCCGCCCATGAAGACCCAGGCGCCGATGATATTGGCGGCGAGAAACGCCAGCGCCACCGGCATCCCCAGCGCCATCAGCACCATGATCGAGCCAATGAGCAGCCCCAGCGCCTCGAACCATTCCATTATTCGTGTATCCCCGCTTCGCCCGAATGCATCAGCTCGGATCCAAAGAGGAACCGGGCAAACTCCACGGCCATGATCGAAAAGGCGATGGGAAAGCTGATCGTCAGCATCCAGCGCGGATAGAAATAGGCGCGCACGTCGTAATCATTGCGCTCCACATTGGTCAGGAACAGTTCCAGCCCGTACCAGGCCAGGATCAGCGACACGATCACGCAAGCCGCCGCCACGCCCCGGCTGACCAGACGCCGCAATTTGCGCGGTAGGGCGGCGGTGACCAGTTCGATATGCACATGACCGCGTTCGCGCACCAGCCAGGGCGCGCCGAGCATGGTCATGTAAAGAATGCCGTATTCGGAGGAGGTGAAAAGCCAGGCAAAAGGCTGAACCCCGAGGTTCCGCATGGCGACCGAGATCACCACGGAAAACATCAGCCAGATCAGCACGCCCGCCGCGATCAGCGCCATGCCGTAAAGGATCATATCGTAAAGGCGCAGGATCAGGCGCATGACATTTCCGCTCGTCAGGGGGCCCGGGCGCGCATCACGCCCGGGCCAAATCGCTTACTTGTCCGCATCCGCGTCGTAGAACAGTTCCAGCAGTTTTGCGTAATTGCCGGTGCCCATGGGATGTTCGGCCATCAGGCCCTCCATCCGTTCCCAGTTCTTTTCGCGCGCGGCCAGGAGGTAATTCGCCTTGGCCTCACCCTCCAGCGTGACAACCTTCATGCCCTGCTCATCGAGCTTGGCAAAATCATCGTCGCGCTTGGCGCGGAGCGCATTCACACTGTCGATCTCATGCTGGATCGCCACGTCCTGCACGATCTTCTGCGCCTCGGCAGAGAGACCATTCCAAGCGTCGAGATTGACGATCACACCGAGGTCGGTGGAGAAGAAGCAGGGTTCGATCCGGTAGTTCAGGAATTCGTTCCACTTCAGATCAATCAGCCCGATCTGGGTCCAGCCGGTCGCATCCACCACACCCCGTTGCAGGGCCGCATAAACTTCGCCCGTCGGCAGGTCGATCACCTGCGCGCCCAGGTAGTTGGTGAAGAACGCATTGTAGACCGCATTGCCGCGCAGCTTCAGCCCTTCGACCTCCAGATTGCCGCTCGCATCAAAGCTCGGTTCCTCGCGGGTCCAGAGATTGTAGCAAACGCCACTGTCGAACCAGCCGAGATATTTCAGACCCATCTTTTCCTGATGGATCTCATCGATCAGCGCGATGCCACCATTTTCCCGCGTTTCAATCGCGGTCAGGTTCGAGGCGACCAGCGCATCCTTTTCGGGCAGCGCGCCGCCGTAGAACGATCCGGGCGTATAGACCATGTCGACGATCCCGTCGCGCACCGCGTCGGGCTGCTGGAACATGCCGATGGCCTCGGGCCCTCCGCGCACTTCGATCTGCACCACGCCTTCGCCCGCCTCATTCACCTTGTCGACGAATGACAGGAAGCTTTGGGTGTAGATCAGCGTTTCGGGGAATGCATGAACCGCGGTGATCGTCTCTTCGGCCCAGGCGCTTGCGCCGAAGACCGTGCTGCCGGCCACGACCCCGGCGATGAGTGTCTTTTTCATGGGTGAGTTCTCCTTCTTACCCTATGGCCGGTCCCCCGACCTCCCTGTTGCGGGGGCTTCTGTGGCGCCCCTCGTTTCATCTGCTCTCATCCGTTTCAAAGACCCATGGCGCGGCCTTGCTGCGCGCCGCACGGAAATCCGCGATGGCCGCCCCGTGCGCCTTGGTCAGGTCGATGTCATCCCATCCGTTGATCAGCTTTTCCCGCCAGGTCGGGTCGATCTGGAACCGGTGGTTCTGGCTGCCCAGGGTCAGGCTCTGAGTCATCAGATCGACCCAGGCTGGGGCGGTGCCGCTGCCCAGTTCCGCGATCAGGTTCTGGGTATCCTCGACCCGCGCGGGCAGGAGGCCGTTGTTCACCGCATTGCTGGCAAAGATGTCTCCAAAGCTGGGGGCCACGACGACACGAATGCCAAAGTCGATCAGCGCATAGACCGCCGCTTCCCGGCTGGACCCGCTGCCGAAATTGCGCCCAGTCACCAGAATGCTGGCCTTGGGATGGCGATTGAGCGGAAAGTCCGAAACCGGCTCTCCCTCCCCATCGCGCCGCAGATCATGCAGCAGAAAATCCCCGTAGCCGTCCGCACGCGGCGTCGACATGAACCGCGCCGGGATCAGCTGATCGGTGTCCACGTTTTCGCGGTCGAGCGCGAGTGCGGCGCCGCTATGGGTGGTCCAGCCCGCCATCACATCCGCCCCTTCAGCATGGGGCGCACATCGGTCAGATGGCCGGTGACAGCAGCAGCGGCGACCATGGCGGGCGACATCAGATGGGTGCGCGCGCCCCGGCCCTGGCGACCGCGGAAATTCCGGTTGGTGGTCGAGGCGCAGCGCTTGCCCGGTGCCACGGTATCGCCATTCATCGCCACACACATGGAACAGCCCGATGCGACCCATTCGAGCCCGGCTTCGGTAAAGACCTTGTCCAGCCCTTCCTCCTCGGCCTGCCGCTTCACCCCTTGCGATCCCGGCGACACCAACCCCGGCACCCGCGCCTTGCGGCCTGCCAGCACGGCGGCGGCGGCGCGCA
>JAOXSD010000085.1 GCA_025800205.1 Silicimonas sp. | reverse complement strand
CCGCAACAGCGGCAGATCCTCGATCACATCCCCATAGGCCCGACACAGAAACGCCGCCCGCGCCGCCACTGGCGCCTCGATCTGAAACCGGGGCGCGGCTTTCATCGCCCGGAACACGCCCTCGGGCACATTCAACCGCCCGACCCGGCTGCTTTCCGCCTCGATCACCACCGGACGCGCGGGATCAAGTGCCGCAACCTCGGCCGCCAACCGGCTTTCAAACATCTTCTGGCTGGGCTGGTCGCCCCGCCCGCCCAAAGCCGACCCGCGATGATTGGCCAGCCCCTCCAGATCGATCACCTGCACGTCGCGCGCCGCCAGCAAGGGCAAAAGCGCCGTCTTCGCCGTCCCCGTATTGCCATCCAACAGACTGATCCGCGCCGGAAAATCATCGTCATAAAGCGCCTTCACCACCGCCCGGCGGTAGCTCTGATAACCGCCCTTGAGCACCTCCACCCGCCAGCCGATCTGGCTCAGGATCGAAGCAAAAGACCCCGACCGCTGCCCGCCGCGCCAGCAATAGACCAGCGGCCGCCAGCCCCCATCCTTGCCCGCCAGCGGCCCCTCGATATGGGCCGCCGCGTTGCGCGCCACCAGCGCCGCCCCGATCTTGCGCGCCAGAAACGCGCTTTCCTGCACATAGATCGTGCCGACCCGGGCGCGTTCTTCGTCCGACAGCACCGGCAAGTTGATCGCACCGGGCACATGATCCTCGGCAAATTCCGACGGCGCGCGCACGTCGATCACGGTATCGAACGCCGCCACCGGGTCCACAAGAGAGGTCAGTTCGTAGGCCATGCCCCCGCATACAGGCTTGGACAACGCACGAAAAGCGCATTGCCACCCTTGACGGCGACCGCCACATGGCGTTCACGTTGCAACCGGTTTCAAAAGGAGAATGTCATGGCCATCCGATTTGCAATTCTGGGCGCAGGCCGCATCGGCCAGGTCCATGCCCGCGCGGTGGCCGCAGTGCCCGGCGCCACGCTGGCCGCGATCTATGACCCGATGAATGAGGCCGCCAAATCCGTCGCCGACACCTATGGCGCCGAGATCCGCTCGGTCGAGGATTGCGCGGCGGCGCAAGACATCGACGCGGTTCTGATCTGCACGCCCACCGACCTCCATGCCGACCAGATCGAGCTTTTCGCCCGGGCGGGAAAGGCGGTCTTCTGCGAAAAACCTGTCGATCTCTCGGTGCCCCGGGTGCAGGCCTGCCTCAAAACAGTCGAAGACACCGGCACGCCCCTGATGATCGGCTTCAACCGCCGCTTCGACCATGATTTCCGCGCCCTCCGCGCCGCCATCGACGCCGGAAAGATCGGCGACGTCGAAATGGTCACCATCACCTCCCGCGACCCCGGCGCGCCCCCCGTCGACTACATCAAACGCTCGGGCGGCATCTTCCGCGACATGACGATCCACGATTTCGACGTGGCCCGCTGGATGCTCGGCGAGGAGGTGGAATACGTTCATGCCGAAGGCGCGGTGATGACCGATCCCGCCATCGGCGAAGCGGGCGATTTCGATCAGGTCAACGTGCTTTTGAAAACCGCCAGCGGGCGCCAGGCCGTCATCACCAATTCGCGCCGTGCCGCTTACGGCTATGACCAGCGGATCGAGGTTCTGGGCGCGCTCGGCATGGTGTCCGCCGCCAACAGCCACGAGGCGCGGATCGAGGTCGCGGGTGCCGACGGTTACACCAAACCGCCCTTGCTGAACTTCTTCATGGACCGCTATGCAGCCGCCTATGCCACTGAAATCGCAGCCTTTATCGAAGCGATTTCCCAAGGCACCACACCGCCCACCACCGGCCATGACGGGTTGATGGCGCTGGTGCTGGCCGAGGCCGCCACGATCTCGGCCAAGGAAGGCCATCGCGTGGCCGTCGCGGACATCCTGGGGTGAAACGCGACCCGTTCAAGCTGCGCATCCCCTTCTTCCGCCCCCGCTGGCGGCGGGTGGCGGTGACGGGGGCGTGTCTCGGCTGGGCAGGCCTCGAACTCGCCCTCGGCAACCCGGTCTGGTGCGTGATCTTCGGGGCGATCGGGCTCTATCTCGCCTACGAATTCTTCGTGATCTTCGACCCCGAGGATTACGAAGACTAGCGATCTTCTATCTTCCGCATGTCGAAAAGCCCGGAACCGGCCCCACTTCCGGGCGACATGCGTCACCGTTTCCCGCCCGCCAGCTTCTCCGCCTCCGGCAACGCCTTCAACCGCAGCATCGACACCGCCCCAAAGACCGGCCCCGGCACCAGCACCAGAAAGCTCCAGCGCCAGGATCCTGTCAGCTCGACGAGCTGCGGCACCAGCCAGACGGTGAAGATCGAAATCGCAAAACCGACGCTCATCTGAAACGCCAGCGAAGACCCCACAAAACTCTGATCCGCCAGTTCCGACACAGCCGCCGAAAACTGCGCGCTGTCCGCGACCACGGTGAAGCCCCAGAACAGCGCGATCACCAGAAAGATCATCGGATGCGCCTCAAAGGCAAAGCCGATCAACAGGGCCGACGCGCCCGAAGCGGCCATCAAAAGCGCGGTGGTGTTGCACCGCCCGATCCGGTCCGCCAACGCGCCCGCGATGATGCTCGACGGCGCGCCAAGGGCCACCACAGCAAAGGCCAGAAGCGAGGCATTCAGCGGCCAATCCCCCTGTTCGATGGCGACCGTGGAAAACGCCAGGATCCAGCCCCACATGGCATAAAGCTCCCACATATGGCCGAAATAGCCGAAATTGGCGAGCATCACGGGCCGGTTCCTCAGGATCGCGCCGAACTGGCTCAGGTCCACCTTGGTTCGCGCGAATGAATACGGCCCCTCGTGCAGAGCGCGCGCAAAAATCAGCGCCGACGCCAGACACAAAACCGAGGTCGCCCCCACCACCACCTGCCAGTCGAGGCCGGAGGCGAAGGCCTTCAACAGATGCGGCATCGCCTTGCCAAGCGCCAGCGCACCAACCATGGCCCCCATGGCGAGCCCCCGGCCCGCGCGGAACCATGTTGCGATGAATTTCATCGCAGGCGGATAGATCGCGGCCAGCGCTGCCCCGGTCAGAAAGCGCAAGACCAGGGCCAGACCATAGCCCGGCTCCAGCAACACCGCCCCGTTGAAAATCGCTGCCAACACCGCCGCGCCCCACATGAGCCCGATCAGCGACATCCGGTCCGACAGCGCGATCAGGCTCGACGCCAGCGCCCCGGTGACGAACCCCACCGACACCGCATTGGTCAGCCAGCCCGATTGCCCCGCACTCAGCCCCCAGGCTTCGGTCATTTGGGGGGCCACGGCGGTGGCCGAAAACCAGGTGGTCATCGACAGGACCACCGCCAGGCCGGTCACAGCCAGCACCTGCCATTTGGAGCGTTCTTGCGTCATGCCACCCGGTCTATCCCCCCGCAGCCCCCTTGGAAATGCCTCTCACACCATTGTGCCCCTTGCGCCAGATCAAGGACTTGCGCGCCAATCCGGCGCAAAATCAGGGTGTTAAACACGGGAGAAGCGCAATGTCAGATTGGACCGAAGCCAAAGCGCAACTGGAGGCCCGCCGCGCCGAACTGGCCGAGGAACTTCAGGATATAGAACACCGGCTGGATGACGAGAAACCTAAGGATTGGGAAGATCAGGCCTCCGAACGCCAGGGCGACGAGGTGCTCGAAGCCCTCGGCACCCACGACCTGAGCGAGTTGCGCCAGATCGATGCAGCACTCGCCCGGATCGAAGACGGCTCTTACGGCGATTGCGTGAAATGCGGCGAAGAGATCGCGCCGAAACGTCTCGCGGCCCTGCCCGCCACGCCGCTTTGCGTGAAATGCGCCGCCTGATTACTTGCCCGGTTCGGAAATCGTGTCAAAAGCGCGTGACTTCAGCCCTTTCTGGATCTCGTAGATCGAGATGGCCACATCGGGCTGGGGTTGCGGAATGCGGATCGGGATGTCCTTGAGCCGCGGCTCCAGCGTCGGGCTGCCGCAGAGCATCCGCGTGTCGTAATCCTCGATCCCGTCCCATTTGGTGAGTGACCCCATGATCGGAAAGGCATCCGCCGCCATCATCTCGTAAAACAGAATGCGCCGCGCCTTGTCCGACCGGTTGAGCGCCGAGCCATGCAAAATCCGCCCGTGGTGGATCGAGATCGAACCCGCCGGCCCCTGCAAAGGCACCGCGTCGGCCATGTCGAGCCCCAGCGCCTCGGGCGCAACCGCTCCGGCAAAGACCCCATCCACATGATGATCATAGACCGGGCCGCGATGGCTGCCGGGAAAGACCATCAGCGGGCCGTTCTCGGCCGCCATATCATCGATCAGCACGCCGATGGCCAGAATGTCGTCATTGGTATGAGGGTAAAACGCATAATCCTGATGCCATTCCACCGCCGCTCCATAACCGGCCTTTTTCATGTTCAGCTTGGTAGTGTGCAGCCGCAGATCCGGGCCGGCCAGATCCCGCGCAGGCGCAAGAATATGATCCGACAGCATCAGATCGCGCATCACGTCGGACTGGGTATGGGGCAGCTTGATCCGGCGCAGGCGCGGATCCTCGGCGCTGTGGCTGTCCTCCAGATCGAGCTTGTCGTCCGAGGCAGTCATCCCCCGCGCAATTTCCTCGAACCGGGTGATCTCGGCGCGGATCGCCTCGATGATCCCCATCGGCACCCGGTTTTCCAGCACCAGATAGCCGTTCTCGGCATAGAAATCCTGTTGGTCCTTGCTCAGCACTTCGCTCAGCACTTCGCTCATAACATCACGCACAATAGGGGGCGTCATTGTCCCAACGCCCGTGTTGGGGAATGAACGCCTGCTGCGCCAGAGTGTTGCGGGTCTCGACCCACATGTCGCGCCATTGGCGCCAGTCCTTCAACTCGGTTTCGGGGTTGGCGCGTGAACGGGCGACGAAATCGGGGAAATGGCCGCGCCCGGTGGGCTGCCCGGTCACGTTGTAGCGCAGATCAAAAGACCAGCGGTAACCGTCCGAGCGGTTCGTCAGCGACGCATGGGGCGTCAGCGGATGGAAAATCACCGCCCCCCCCGCCTTCACCGGCGTCGGCGTGGCATTGCCCTTGGGCAGATGGTCTTTCGCAATCCCCACCTGTTTCATCGCGCAATGGGGCAGGATCTCGTCATAATCACCCGAGGCCACCTGCAAACACCCGTTCTCCACCGTCGCATCGGTGATCGCCAGCCAAACGGTGACAAATTGCGTCTGATCCGCCTCCTCGCTGGTCACGCCCATATCCTGATGCCAGTCGGTCGCAATGATATGGGCGCGGTTTTCGCCCGCCTCCACCGCCCGCTCGGGCGGCTTGATCCGCACATGCTGGATCGGGTTCGAGGTGATCTCACCCCCGATCAGCGCCTCCACCGTGTCGAGCACGCGGGCATGCGTGATCATGTCGAAAACCGCAGGCCCGAAATGCATCGGCGTCTCTGCGGTGAATTCGCTCTGCGGCAGGGAAATATCAAACGGCTGATACCAGTCGAACCCGCCACGATAGGCCACATCGAGCTTCTCCCAGAAGCCCATGTCGGGAGTTGTGGCGGGAACCAGCCCCGCCGCGTGCCATGTCTCGTAAAGCCCGTCCATGACCTCTGCATATTCCGCCCGGATCGCCTCCAACGTGGCCTCATCCAGAAGATCCTCAACGACCAGATAGCCTTGTTTCTCAAAGGTCTCGACGTCCTGGGCAGAGATCATGTCACCCTCCTATTTCAAAAGTATCGTCACAATGGGCGGCCAGATCAGCATCACCAACAAGGCGCACAACTGGATGCCGATGAACGGCAGGAAGCCCTTGAAGATGTCGGTCAGCGAAATATGCGGTGGTGCGACCGATTTCAGATAGAAAGCCGCAGGGCCAAAGGGCGGCGACAGGAAACTGACCTGCATGTTCATGCAGAACAGCACCCCGAACCAGACGCTCAGATATTTCGGCTCCAACTGGCCGATGAGCCCGATTTCCTCGATCGGCAGGCGCTGCACGATGGGCAGGAAGACGGGGATGATCAACAGAACGATCCCGACCCAATCCATGAAGGCGCCCATGAACAGCAGCATCACCATCATCACCAAGAGGATCCCCATGGTCGGCATGTCCGCCCCGATGATCATATTGGCCACATAGGTCGGCCCACCGGCAATCGTATAGGCCCCCGCCAGAGCCGCCGCCCCGATGGTCACCCAGATGATCGTGCCGGTGGATTTCAGCGTCCGCATCAGGCTGTCCCAGAGCAGGTCAAACGAGAACTCGCCCCGGAAGATCGCCAGGATCAGCACCGCAATGGCGCCCATGCCGGCCGCCTCGGTAATCCCGGTGATGCCACCATAGATCGAACCCAAGACCACGCCGATCACCACGATGGGCGCCACCAGCCCCTTGCCCATGGACCAGCCGGTCGCGGTGCGGCTGCGCCCAAAGACGAAGAAGATGAGCGCAAGGCTCACCGCCAGCAACCCGGCAAACCACGGCACATGGCCGGGCGTGCCCCAGAAGATCGGCGGTACGCCGTCGCCCAGATCCGCATTCTGCCCGGTCACGGTGAAAAACAGCGCGCGCAGGAACAGCACGAAGGAAAACCCGCCCAAAAGCACCGTCAGGAAGGCCAGAAACAGCATCCCTTTCTCGCGCCCCACCGGCTCGCCCTCCACCGGGTCCGGCAGCGGCGCATCTTCGGGATGGAGCTGGGTGCGGATGATGATGTAGATGATGATGAAACTCGCCAGCATAAAGCCGGGAATGAAGGCCCCCGTGAACAGCGCCTTGATCGAGGTCTCGGTGATCAGCCCGTATATGATCAGCACAATCGACGGCGGGATCATCGTGCCCAGTGAGCCGCTCGCACAGATCGTCCCGATGGCGAGGTTTTGATTATACCCCAGCCGCAGCATCTGCGGCAGCGCGATCAGGCCCAGCAGCACCACCTCACCGCCGATGATCCCCGACATGGCCGCCATGATCACCGCCATGATCGAGGTGACGATGGCGATGCCGCCCCGGGTCCGGTTCAGCCAGACATTGAGCGAGGAATACATGTCCTTGGCAATCCCCGAGCGTTCCAGCAAAGCCGCCATGAAAATGAACAGCGGAATGGATATGAGCACGTAATCGGTCAATAGCCCGTATATCTTCTGCGCCAGAATATTCAGCGGCCCCGAGCCCGGTCGCCCGGTCAATATCCCCTCGCCAAAGGTCCAGGGCTGGGTCAAGAGCGTTGGTTCGAACTTCATCACCAACACCAGCACGGCGAGGATGGCCGAGGCCATACCCAGCGGCATGCCAATGGCGAGAAGCACAATCAGACCCAGCATCAGGACCAGCGAAATCGTTCCAATATCCATTATCTGTGCTCCGCCTGGCTGCCCTGAATCGCGCCCCGGGTGACATCAAGATCGCCCACGCCTTCCCCTCCGACCGCTTTGCGCAGCCGGTCCAATTCGTCCTGATCGATGTCATCCGCGGCAGAATGCAGCACCGGTTCGTTGTTCCAATCCGAGATCAGATTGACGATCGCCTGAAGCGCCACCAGCGACACGATGATCAGCACCGTGGGTTTCAGCGTTGCCGGGATCGGCGGATCAAAGGCGGTGCCAAAGGTCTCCCAACGGTGCAACTTGTCCAGCGCCTCGCCATAGCCGCCATAGACCAGGAAGAAGGCGAAGGTGACGATCAGCAGGGTCGAAATACAATCGAAGGTGCGCTGCAACCAGCGCGGGCAGACATCGTAAAGCAGGAAAATCCGGATGTGACTGCGCTGCTGCATGGCATAAAGGCCCGCGCAAAGAAAGATGAAGCCAGCGAGCCAGAGCGACAGCTCATTGGCCCAAAGCGTCGGCGCTTCAAAGACATAGCGCAGGATCACCTCATAAAGCATCACGCCCGTGAGCAGCACGATCATCATCATGGTGACCCGGCCGATGAACACCGCGATCCGGTCGGCGGCGCGCCAGGTTTCGTATTCCATCGGGGCGCGGCGCACGGTGCGGACACCCAGGATCAGGAAGATCGGCAATCCGAGCAGGGCCAGATAGTCGATCCAGTCGGCCTCACCGCCAAAGGGACCAGCCATGCCCGG
>JAOXSD010000075.1 GCA_025800205.1 Silicimonas sp. | reverse complement strand
GTTGACCTTGTGCTTGGCGCAAACCTCCCAGAACCGGCCGGCATCGGGGAAGGTGGGCACGCCTTCGAACATGATCGTGGTCGCGCCATTGGCCAGCGGGCCATAGACGATGTAGCTGTGCCCGGTGACCCAGCCCACGTCAGCGGTGCACCAGAAGATGTCGCCTTCGTGGTAGTCGAACACGATCTCGTGGGTCATCGAGGCATAGACCAGATAGCCGCCCGAGCTGTGGACGACACCCTTGGGCTGGCCGGTCGATCCGGAGGTGTAGAGGATGAAAAGCGGATCTTCCGCGCCCATTTCCTCGGCCGGGCACTCGGGCGAGGCCTTGGCCATCAGAGCTGTGCAATCGTGGTCGCGGTCGGTCCAGGTGGTCTGCTCACCGGTGCGCTTCACCACCAGGCATTGCACGTCTTCCTTGCAGTGCAGCAGGGCGGTGTCGGTGTTCGACTTCAGGTGCGTCACCCGTCCGCCCCGGGGCGCGTGATCGGCGGTGATGACAACCTTGGCATCACAACCGTTGATCCGCGCCCCGAGCGCGTCCGGGGAGAACCCGGCAAAAACGATGGAATGGATCGCCCCGATCCGGGCGCAGGCCAGCATGGCATAGGCGGCTTCGGGGATCATGGGGAGGTAGATGATCACCCGGTCGCCCTTTTTGACGCCGAGGGATTTCAGCACATTGGCCATCTTGCCGACCGAAACGCTCAGGTCGTTGTAGGTGATGTGCTGGGCGTCTTCCTTGGTCGGATCATCCGGTTCCCAGATGATCGCCGTCTGATCGCCACGGGTCGCCAGATGCCGGTCGATGCAGTTCGCCGCGACGTTCAGCGTGCCGTCTTCGAACCAGCGAATGTCGATATTGCCGGGGGCGAAAGAGGTGTTTTTGACCTTGGTGAAGGGCGTGATCCAGTCGATGCGCTGGCCGTGTTCGCCCCAGAAGGCATCGGGGTCATTGACCGAGGCCGCATACATCCGGGCATAGGTCTGGGCATCCACATGGGGTGTCTTGGGATCTGTCACCAGCATCATCTCCTCCTCTTGCTGCACCGCGACAAGCCCACCTCCCGAAGGACCAAAAGCCGCGTTAACCGCACCATAAAAGAGGTTCACAGAATTCGGATGACCCCGGGTCAGGGAATTTTCAATCTTTGTAAATTTCTATTCCTTACCGTGGAAAGCTCTGTAAAGAACTTTACATATTCCAATTTTGTGATGTGAAATCCGGGCTTTGCCGCATCTGCAGCATGGCCCTGCTGCAACCGGCCAAAGTCCGGAAGCCGCCAGTGCACGACTCCCTCGCGGCAAAACTCTTGCGACAAATTGTCAAAGGCTCTGGAAACCGGCCGCACGCGCCCGGATCAGCGACTCGCCCGGGCCCGCCGGATCAGCCCGCCGCCACCCGCCGGCCCTCGGCGTCGAACCGCATGGCCGAAGCGCTCTCCCAGACCAGCCCCCGGCTTTCGCCCTCGCCCGGGATCGGCAGGGTCGCATCCTGGCGCACGGTGATCTGGGTGCCATCCTCGGTGCGCAGATGCACCAGCGTCTCCGCCCCCAGCGCCTCCGCATATCCCACCGTCGCGGTCAGCCGCCCGGCCGCGTCCAGCCGGATATGTTCGGGCCGGATGCCAATCCGCCCGCCCTGCTCGCCCACCAGGGCCGCGTCCAGAAAATTCGTCGGCGGCGAGCCGATGAAGCCTGCCACGAATTCCGTCGCCGGGTTGGCATAAACATCCAAAGGCGCCCCGATCTGATCGGCCACGCCCCCGTTCATCACGATCATCCGGTCCGCCAGGGTCATCGCCTCGACCTGATCATGGGTCACATAAAGCGCGGTCACACCCAGCTCCCGCTGCAGCGCCTTGATCTCCAGCCGCATCTGCACCCTGAGCTTGGCATCGAGATTCGACAGCGGCTCATCAAAGAGAAACACCGCAGGCTTGCGCACGATGGCCCGCCCCATCGCCACCCGCTGCCGCTGCCCGCCCGACAATTCACGCGGCTTGCGCTGCAGATAGGGCTCCAGCTGCAACAGCTTCGCCGCGGTCTCGACCCGCTCGGCAATTTCCGGCTTCGGCACCTTCGCGATCTTCAGCCCGTAAGCCATGTTGTCGAACACCGACATATGCGGATAAAGCGCGTAATTCTGGAACACCATCGCAATGTCCCGGTCCATCGGCTCAACGTCGTTGACCCGCCGCCCACCGATCTGCACCTCGCCCGAACTCACCGTCTCCAGCCCGGCGACCATCCGCAGAAGCGTGGACTTGCCACAGCCCGAAGGCCCGACGATCACAATGAATTCCCCGTCGGCAATATCAATGTCGATCCCGTGGATCACATCGGTCTTGCCAAAGGATTTGCGAAGAGATTGAAGCGCGACGGTGGCCATTATTTCTCACTTTCCACAAGACCGCGAATAAAGAGTTTCTGCATCCCGATCACCACGATCACCGGCGGGATCATCGCCAGGATCGAGGTCGCCATGATCACCGGCCAATCGGCAATGTCATCTCCGCTCGGGAACATCTGCTTGATCCCCATGACGATCGTGTTCATCTCGGGATCGGTGGTGATCAGCAAGGGCCAGAGATACTGGTTCCAGCCATAGATAAACAGGATCACGAACAGCGCGGCGATATTCGTCCGGCTCATCGGCAGCAGAATATCAACAAAAAACCGCATCGGCCGCGCCCCATCGACCCGGGCGGCCTCGGCCAATTCATCGGGCACGGTCATGAAGAACTGCCGGAACAGAAACGTCGCCGTGGCCGAAGCCACCAGAGGCAGGATCAGCCCGGAGTAGCTGTTCAACATCCCGAAATTCGCGATCACCTCGAAGGTCGGCACGATCCGCACTTCGACGGGCAACATCAGTGTGAGGAAGATCAGCCAGAAGAATATCTTCCGCCCCGGAAACCGGAAATAGACGATGGCAAAGGCCGACAGGAGCGAGATCGCGATCTTTCCCAGGGCGATCCCCAGCGCCATGATCAGCGAATTGACCAGCATCGTCGCCACCGGCGCATTCACCCCCGCACTCAGCGCCTTGGAATAATTCTCCCACAGCCGGTCCCCGGGCAGAAGCGGCATCGGCGGACGCACGATCGCCTGCTGCTCCACGGTCGACGCGACAAAGGCCAGCCAGATCGGAAAGAAGATAAAGGCCACGCCAATGATCAGCCCCAGATGGGTCAGCCACAACCCGCCGCCGCGTTTCTCCACCATGCCGTTCCGATCCGCCATCAGTAATGCACCCGCCGTTCGATATATTTGAACTGCACCACGGTCAGAAGCGACACGATCACCAGCAAGACCACCGATTGCGCCGCCGAGGATCCCAGATCCTGGCCCACGAACCCGTCCGCATAGACCTTGTAAACGAGGATCGTGGTCGCCTGCTGCGGACCGCCGCTGGTGATCGTGTGGATCACCCCGAAGGTCTCGAAAAACGCGTAGATGATATTGACCACCAGCAGGAAAAACGTGGTCGGCGACAGGAGCGGCCAGACGATGGTGCGGAACCGGGTCCAGAAGCGTGCGCCATCAATCGCCGCCGCCTCGATCACCGATTTCGGGATCGCCTGCAGCCCCGCGAGGAAGAACAAAAAGTTGTAGCTGATCCGCCCCCAGGCGCTCGCCACCACAACCAGCCCCATCGCCTCGCCTTCGTTCAGCACATGGTTCCAGTCATAGCCCAACAGACCCAGATACCAGGTCACCACGCCCACCCGCGTGTTGAACATGAAAAGCCACAGCACACCGGCGACGGCCGGCGCCACCGCATAGGGCCAGATCAGAAGCGTCCGATAGGCGCCCGATCCCTTGATCAACCGGTCCGCCAGCACCGCGAGGTAGAGCGCCACCCCCATCGACACCAGCGTCACCAGGATCGAGAAAATCGCGGTGGTGACGAAAGACGCCCGATAGAACCGGTCCGAAAACAGATATTCGAAATTCCCCAGTCCCACCCATTGCATGGACAGGCCGAACGGGTCGGGGATGAACAGCGATTGCCAGATCGCCTGCCCCGCCGGATAGAAAAAGAACACCGCCGTGATCACGATCTGCGGCGCGATCAGCAAAAGCGGCAGCCAGAGGCCCTTGAAGGTGACACGTTTTTCCATGGCGCATGGGGGGCCACCCCGAACGGGATGGCCCCAAAGTCTTTAGCGCGTGGCCTGCTCGAAGCGACGCAGCAGCGCATTGCCGCGCTCCACCGCCGAATCGAGCGCCGCCTGCGCGTCCTTGTCACCGGACCAGACCGCTTCCAGCTCCTCGTCGATGATCCCACGGATCTGGTCGAACGAGCCCAGACGCAGACCTTTGGAATTCGCCGTCGGCTCCTTCGCGGTCATCTGGATCACCGCCACATCGGTGCCCGGGTTTTCGTCATAGAAGCCCATCATCTTGGTCTTCTCACCCGCTTCTGCGGTGATCGGCAGATAGCCGGTGTCCTGGTGCCATTTGGCCTGGATCTCGGCCGAGGACAGGAAATCCATGAAGGCGGCAACGCCGGCATATTCGGCATCCTCATGACCTTCCATCACCCAGAGCGACGCGCCACCGATGATGGTGTTCTGCGGCTCGGAGGCCACCGCTTCCCAATAGGGCAGCGGACGCACTTCGAACTCGAACTCGGCTTCCGCATTGATGCCGGCATAGCCTGCCGAGCTTTCGGTAAAGAGCGCGCATTCACCGGCGCGGAAGTTCGCCCCACCTTCATTGCGACGTCCGGCATAGATGAACTTGCCGTCCTTGGCCCACTGACCCATGGCGCCGATATGGGCGACCTGTGCGGGGCTGTTGAACGCCAGTTCGGTGTCAGTGCCGGCAAAGCCGTTGTCCTTCGTCGCAAACGGCGTGTCATGATAGGCGGAGAAATTCTCCAGATGGATCCAGCTCTGCCAGGCGGTGGTCATCGGACAATCCACACCGGCGGCCTTCAAGCCATCCAGCACACCGCCGACCTGCTCCCAGGTCGCCATCGGCGTGTCGGGATCAATGCCCGCTTCCTGCAATTTGTCGCGGTTCACCCACAGCACGGGTGTGGAAGAGTTGAACGGCAGCGACAGCATGTTGCCATCGGGCGAGGTGTAATAACCCTTCACCGAACCGATGTATTTCGACTGGTCGAACCCGTCGCCCATCACCTCAAAGACCGGCTTGATCGCACCGCCGGCGGCCATCATCGTCGCCGTGCCGACCTCAAAGACCATCAGGATATGCGGCTGTTCGCCCGCGCGGAACGCGGCAATGCCCGCGTTCAGCGTTTCCGAATAATTGCCCTTGTGGGTCTGCACGATCTTGTAGTCGCTCTGGCTCGCGTTGAACGTGTCGACCTGTTCGGCCACCAGTTCGCCAAGGCGGCCGGTGAAGGCGTGCCAGAATTCGACCTCGGTGGCCGCCAGCCCGGCCTGTGCCGATCCCAGCACGGCCGTGGCCGCCAGCATGGATGTCAGATTCTTCATTCTCTTCTCCCTTGTTGATTCCAAAGTTGGGGTACGCCCCGCGTTCTCTGCGCGGTTTGTAACAAGCTTATTGCATTACGGTCGTTCGACCAAGAAATCCGGCACAATCCCCGTCCGCGCCATGGCCTCTTCGACCTTGCCACCGGAAAAGAAACCAAAGCCGGGCACCAGCGCCGAGGCAATCCCATAGGCCCGCGCGCCCAGAATATCCGTGTGCAGACTGTCCCCCACCATCAGCACCCGGGCGGGGTCCACATCGCCCAGCCGCTCGAAGGTCAGGTCATAGATATTGCCGAAGGGCTTGCCGAAAAACTCCGGCTCCACCTCCGTCACATCGGCCAGCCGGTGCGCAATATGCCCCGGCTCCACCGAAAACCCGGCCTCGCGCGGGGCGACAATATCCGGATTGGCCACCACCACCGGACGCGGGCGCGCGCAAAGCGCCGCCTCCAGCAGATCCTGCCGCGCCGCAGACCAGCCGCCCGAACCCAAAAGCAGCACCCCGTCGCAGGCCGCATAGGCGGCGGGATCATCCTGCAGATGCAACAGCGCCGGAAGCCCGAGATCGCTCAGATCGCTGCCATCGGGCGCCACCACACCCCAGCAAAGAGCGCTCTGGCCGTTCATCTTGGCCGCCATCGCCGCCCGGCTGGTCACCACATCTTCTGCCGCAAAGCGGAACCCGAGACGGGCATATTTCTCCACCAGCGCCGCCACCGGCACGCTGGCCGCGTTCGAGACCACCAGCACCCGTTTGCCCAGATCCTGCAGATGGGCAACGCTCTCGGGCACCCCCGGAATGACACGCTCGCCCACATTCAGCACCCCGAAGGCATCGAGCAGGAAAACGTCGAAACCCTCGGCAAGATCGGCAAGCGAGGCCACCGCCCGGCAGCCCCCCGCCCCCGGCGCAAATTCCGGCAGCCGGTGGCGCGCGGCCTCATAGGCATCGAGCGCCTCGTCTGCCGAAATCATCCTCAAATGATCGCCCCCCGCACCTTGGCCGACACCCATTCGCTGATCACGACAGCAAACAGAATGACCACCAGGATCAGGCTCACCTGCGGCCAGGCCAGCACATTGAGCGAGGACGACAGTTGCAAGCCGATCCCGCCCGCGCCCACAAGACCCAGCACGGTGGATTCGCGGATGTTGATGTCCCAGCGGAAGACCGCGATCCCGGCGAAGGCGGGCAGGATCTGCGGCACGATGCCGTAAGCCATCACCTGCCAGCGGCTCGCCCCCGTCGCGGTGATCGCCTCCACCTGGGTCGTGTCGATCTCCTCGATCGCTTCATAAAGCAGCTTCGCGCAGAACCCGATCGACCGGATCGCGATCGCCACCACGCCGGCAAAAACCCCCGGCCCGATGATCGCGATCAGCAACAGCGCCCAAATGAGCGAGTTGATCGAGCGGGTCGACACGATGATCAACAGCGCAATGGGGCGCACGAACAGGGCCGACGGCGTCGTGTTCCGGGCCGCCAGAAACGCCACCGGCACCGCAAGACAAAGCGCGATCAGCGTGCCCAATGTCGCGATGTTCAGCGTGTCCCAGATCGGCCGCCCCAACTGGGTGATGTATTCCCATTTCGGCGGCGTCGCCCGGGTCCAGATGTCATTCGCAATGCGCGGCGCATCCCAGACAAAGAACCATGTGGTCGCCGCTGAAATCTGTTGCCAGCAGACCACGAACACCGCAACGCCAATGAGCCAGCCAAACCAGCGCACCATGCCTTCGCCCGTGGTGCGGCGGCGCCAGACCTGGGCGCCTTCTTTTTCCAATACCGGCATTATTGCACCTTCGCCCGGATCACCCCGGACAGATATTCAAGCCCCATGACAATCCCGATGATCAGGATCAGGATCGCGGCGGCAGTGTCATATTCATAGCGATCAAAGGCGGTGTTCAGCGTGGCGCCGATGCCGCCCGCCCCCACCAGACCCAGGATCGCGCTTTCGCGGAAATTGATGTCGATCCGGTACATCGAAAGCCCCACCAGACGCGGCATCACCTGGGGCTGCACCCCGTAGTTGATCCACTGCATCCAGCGCGCACCCGAGGCCTTGATCGCCTCCGCCTGCACCCGGTCCATCGCCTCGATGTCTTCGGCCAGAAGCTTCGACAAAAAGCCGATGGTCGCAAAACTCAGGGTCAGGAACCCGGCCAGCGGGCCAAAGCCGAAGATCGCCACCAGCAGGATCGCCACGATGATCTCCTGCAGCGCCCGGCTGATCGCCACGATGCCGCGACAGACCACATAGACCGGCAATGGTGCGATATTCCGCGCCGCCCCCAACCCGATGGGGATCGAAATCGCGATACCGACCACGGAGGCCGCCACCGTCATCATGATGCTTTCCAAAAGGCCTTCCCAGATGTCCGACCAGCGGGAGACGAAATCAGGCCGCGTGAAGGACAGAATGAACTGCCACCCGCGATCCAGCCCCACATAAACCCGGCCCCAATCCACCTCGATGGTCAGCACAGCGGCAATCAGATAGGCCACAAAGCCGATGATCAGCGCCCAGCGAAGGCCCGCGCGTTTGACAAAGGGCGGCTTCTTCCAGCCCTGCCCCAGCTTGTCTTCCAGACGCACCGTGCTCATTCCGCCGCCTCGGTCGTCTCGTCCTCACCCTCGACCGTCTCGATGGTCGCTTCCCAATCTTCCTCGCCATAAATTTCGGTCAGCTTGTCGGGCGTCAGCCCGGTGGGCTCCCCGTCAAAGACGATCTCGCCAAAGCGCAGGCCGACCACACGCGGCACGAACATCTGCGCCAGTGCGACGTCATGAATATTGATAATCGCCGCCAGCCCGCGCTCCTGGCACAACTCGGTGATCAACCGCATGATCTGACGGCTGGTCTTCGGGTCAAGCGACGCGGTGGGTTCATCCACCAGCAGAAGCTTTGGGTTCTGGATCAGCGCCCGGCAAATGCCGACCCGCTGGCGCTGCCCGCCGGACAATTCATCGGCGCGCTTGTCCGCCATATGCAACAGGCCCACCCGGTCCAGGAGCCGGAACGCCTCATCCACATCCGATTGCGGATAGCGGCGCAGGAACGAGCGCCAGAAGCCCACATAGCCAAGACGGCCCGACAGCACGTTTTCCATCACCGTCAGCCGCTCGACCAGCGCATATTCCTGAAAGATCATCCCCATCTCGCGCCGCGCCCGGCGCAAAGCGCCCGAGCCCAGCGAGGTCAGATCGGTTCCATCCAGCAGCACCGCGCCCTCGGTCGGTTCCACCAGCCGGTTGATGCAGCGGATCATCGTCGACTTGCCCGCCCCCGACGGGCCGATCAGCGCCAGAACCTGGCCCTTGGGCACCTCCAGGTCGATCCCCTTCAGGGCCTGATCGCCTGTTTTGTATGTTTTTGTAAGTTTTTGAAGCGACAGCATTAATAAGCCCCTAGCGCGGCAATGTGACAGGCCCATGACGAGCCTGCCCCATGTGGTATTCAGTTTACTGGCAGGAATAGGAAACGCCGTTGGCGGCGTCGATCTTGCGGATCACTTCCCAGAATTCCTGATAGGTCATTTCAAGGAACTGACCTTCGTTCGACTTGGAGAATTCCGCCTCCAGCGAAGTGCCTTCCCATTCAAAGTTGAAGAAGGCGTTGCGGATCTTCTCCTGCAGCTCGGGCTTGAGGTTGTAAACCGTGCCAAAGCCAGTGGTCGGGAAGGTCTGCGACTTGTAGATCGTCACCACATCGCCGTCCTGAATCACGTCCCGGCTCAGCATCCGCGCTTTGACCGAGTTCGCGATCGAGGCGGCCATGTAATCCTTGTTGGCCACGCCAAGGATCGAATTGTCGTGCTTGCCCGAGAAGACCGGCTCGAAGTCGCGTTCGGGCAGCATGTCGAAATCGCCCTTCAGGATCGCCGATGGCGCCTTGAAGCCCGAGTTCGAGGTGGGCGAGGTGAAGGCGAGCGACTTGCCCTTGATGTCCTCGACCTTTTCGATGCCCGAACCCGGATAGGTGATGATCTCCATCTCATAGCCGAAATTGCCGTCCTTCGACGCCATGATGGTGAAGGGGCGGAAACCCGCGCAATTCACTGCCAGCGGGTTCGAACCGGTGTTGAAGCCCGCAATATGCAGACGGCCCGAGCGCATGGCTTCGATCTGGGCTGCGTTGTTCTGCACCGGAAAGAACACCACATCCTTGCCGGTCTCGGCTTCCAGATGCTCGAGGAAATCCGACCAGGCGGTCTTGTAGACGGCGGGGTCCTCCACCGGCGTATAGGCAAAGATCAGCGTGTCGGGGTCAAGCTGCTCGGCGGCATCCGTCGGGATATCCGCGATCAGGTCACCATCGGCGTCGCAGAACCGTTCGTCCAGATCGCCGCGCGGACAATCGGCTGCCGAAGCCGTGCTGCCCAGGGACAGAAGTGCCACGGCAGAAGCGCCCAGCAGAAGTTTGATATCGAGTTTCATGGTTTCCTCCCAGATATGCGGCCTGCGCCGCGAATGAGTGCGGTTAATCGGTGACGATGATCTCCACCCCGACGCCCGAAAGCGCGCTCAGAAGATCGCCTGTGGGACGGGTGTCCGTGATGATCGATGTCAGATCGTCCAATTGACCGATGGTGGCAAGCCCTTTCCGACCAAATTTGTCGGAATCAATCAGCAGATGCCCATGGGCGCCCCGCGCCAGCATCATCCGCTTGACGGCGGCAAAGCCGCGCACGGTTTCCGATGGGCCTTCGACCGAAAAACCCGAAGCACCGATCATGCAGCGATCCACATTGAACCGCGCCAGATATTCCAGCGTCTCGGTTCCCACGACCGCCGATTCCGCGGCCATGTATTCGCCCGGACACAAAAGCACCTCCGCCGCCCCGTGCCCCAGGGTCATCGCCACCGGAATCGAATTTGTGATCACAGTGCAGGGTGTCCCCAGAAAGGCCAGCGCCCGCGCCATCTGGATCGTGGTCGAGCCCGAGTCGATCATCACCGTCTCGCCCGCCCCCACCAGCTCTGCCGCCCGCGCGCCGATCTTCCTGCGCTCCTCGATCCGCGCATTGGTGCGTTCATCGAGACTCGGATAATGCCCCTGGCTCGGCGCCGAAGCGCCGCCATGGGCCCGCGAAATCAGCCCCTCGTCGGCCAGCGCCCCGAAATCGCGCCGCAGGGTCTCGGTCGACACTTTGAACCGCTCGGCCAACTCGCTGATTCGCACATGCGGCCGCAGCTTCAACTCCAGCAGGATCTGCCGACGCCGCTCGGATTTCTTGAGCTTGTCGCGGGACTTGCCCCCCTGCTTCCTGTCGCTCTTGATTTTCGGCATGCCCTGATTCCACCCGGTCTTGCCGGTAACTCTGTGGTGTTTTGCTCAGTTTGCAACAAATTTTGTTGCAAAACACACATTTTGATGGTGACACTTCAGGGCTGGCCTGTAAAACAAGAGAAAATGAGGATCATGCACAAGCTGACCAAAGACAGCGAGCTATCAGAATGATTGTTTTTGCCGCCCATCTCGCCGCGGCGGTGGCGCTGTTGCTCTGGGCCATCCGCCTGATCCGCACCGGGGTCGAACGCGCCTTCATGCCGGAGCTGAAACAGGGGCTGAAAGGCCTGTCGAAAAACAGCCTCTCCGCGTCCCTCGGCGGCGGTCTCGCCGCCATGGTGCTGCAAAGCTCCGCCGCCGTTGCCCTCATCGGCGCAGGCTTCGCCGCCTCGGGCATGCTCGCGTCCCATTCCGCCCTCGCCCTCCTTCTCGGCGCCGATCTCGGCACCGCGCTGATGGCCCGCGTGCTGGTCCTCCCGGTCGAAGCGGTGCTGCCCTTCGCGCTTCTCGCAGGCGTCGTCACCTTCTCAAAAGCCCGGAGCCGCAAGGCCAAGCAGCTGGGCCGGATCGCCATCGGCTTTGCCCTGACCCTGATGGCCCTCGGCCTGATCCGGGACGCCACCGCGCCGATCGCCCAAAGCGACATCGTCCGCTCGATCGCCGCCTATCTGCAATCGGACCCGCTCAGCGCCTATGCGCTCGGCGCCCTCTTTGCCTGGGCGATGCATTCCAGCCTCGCCACCGTGCTGACCCTGGCCGCCTTCGCCACCACCGGGCTGATCGCGGGCGAACTGGCGGCCGCTCTGGTGATCGGCGCCAATCTGGGCGGCGCGCTGATCCCCTATGCCCTCCTGCGCGGCGGCGAACGCCCGGCCCGCATCGTGGTCTTTGCCAACCTCCTGGCGCGCGGCGGGGTCACGCTGATCTTCCTCGGCCTTCTTCTTGCAGGCGCCCTGCCCCTCGCCCTCCTCGGCGCAGATGCAGGCGTGCAGACGGTGACCCTGCACATCCTCCTGAACAGCGCCACGCTGCTTCTGGTCCTGCCGATCCTGAAACCCTTTGCCGCCCTGGCCGAACGGCTCTTTCCCAGGCATCCCGAAACCAGCGGCGAAAGCGTCACGGCCCTCGACGAAGCCGCCCTCGATCACACGCCCCTGGCGCTTGCCTGTGCGCAGCGCGAATTGCTGCGCATGGCCGAAACCGTGCAGGCCATGCTGGTGCCCGCCATGCGGCTCCTGCACGAGCTTGACGCGGAAACCACCCGCAAGATCGCGCTTTGCGAAGACCGGGTGGACCAGATGCATTTCGAGACCAAGATCTATGTCTCGCAACTGCGCGAACGGGATCTCAGCCCGGCCGAAGAAAAGAAGACCCTCGAAGCGGTCGCCATGGCCAACAACCTCGAAGAGGCCGCCGACCGTATCGCGGTCAACTTCATCACCCTGGCAACCCGGATGCGCGACGAAGCGCTGACCTTTTCCGATCAGGGCCTGCGGGATCTTGAGAATTTCCACGACCAAGTGGTCACCAACGGGCAATTGGCGCTGCAGGTGCTGACCACCGGTGATGCGGAAGCCGCTCGGCAACTCGTGGCCGAAAAAGACCGCATCCGGGTCGAAGAGCAACGCCTTCAGGAACGCCATCTGAAGCGGCTCCAGGACGGGACCACCGCCAGTATCGAGACCTCGAACATCCATCAGGAAGTGTTGCGCCTGCTGAAGCAGATCAACGCCGCCATGGGCTATGTGGCCTATCCGATTGCCGAGGAAACCGGCGATCTGCTGACCACGCGCCTCGCCCAGCCCCGCAAAGCGGGGGCGGGCTGATGGGCAAGTCGGACCGGACAATTCGCCAGATCGCCGCCCTGCCCGTTCACTGGGACAAGAATGGCAAGCTGCGTGTGCTCATGGTCACCTCGCGCGACCGGGGCCGCTGGGTCATGCCCAAGGGCTGGACCATGGATGGCAAGACGCCCTGGCAGGCCGCCGAGATCGAGGCGCTGGAAGAGGCCGGCGCGGTGGGGTTCATCTCCGATCAGCCGGTCGGCACCTACCATTACGACAAGCGTCTCGGTGGCGGCAAGATCCGCCGCTGCGAGGTGACGCTCTACCCGCTGGTGGTCGAAAAGCTCAAACGCCGCTGGAAGGAAGAACGCCAGCGCAAGCGGCACTGGTTCGCCCCCGGAAAGGCGGCAAAGCTCGTGGAAGAAGACGAGCTCGCCCAGATCCTCAAGGGCCTTGCCAAAGCTCCAGAGAAACTCGTGGCCCTCGAAGCCGCCTCCAACGCCGCTTGAGGGCAGCACGCCCGTCACAGCCCCAGATCACTCAACCCCGGATGTCTCTCGGGACGCGGCGTGCCGACCGGCCAGTGAAACAGCCGCGCGCCCTCTTCGATCGCCACATCATTGATCGAGGCATGGCGCTCCTCCATGTAGCCCAGGGCATCGAACGCCCAATTCTCATTCCCATGGGCCCGGAACCACTGTCCGTCGCGGTCGTGGTATTCATAGCAGAACCGCACCGCGATCCGGTGACCGTCATGGGCCCAAAGCTCCTTGATCAGGCGATAGCCGTTTTCCTCAGCCCATTTCCGCGTCAGAAACGCCTCCACCTCGGCGCGACCGGTGAAAAACTCCGACCGGTTCCGCCAGCGGGTGTCGGGCGAATAGGCCTGTGCCACTTTCCGAGGATCCCGTGTGTTCCAGGCATCTTCGGCCAGACGCACCTTGGTCAGCGCCTCGTCATGGGAAAACGGCGGCAGCGGCGGGCGGGGATGGATCATGATCTTGTCCTGTGATGAGGCGGAAATGGACAAGACAGGTCGGGATGGCGCGGCGGGGGATCAACCCCTTCAGGAAAACGTGTAGATCCCGTGAACGCCGCGCCCTGCCCTAATCGGACAAATTCCGGGTTTAGCAAACAAAATCATATACTTAGACATAGGTTTCGCAGCGAAACCTCCCTGAGGCAAAACGGGCGCGAAATCCGCCACATCCGGATTTCGCAATATTTTTCAACATCTTACTTATACGTTTCGCAGCGAAACCTATCCAACCACATCCGGATCCAACTCGCTCCAGAACGCATGGATTGCCTCTGCATTCAGCGGCGACATCCAGCCATGCCGGTCGAAATCATCCCGCGCTGCCGGCTCCGACAGACGGCTGAGAAACAGACGCTTGTCCGCATCCCTCTGGGTCGGAGACCGACGTGCAATCGCGGCCTGGATCGCGGCCAGCCGTTCGGCGCGGGCGCTGGAGGGTTTTGCGTCCTCCGTCTGGAAATCCCGCTCGATGGCAGCGGTCAGATACTTGACCGGACTGCGCACATTTTCCTGCCCCGCCACCAGATCAAGCTTCTGCTGAATGAACGCCTCCCCATGTTCCGACAGCCATTGACGCGCTAGACGGTCGCTCAGCCCCAACTCGGTCAGCTGCCCGTAGGTGGAAGTCTTGCGCAGCCCCTCGCCATCATCGAGGTCGAGAATGGCCAGTTGCGGATTGCGCTTGATCAGAAAGCGAATGTCACTGACCGCTCGACCCTGTTTGCGGGTCTCGGGCGTGATCAGAATGTCGGAGACCCGGTTCACCTCGGCCACCGCCGGTTTGATGATCTTGGCGTTCAGATGCTTGAAGGTCAGATAGTAGTCCGAGCCATCGACCCCCATCAGACGGCGGAACACATCAAGCGGCCACCAGCCGGTGGAGCCGGTCTTGATGAAGCGGAAGCAGTTCTCATAGAGCGCCAAGGCATGACCGCCGGTGAACTGCCGCTGGATATTGAGGTTGATCAGGGCAAAGACCTTGGGGTCGTGCAGCTTCTCCGCGAGGGCGGCGGAATAGGAATATTCGCAGACCCCGCCCTTCAGTTTGGCGAAAGCGAGGAGGGAAGAGACACCCCATTCCTCGCGCCCTTTTTCATCGAGCATGTTCCATTCCGCCACCGTTTCGGCCAGCCCGCGCAAAGCGGCCTTGAGCGTATCGGTATCGTTGGAATTGTAGCCGATCATCAGACAAAGCGTGCGCGCGTCGATCCGGTGGGTGCCGCGCGAGGTCAGCGTGTCATAGGCATTCAGCAGCAGAACATTCGACAGCTTGCGCTGCAGCAATGTCAGCTTGCCCGAGACGTGAATGGCGGCCACGTGCTTTTTCACACTGTCGCGCCGCAGAGCCCCGGTAAGGGCCTCCTTCGGGATAGGGTCCATGGTTATGCTCGATTCCTTTTTGGAAACAGTATAGGAGGAAAGGTACCTGCGAGAAAGAAGAAGATCGGTGCCTCAAGCGGGCAGGTGGGTCCGGACCTCAAAGGTACCCGCCTACGGGAGCCCGATGCGGAGGGTTTGCCATGGAACATGGTAAAACAGGCTCTAAACCGACCGAAAACGGGCTCTCCTGAATCGGGATACCCGAAACCCTGCGAATCGGCACCCGTCTTCCCGTATTCGGGGACCTTTGGACCCGTAGAAGGGTGCCGTTGGTCCCGGAGATGGGGCCCCAAAAGTAGCTATCTCTCTGATATCACAGGGCCGAACTAAGCTCAAAGTCCTTAAACCCTGAAAACAAAATAAACCTTTGTCGGGTGTTTTTCTCTTGATTGTCAGAAGAGAATTCAAATCCCTCCCGAGATGTGCGATATTTCGGGCAACATCGCGGAAAACAGCGAACATCAGAGGACAGAATGGCAGGCAAGGACGGACAGGATCCCCCGTATTTCAATATCGATCCGAAACAGGCGGCAGGCAAGCTGTCCGATCCGGTGACCACCGAACGCTTTGCCAAGGCGGCGGCCTTTGCGACCCGCGGACGCGAGGATTTGGCCAAGCGTGGCTATGCGCCCGACGGGCAGAAACGGCTCAGAAAGTTTTCGACCTGGGAGGTCTGCCGCTACCTGATTCCGGTGGCCCCCGCCCATTTTCGCCGGGTTCTGAAATCGAACCCGGACCTGCCGCAGGGCGACGGGGGTGGGGGGGCGAAATGGTTCACCCTCGAAGAGGTGCTGGAGCTGCGCGCTCATTTCGCAGCCGAGGGCGCGGCCGGGCGTGATTATCTGCCCTACCGCCCCGAGGGTCTACCCGCCAAGGTGTTGGCGGTGGCGAATTTCAAAGGGGGCGTCGGCAAGACCTCGACCTGTGCCCATCTGGCGATGTCGGCAGCACTAGACGGCTACAAGGTGCTGGTGGTCGATCTGGACAGCCAGGGTTCGATGACTTCGATCATGGGCGGCAAGGTGGCCGATGAATGGCAGACCGCCTTTCCACTGATGGCGAAACATTTCGCCCGCCATCTGGAGGCAGAGAACAAGGTCCGCGATGCCCGCGGTCAGCCGATCGTGCCGCTTGATGAGACGCTGACCGAGGCGCTGAAGATGGGGGCAGGGGACATCATCCAGCCGACCCATTGGCCGAATATCGATCTGATCGGGGCGCAGCTGAACCTCTATTGGGCCGAATTTCAGGTGCCAGTCTGGCGGATGCAGGAGAAGTCCTGGCCACTTTGGGATGCGCTGCAGGGGTTTCTGGATGAGGAGGGGATCCTCGATCAATATGATCTGATCTTCCTCGATACCCCCCCTGCGCTCGGTTACTTGACGATCAATGCACTGTCTGCGGCGGATATTCTGCTGGTGCCTCTGGGCGCGTCCTTTCTGGAGTTCGATTCCACGGGGCGGTTTTTCGACATGCTTTATTCGACATTCGCGTCGATCGAGGAGGGCGAGAACCGGGCGCGGCTGGGCGAGGGGCTGCCGGAGATCCGGTTTGAATGGGATGCGGTGCGCGCGCTGGTGACCCGGTTCGATGCCCAGCAGCAGACCGATCTGGCGAATGTGGTGCAGGCCTATTTCGGGGATTTCATGACCACTTACCGGCAGGAATTCACCGCGATGGTGGGGCAGGCGGGTGAACAGGTGAACGGGATTTACGAGGCCGATTATCGGGAGTTCAACCGCGAGACCTACGTGCGCGGGCGCGAGACCTTCGACCTGACCTGGAGCGAGGTGAAGGAGATCATTTTGGGCAGCTGGTGGCGCGATGCCGCCCTGGAAGAGGAGCCGAGCAATGGCGAAACGACGCAAGCTTGAGACCCCGAGCGCGGAAGCGCTGAGCCGGATCGAAGAGGAGTTTCGCAGCGAAACCGTGTCGCGGTCGGGCGTGGCGCCGATTGCCCAGGTGGCAGCGGAGGCGGCGTCGGAAACCGAAGTGCTGGGGGCGGAAACCCGGGCGAAACTGGCCGAGGCGGATGTGTTTCGGGAGGCCCGGGAGAAGGGGCTGGTGCTGGCGGAAATTCCGATCGACCGGATCCATGCGGAAGAGCTGGTGCGCGACCGGGCGGTGGTGGACCGGGAGGAGTTGAACGAGCTTCGGAGCTCGATCCTCCAGAACGGAATGCGGCTGCCGATCGAGGTGTTCGAACTGCCGCAGAAGACCGAAGCGCATGATTACGGGCTGATTTCCGGCTACCGGCGGTTGCTGGCCATGCGCGAGGCGGCCACGGTCACCGAGGCGGCGCGGTTCCAGACCATCAAGGCGATCATCCGCACACCGGAGACCAGCGCCGAAAGTGTGGCGGCGATGGTGGAGGAAAACGAGGTGCGGGCGGATCTGTCGCATTTCGAGCGGGGCCGGATCGCGGTGCTGGCGGCGCAGAACGGGACGTTCGTGAATGTGGAGGAGGCGGTGGACCGGCTGTTTGCTTTTGCCTCCCGGGCGAAGCGCTCGAAGATCCGGTCCTTTGCGATGATCTTCGAGGAGTTGGGAGATCTGCTGGAGTTTCCCGACCTGCTGACCGAGCGTCAGGGATTGCGTCTGGCGGCGGCGTTGCGGGCCGGGGGCGAGGGTGAGATGCGCGCGGCCTTGGCCCTGTCGGAGGCGGCGACGCCGGAGGAGGAATGGGCCCAGGTGAATACGTTCATCGAGGCGCAGGAAGCGGTTCCGAAGGACAGGCACCGGGGCGGGCGGCCTGCGGAGGCGACGGCCAGCGCCCGGCGGCGCAATATGGTGGAAACCCCGCGCGGCGTGGTGATCGAATGGTCGAAGATGAAGCGCGGATACAGTGTGCAATTGAAGGGTGACATTGACCCCGAAGAGATCGCGTATCTGGTCGGCGTGATGAAGGAACGGCTGGAATAGGGCGGGTTTGGCGATTGGTCCG
>JAOXSD010000118.1 GCA_025800205.1 Silicimonas sp. | reverse complement strand
TGCGCGCCGGCTGACCCCTTCTTCTTGGGGGAAATACTCTGGGGGTTTGGGGGCAACGCCCCCAATCTTTCACCCCATCAAAAGAGCTCAGCCGTTCAATATCCGGGCTGCCTCGGGGGCGAAGTAGGTCAGCACGCCGTCACAGCCCGCGCGTTTGAACGCCATCAGGCTCTCCAGCATGACCTTCTGCCCGTCGATCCAGCCATTCTGCGCTGCGGCCTGCACCATCGCGTATTCGCCCGACACCTGATAGGCAAAGGTCGGTGCGCCGAACATGTCTTTCACCTGACGGCAGATATCCAGATAGGGCAGGCCGGGTTTGACCATGACCATATCGGCCCCTTCGCTCAGGTCGCGTTCGATCATGCGCAGCGCCTCGCGCCCGTTGCCGGGGTCGATCTGATAGGTGTTCTTGTCCCCGGTCAGCGCCGCTGACGCCCCCACCGCATCGCGGAACGGTCCATAGAAGGCCGAAGCGAATTTGGCCGCATAGCTGAGGATCATGACCTTCTGGTGGCCCTCTGCCTCCAACGCGGCCCGCATGGCGCCGATGCGCCCGTCCATCATATCCGAAGGGCCCAGGATATCCGCCCCGCTTTCCGCCTGCGCCAGTGCCATTTTCACCAGCGCCTCGACTGTACGGTCATTGACGATCTCTCCGTCCACGACAAACCCGTCATGGCCGTTGATATTATAGGGATCCAGCGCGATATCCGTCATCACCGCCATGTCGGGCACCGCGTCCTTGATCGCGCGGATGGCGCGGTTGGCGACATTGTCCCGGTCCCAGGCCATGGCGCAATCTTCGGTCCGCGCCTCCATCGAGGTATAGGGAAAGACACAGATCGCCGGTACGCCCAGATCATAGGCCTCTTTCGCAGCCGCACCGATCAGGTCCACGGACCGGCGCACCACGCCGGGCATGGAGGGAACGGGTTCTTCCACGCCGTCACCGTCGCGCACAAAGACGGGCCAGATGAAATCCGACGGGGCCAGCGTGGTTTCGCGTACCAGCGCGCGGATGGCGGGTGTGGCGCGGGCACGGCGGGGGCGGGCGGATGGAAAGGGCGCGATGGTCGGACGCATTGGGCTGGACCTCCTTGAAGTATTGTTAGACAGGTGGCATGGAATGGCACCTCTCACAAGAGGGGCGGCAAGAGAGCGGGCA
>JAOXSD010000048.1 GCA_025800205.1 Silicimonas sp. | reverse complement strand
TCGGCGCAGTTTCGGCGCAATTGTGCACGAATCGTCGGGGTTCATGCTTGACGCTTGCTTAATCATTGCAGAATTGCCTCAGACAGGCCATGTTATGGACCCAAGGCCGTCTATAGAAGACGTCAAACACGTCTTCATGTACAACCTGTCCGAGCAACCAGTGAGATAAATGACGAGTTCTGACCTATATATGGATTTCTTCGGGTTTTCCGAGCGGCCGTTCACGCTGTTGCCGGATCCCGATTTCATCTTCTGGTCCCGCGCACATCGCAGGGCCTTTTCCGTGCTGGAATACGGGGTGATGACCCGCTCGCCGATCACCGTGGTCACCGGTGAGGTGGGCGTCGGCAAGACGACCCTGGTCCAGAAGCTGCTGCAAACCCTCGAAGATGACATTACCCTTGGTATGATCTCGAACGCCCAGGGCGGGCGCGGTGAGTTGCTGCAATGGGCGCTCAATTCGCTCGGGGTCGAGACCGATCTCAACGCGGCCTATGTCACCCTGTTCCAGCAGTTGCAGGATTTCGTGATCGAGGAATATGCCTCCGGTCGCCGGGTGATCATCCTGATCGACGAAGCCCAGAACCTCTCCATCGAGGGGCTCGAAGAGCTGCGGATGCTCACCAATATCAACTCCAACAAGGACGAGCTTCTGCAGCTCATTCTGATCGGCCAGCCCGAGCTGCGCCAGATGATCATGCGCCCCGAGCTGCGCCAGTTCGCTCAGCGCGTGACCGCGACCTATCATATCGGCTCGCTCGATCGGGCGGCGATCGCGGGCTATATCCAGCACCGTTTGACCCATGTGGGCGGCAGCGGTTCCGAATTCACCGAAGAGGCGCTCGACCTGGTGCACCAGCAAACCCACGGCATTCCGCGTCTGGTGAACCGGCTCTGCGATTTCGCCATGGTCTATGCCGCCACCGAGGAACGCCGCGTGGTCGATGCGGCGATTATCGAAGAAGTGCTTGAAGATGGTATTTTCCTGCCTGCCGTGCAGACAACCGGGGAAGCTGCGGAATGAACTTTGATCTGAAATTCTATTTCCAGCTTGCCCTGCGCAGGCTGCCGGTCATGGCGGTGATCTTCTCGCTTTGTGCGGGACTTGGGGTCGCCCTCGCGCTGACCATGCCGCCGCGCTACACGGCGGATGCGAAACTCCTGGTGGAAAGCGCCCAGATCTCCACCGAAAAACCGGTCCGCGGCGCCGAGGATGAAGCCAGCAAGCAATTGCAGGTGATCAAGACCCGGCTCCTGACCCGCGCCAACCTCGTGGATGTGGCCAACAAGTTCAAAGTGTTCGAAGGCGAGGGCAACCTGTCACCGGACGAGGTGGTCGACATGATGCGCGACCAGACCTACATCGGCATCGAGGCGGGGCGCAAAAGCGCGACCTTCATGGAAATCGCCTTCACCTCTCATTCCGCCAAGGTTTCGGCCGATGTGGTGAATGAGTTCGTGACACTCGTGCTGGCCGAGGACACCGACATCCGCTCCACCGGCTCACGGCAGAAACTGGAATTCTATGTCCAGCAGGTGCAGCGTCTCGATGAGGAACTGGCTCGGCAGAGCGCGGAGATTGTCGCCTATAAAGAAGCCAACAAGGATGCGCTGCCCGAAAGCCTGCAATACCGGCTGGACCGGCGGGCCACCTTGCAGGAACGGCTCAACCTGTCGATCCGCGACCGCGCCTCGCTCAATGATCAGCGCGACCGCCTGGTCGCCATCGGGGTGCAGAATTCGGCCCAGCCGGTGGCCCTGACCGCCGAGGAACAATTGCTGCGTCAGTACAAGGCCGAGCTGGTGGAATGGGAAGTTGTCCTGGGCGGCAACACCAACCCCAAGGTCGAGGTGCTGAAGGCCAAGATCAGCCAGCTTGAAATGCGGATCGAGCAAATGGGGGAGGCCGGAACCGGCGATACCACCTCCTCGGTGCTGGATCTGCAACTGGCCGAGATCGACTCGCGCATCGCTTTCATCGAGGAAGAGATGGAGCGTGGCGAGGCCGAACTGGAGGAACTGCGGATCGCCATCGAGGCGACGCCATCGGTGGCCAACCGTCTGGCTCAGCTTGAACGGGAATACACCAACACCCAGACGCTTTATAACCGCGCGGTGGCCGACCGGGCACTGGCCGAACAGGGCGACCAGATCGAGGTCAACAAGAAGGGTGAACGGGTCACGGTGATCGAACAGGCGGTCGCGCCTTCGGCCCCGACCTCGCCCAACCGCAAGCTGATCGCGGGGGGCGGCGTCTTCCTGGGCGGCGGCCTGGCTGCGTTTTTCTTCCTGCTGACCGAGTTGCTCAACCGCTCGATCCGGCGGCCGGTCGATCTGACCCGGGCGCTGGGCGTGCAGCCGCTGGCCACCATTCCCTACATGGAAGAGGAATCGGTGCGCCGCCGTCGGCGTGCCCTCAAGACGATCCTTCTGGCGGCCATTCTGATTGCCATCCCGGTCGGGCTTTGGGCGATCCACACATTCTATCTGCCGCTCGAGATCGTGCTGGAACGCATTCTCGAACGCGTCGGACTTTGATCAGGACGAGTTGACCCATGGAAAAATTGCAAGCAGCCCTGGCGCGCGCGCGTGAAAAGCGGGATGGCGGTGACCAGCGCCCCCTGCGTTCGAACTACAGCCATCCGGCCCGCGGCCGGGGCCGGGCCACCCAGCGCGACGAGGTCGATGCCCGCTGGGATGCGCTGCCCATGTTCACCGCCTCCGAAAAGAAGCTTCACAAATCGCATATCTATGCCGGCGAAGCCTCCACCGATGCGCAGCATTTCGACATTCTGCGCACCAAGCTCCTGCTGGAAATGCGCCGCAACGACTGGACGCGGATCGCCATCACCTCGGCCACGCCCGGCTGCGGCAAGACCACGACCGCCTGCAATCTGATTGCCGGCTTCGGGCGCCAGCCGGAAGATCGCGGCATCCTGTTTGACATGGATTTCCGCCGTCCCGCCGTCGCCAAGACCTTCGGCGTCTCCCCGGCGGCGAGCCTGAAAGATGTCTACATGGGCGATGTGGAATTCGCGAACCAGGCGATGCGGTTCCAGCCCAACACGGCCATCGCCATGACCACGCGGTCGGTCTCGGACCCGGCCCGGGTGATCCTGCGCTCGCACACATCCGAAGTGCTCGATCAGGTGCAGGCCGAGTATCAGCCCGATCTGATGCTTTTCGACATGCCGCCGGTTCTGGTCTCGGACGAAACCCGCGGCTTCCTGAAACTGGTGGATGCGGTGCTGATCGTGGCAGGGGCCGGCACCAGCACCATTGCCCAGGTCGACGAGGTCGAGCGGGAAGTGGCGCAATATTCCAACGTGGCGGGCATCGTGCTGAACAAGGCGCGGTTTATGGAAGACGGCTACGGCTACAG
>JAOXSD010000045.1 GCA_025800205.1 Silicimonas sp. | reverse complement strand
TCGCGCCGATCGCGGACATGCTGGTCAGCCTCAGCGACGAAAGCCGCAGTTTCGATCTGGCAGAAGTATTCGGCCCAGGTGCAAGCGACTTCACCGTCACCGGCACAAATGGAGAGGCCGTCAGCGCCGAGATCAGCGATGGCGTTCTGACCCTTGGCTTTGATGCTCTTGGCCTTTCGGATCTGGACATCACCGCGACCTTCGAAAACGGCGAGACCGTGACCGACATGCTGCGGGTTCGGGTGGCAGGCGAAAACGCCTATACGATCGCGGTTTTGCCCGACACCCAGAACTACACGATCAATTCCGCCCTCTCTTCGACCTTCGGCAACATGACCCAGTGGCTGGCCGACAATGCCGAAGGCAAGAACCTCAGCTTCGTGACCCATGTGGGCGACATCACCAATGATGCCCAGCCCTATGAATTCGTCATCGCCCGGGAGGCGATGGACATTCTGCGCGACGCGGGCATTCCCTTCTCGGTCCTGCCGGGCAACCACGACATCGGCGACAACGGAAGTTCGAACATCCGCAAAACGGGTGACTACAACGACGCGTTTTCAACGACTTACATGTCTGCCGACCCGACATTCGGCGGCGCCTACGACCAGGAGCCAGATAGCTACGACAACAGCTACCATCTGTTCGATGCGCCCGACGGCACCGGCTGGATCGTGCTCAACCTCGAATTTGGTCCGCGCGATGACGTGCTGCGGTGGGCCGATGATGTGCTCACCGAATTTGGCGACCGCAAGGCCTTCGTGCTGACCCATTCGATGAGCAATTTCGACGGCCGTCATGACAGCCTTGGCGCGCCGCTGAATGCCGAAGGCGCCGGCTATGATTACGGTCTTGGCAAAGAGGCCGAAGGCGCCTGGGATGGTGAAACGATTTATCGGGAGGTGCTGGACCGGCATCCGAACGTGGTCTTCACCGCAGGCGGTCACATCTTTGGCGACGGGGCGGAAACCACCGTCTCCTACAATGATTTCGGCAACAAGGTGTATCAGTTCCTGGTCAATTATCAGGGCGGCGTGTCGAGCGAGGTCACCGGCGCGGGCGATGCCGGGCAGGGCGGGCGCGGCGGCAACGGGGCGATCCGTCTGATCACCGTCGATCCCGACAATGACGCGGTGTACACCGAAACCTACTTCACCGAACTCGACACCTATTTCACCGCCGTGCGCGGGAGTGAGGCGCTGGACCGCGACGGGCTGACCGGCAGCTACAAGGGCCATGAGGAAACTCTGGAAGACGCCAATATCGGCACCCGTCAGGCCGAAGCGTTGGCCAACGCCGGAGACGATCAGGTTGCCCGCGCCGAGGACGGTGCGGATCAGGCACGGGTCACCCTGTCGGGGGCGCGCAGCACCGATCCGCAAAGCGATGTGACCGGCTACAAATGGTATGCCGAGGATGGCACGCTGGTCGCCGAAGGCGAGACTGTCGATGTGATGCTGCCAGGCGGCACCCATGACCTGACCCTGGTGGTCGAAACCGCCCGCGGCATCAGCCACAGCGATCAGGTCCGGGTCATCGTCGAAACCGATGCCACGCTTCTGGTCGAAACCTTCAATGACGGCGCAGCCTCGGCCTGGGTCAAGCCCGGCGCGGTGGCCCCCGATTTCGCTGCCACCACCACCGATCTCGACGCCGGTCTGCCTGCGGTCGATCCGGAGGTGCAGCAGGTCGCGCTGACCCTTGCGTTCGACAGCCATTGGCGCCCGGAAGACGATCAGGTGGCCGAGGTCTGGGCCTCGATCGACGGCGCCGACCCGATCCGCCTTTTGCGCTGGGACAGCGACAACACGTCCGACGATGGCAGTCTTGAAAACACCCGGATCGAGCTGGATTTCCTGGTTTCGGATCTGGCCGGTGACGTGCAGTTCCATTTTACCATGCCGCAGGCTGGCAATGACTGGTTCTGGGCCATCGACAATCTGGAGCTGACCGGCCCCGGCGGCGAAGTTCTGATGAGCCAGAATTTCGACGCGCTGGCCGACCGGTTGCAGACCCCGGTGGATGAAAGCGGGATCGATCCGGCGCTGGCCGGCTGGACCCAGGACGCACCCGAGGGCTGGAGCATCGAGAACGGTGCGGACATGCCTCAGGGCGCGACCGAATGGCAGGGCTGGAGCTTCACCACCATGCCGTTCTGGACCGCCGCCGATGGTCAGAAACGGGGTGACTTCACCAAGGCCTCGGGTGTCTTCGCGGTGGCTGATCCCGATGAATGGGACGATTTCAACGAAGGTTCGCAGAACGGCAAGGATTTCAACTCGACGCTCAGGACCCCCAAGATCGACCTGGCCCCGCTGGGTCTGGCCGGTGCCAGCACCGGTGCGGCGGTGGATATTCTGCGCGTCGATGCGCTGAACCGCAGCGAGGCGATGGAACTCATCGCCCCCGAGGCGGGTGTGATGGACAGCTACACGATGGTCTTCGATCTTTATGTCGAAGATGCGGCGTCCGCCTATACCGCGCTGCTTCAGAGCGATCCGACCAACGGTAGCGATGCGGACTTGTTCCTGCGCGACAATGGCGACGGCACCGCCGGGCTGGGCACTCTCGGTTCCTATGACGGTGCGCTGCCCTATGGCGCCTGGACCCGGGTTGCGGTCAGTGTCTCTGTCGAAGACGGCGGCCAAGTGATGCGCAAATTCATTGATGGCCAACTGGTCGGCACCCAGGTGATCGCCGATGATATCAGCGGCGGCAGCCGGTACACGCTTGATGGCGCCGAGGGTCTGCTGCTCTTTGCCGACAATGACGGCGAAACCACCCCGCTTGCGGTGGCCAGCATCGCCCTTGTGCCCGAAGCCCTGAACAGCGCAGAGATCGCAGCGCTCGGCGGCGTGACCCCCGAAGGCCCCTTTGCCACCGCGCCGGCGCCGGATGCGGTTCAACTGAGCTTCGCCGGTGGTGATCTCTCGGCCAGTGACTTCGGTCAGGCCAGCTTGTCGCTGAAGGCTTTCAACCAGACGTCCAATTTCAAGATCAAGGGCACGGTTGCTTCGCGCGATGGCTCCGACACCGATCTGCGCGCGGTCGAAGGGGCGCTGTTCAATCAGGAAGGTGCTGCCGACGACATCGTCTTCTTCGAAGGCGGCGACTGGGCCGACATCACGCTGCAGACCACGATCCGGTCGCTGGATGATGACGGGATGGGCGTGCTCTTCCGCTTCACCGATGCGCAGAACTACTATCTGCTGCGGCTCGACAACGAGGCCAATACCCGCCAGTTGATCAAGGTCGAAAACGGCGTGCAGACCGTGCTGGCCGAAGAGGCGGGCGGTTATCGCTTCTATGACGAGATCGATGTCGAGATCACCGCAGAAGGCGGCGCCATCGGCGTGTCGCTCGACGGGGTGGCGCTTTTTGGCGGTCAGATCACCGATGCAGAACCCCTGGGCGCGGGCACGGTGGGTTACTACAGCTCACAGAACTCGCTCGCCTCCTTCGATGACATGGTGGTGAATGCGATCACGTCCCAGGCGCGGGCGGGCCATGACCGGATGGTGGTCGATTTCGATGGCGACGGCAAAGTTGCGGTGGAGCTCGACGGCAGCCTGTCCACCGGTGTCGACACCGCCCAATGGGACGGGATCGGTACGGGTCTCAGCCAAAGCATCGACGCCGGGACCGGAACCCAGAGCTATACGCTCTCGGTCAATGACGGTGCTTCGCAAGATCAGGTGACGATCCAGGTGGCCTCGGGCGACCGGCTGATCGCGGCGGATCAGTTCGAGGATGGCGATGCCGCCGGATGGCGCATCGTCGACACCACCGAGCTTGATGGTGATGGCAACGCCGCAACCGGCAGCGCCAACTGGCAGGTGATCGACGGGGCCCTGGTGGAAACCACCGGCGCGTCGTCGCGCGAACTCACCTGGGCCGGGGCGTCGAATGGCGATGTCTGGCAACGCGGCTGGTCGCCCCATGGCGATGGCGTCTATGCGCTCCACAAGGGCAGCTATGCGCTGTGGGAAGGCGACATGGCGCTGGAAGATTACGCCATCGAGGCGACCATCACCGTGCCGGAACTGTCGGGCGGCGTCGGCTTCATGCTGAACTACGTGGATGCCGACAATTACTACAAGCTGGAACTCGATGGCCGCCACAACCTGACCACGCTGGTGCAGGTGGTCGATGGCTATGAAACCTATCTTGGCCGTATCCGCGGCGCCTTCTCGGCGGATGAGGAGTTCCACCTGCGCGCCTCCCATGTGGACGGTGAGATGCAGGCCTGGATCGACGGCCATCAGGTCTTTGCCTATGCCCATGAAAGCCACGAGATCGAAACCGGTGCGGCTGGGGTCTATGCTTGGGGTGCCAAGAACGCGGCCTTCGACAACATCGCCATCATCGATCTGGAAGACGCCTTCCGCGCCGTGCTTGCAGGCAGCGACGGGCGCGATCGTCTCACCGGGACCGAGGCAGATGAAAATCTGTATGCGGGGGCCGGGCGGCTTGACCGGATGACCGGTGGCGAAGGCGCAGACGTCTTCATCTTTGCCGAGGAAACCCGGAACGGTCAGCGCGAAACCGACATCATCACCGATTACCAGATCGGCGTGGATGCGCTGGATCTGGGCGACGCCTCGGTGGCCCGGAGCCGCGACTACGGCAACAAGGTCCGGCTCCAGCTTGACGGTGATGGAGACATCATCTGGGTCCACGGCGTCGATGATGCCGACGACATCAGCTTCATCTGAACCCTCGTCCGGCCGTCCGCCCTGGGCGGGCGGCCTCAATCAAAGGAAAAACCATGAAAAAAATTGCCGCCCTTCTCGCCCTCGCCCTGGCTCTGCCCGGCATCGCCCAGGCCGCGACCCTGGATCTTGCTGCCCTCGGCCTCTCCAGAGGCAGCGCGTTGATCGACACGACCGGCGCCGTCTCGGGCGATGCGGACTTCCTCTTCGCCGCCTCTGACGATGGCGCATTGACGGCGGACCTGCTGGATCTGGCCACGGTGACCAGCCCGGACAACGTGTTGATCTACGACAATTTCGCAGGCGATGTGATCGAAGCCACCCTGACCACGCTCGCCTCCGACACGGCGGGGACCGAACTGCTTTTTGCCATCGATCTGGCCGAAGGCAGCTTCGCCGGTCTCTCCGGCAGCGTGCTCCTCAGTCTCGGCTCGGATTTCGCCGCAGGCAGCTTTGGCGATACGGCTGACACATCGCTCACGCTCTTTGCCACCAGCCCGGTCAACCAGGTGCCGCTGCCGGGTGCGGGCCTTCTGTTGCTGGCGGGCCTCGGCCTCACGGCCGGGCTGCGTCGCAAGGGCTGACCCATCCGCCACGGGGGCCCGTACCAGGGCCCCCGACCCGCTTTTGCGCGACCCGGATCAGGATTGTGGTCCGCATGTCGCGTCTGTCGGTTTGATGCCTCGGCGGGAATGCTCAGCAGAAACGCCGAGTTTCATGCCCCGGCGTCCCGGCTTCCGTTCTGTCACTCTGCGCCACAGAACCGGGGCAGGGCAGAGACGATCAACCGCGAGATTCGACCAAAGCACCTGGGTTCATGATGTTGTTGGGGTCCAGCGCATGTTTGATGCGCCGCAAAGTTCTCAGCTTTTCTGCCGGTGCAAAGGTTTCGAGGTCAGCGGTCTTGAGGCGTCCAATCCCGTGCTCGGCACTGATGGAGCCGTCGAACATTCGGGTCGCCACGTTGATTGCGGCTCGGACCTCATCGATGATCCCCGGATGTGTTTTGACAAGATCCGCCTTCGACATGCCCTCGGGGGGCAGAACATTGTGATGGATGTTTCCGTCGCCGATATGGCCGTAGCTGTTGATCCTCAAACGGGGCTCAATCTCGGCGATCCGCTTGACCGTTTCACAGATGAACATATCGATCTTGCTGATTGGCACCGATGTATCGCTGTTGCAGAACGCCCCGCCAGCGCGATTGGCGTCCGGCGTGTATTCGCGCAGATCCCAGAGGCTCTGCCTTTGGCTTTCTGATTGGGCGATCACCGCATCCGAGAGCAAACCGGCCTCGAAACAGTCGTTCAGCGCGGCTTCCAGCGCCGCGTGAATGCCAACGGAGCCACCCGCCTCGACCAGAAGATACCAGTCATGGGAGTGTTCGAGCGGATTTGCGAGATCGGGGAAATGCGACACCACCAGATCCACGCCGAACCCACTCATCAACTCAAGTGCGGAAATGCTCTCGCCAAGCGCCTTGCGCAATGCCCGGTAAAACGCCAGGGCCGCCCCGGGTGAGGGCAGGCCGCAAAAGGCGGTCGACGTTTCCGGGTCGACCGGTTTCAAAATGAGCGTGGCGGCTGTGATGATGCCAAGGGTGCCTTCGCTGCCGATCAGCAGATGGCGCAGATCATATCCGGTGTTGTTCTTCCAGAGCGGGCTCAGTTCGCTGTGGATCGACCCGTCGGGCAGGACGGCCTCGATCCCCAGGCACAGGTCGCGGGCATTGCCGTGACGGATGACCTGAATGCCGCCTGCGTTGGTCGCCATGTTGCCGCCAATGCAGCAACTGCCCTTGGAGGCCATGCTCAGGGGGAATGTCAGGTCATGCTCTGCGGCAACCGCGTGAATTGTCTCCAGAATACAGCCCGCTTCGACCACGATGGCGCTGTCTTCGATCAGGACATCCCGGACCTTGTTCATGCGTTCCAGCGACAGGATGATGGCATTTTCATTGTCGGGGGAAAGCTGGCCGGCAACAACGCCGGTGCCGCCACTGAAGGGAATGATACCCACTCTCGCGGCATTGCAGATCTTCACGATCTCGGACACCTGCCGCGTGCTTTCCGGCAACAGGATCAGACAGGCCTTGCCCTCAAACCGGCCCCGGGGATCCTCAAAATACCGGGCGCCGTCTGCGCTTTCCTTCCAGCCACCGGGGCCCAGCACGGATTTGAGCTCATCCAGGACAGCCGCATCTGGTCGGGTGAAATCCATGGTCATCTGTCGTCCCTCACCAGTCAGGTGCGCGCATTGTTGTGGGGAAGAAAAATTTGAGCAAATCAAAGTTTCTTCAATATTTCTAAAGGAAATTTTTACTTCGAGTGTTCGGCGTGCTGCTCGACGACAAGGCTGATCTGTTTCAGAAGCTCCTGCACCAGTCGTATTTTCGAACAATCGGCGCGGGTCAGAATGCCAAGCCTCCGCGCCGGCGCATCGGGACTGAGCGGGATTTTCTGTAGGTTCTGAAAGATCGGATCGGGCACACAGATGTCGGGCACGACAGAGACCCCGAGGTTATGGGCGACCATGCTGGCCAGATTTTCGAGCGAGCCCATCTCCATCGTGTCGTTGACCTTGATCCTGTTCTTCGCCAGCCATTCCTCGGCCATCACCCCAACCGAGGCCCGGCGCGTGTGCCGGATATAGGGCATGGTCGCGAGGATCTGCATCGGGTCGGCATGCGGCACATCCGGAGCGGTCAGAAGGACAAGTTTCTCTTCGCAGAACGGCATCCAGATCAGATTGTCCTGCACCCGGGGAGGTTCGCTCATCACGGCGGCGTCCAGCATGCCCTGCTCGACCTGCTCCAGCAACATCGGTGACAGGTCGGGAACCACGCGCATGTGCAGATCGGGATAAAGTCCGATCAGGCGCTTGATGGTTTTTGGGATCAGGCCACCGATGGTGGAGGGAACAGCACCGAGGACAAGTTCGCCAATGGCGCCGGGATCCCCGGTCAGGTCGTCCAGCACGGACTCGTAGGCCTGCACGATGGCCCGGGCCTTGGGTACGAAGGCCTTGCCCAGCTGATTGAGCCGGGGCGTCCGTTCCGAGCGGTCAAAGAGCTTGGCGCCAAGGGTCTCTTCGAGGCGGCGCATTTGCTGGCCGACCGCCGCGTCGGTTACGCAGACAATGTCTGCCGCCGCGCGAAAGCTGCCGGTTTCCGAGATGGCAATGAGTGTCTTGAAGAGCGAAATGGTCATTTCGAGCGCCCGCCTGCGAGTGAGACTCCGTCCCTCTCAATAAAGAGAAATTTTAGCAAGACACAAAAAATTATGACTCGTGCAACTCAAATTTTAAGTGAAAGATGGCTGGAAGGGAGCAAGAGCGGGAGAGGGTGCCGTGTCGATCAGCAGAAAGCTCGTGGAGGATTTCGTCGCCAATGACGTCTCCTTCATCACCACGGTCCCCTGCAAGCAATTGGCCGGCGTGATCGACGAGGTGGAGGCCCATCCCGACATCCTTCACATCCCCGCGAACAAAGAGGATGAGGGCATGGGGCTTTGTGCCGGGGCCTTCATGGGCGGCAAGCGACCCGCCATCATCATGCAGAACACCGCCATTGGCGTGACGATCAACACGCTGGTCACGCTGACCCAGTTCTACCGGATGCCCCTGCCGATGCTGATCAGCTATCGCGGCGAACTGCGCGAGCCCGTGGCCTGTCAGGTCGAGATGGCGGTGCATACGAAAGCGCTGCTGAGCCAATTGAATATCCCGACATATCACTTTCACCGCGAAGCAGATGCCGAGGAATTCGACACCATCCTGAAATACACTTTCATGTGCAACAAGCCGGTCGCAATCCTGACCGACGCATCCTTCTGGGGAGGCTACGGCGACCAATGATCCGTTCCGATATTCTGAAAGACATCGCCCCGATCCTGCGGGACCATCTGGTGATCTGCAATATCGGCCTGCCCAGCCAGGAGCTGCATATGATCGACGATCAGCCCAGCAATTTCTATATGCTGGGCACCATGGGACTGGCGTCTTCCATCGGGTTGGGCGTCGCGCTGGCGCAGGACAAGACGGTCATTTCCATCGATGGCGATGGCTCGGTGCTGACCAATCTGGGCACCCTGCCCACGATCGCCAACAACGTGGCCGACAATTTCATTCTGCTGATCATCGATAACGGCTCCTACGGTTCGACCGGGGATCAGCCGACCTATGCCGGCAGGAAGACCAAGCTGGAGAACGTGGCCCGTGCCTGTGGCTGCGATACCGTGGTGACCTGCGCGGCGGAGGAGACCGGGGAGGCTCTGCAGGCGGCCATCGACGCCAGGAAAATGACCGTCATCGTCGCCAAATGCGAAAGCGGGAACATCAAACTGCCGGTGATCACAAAGGATCCGGTTGTGATCCGTGAGCGGTTCATGAAGGCTGTCATGGCCTGAGACTAGACGACGTCATAGAGCATCAGGGAGGAAAACATGCTTAGAAGATCAATCCTTAAGGCGGGAGCGGCGGCGGCATTCGCCCTGTCCATTGGTACCGCGGCACAGGCCGAATTGAACGGCCCGGTCAACTACATCATCCCCTTCGGCCCGGGCGGTGAATCGGACATTTCCGCGCGTCTGCAACAGCCCTTTTTCAAAGACAAGTTTGGCCAGGACATGGTCGTGACCTATCAGCCGGGCGGCGGCGGCGCCGTGGGTTGGGCCTCGCTCAATGGCCTGAGCGGTGACGGGCAGACGATCATGGGGGTGAACCTGCCTCATATCATCATCAAACCGGCGCAGAAGGATGTGGGCTTTACCACCGACGGCTTGAACTCGTTCTACATGTTCCACTTCACCCCCGACGCCATCGTGGTGCCGGCCGACAGCCCCTATCAGACGCTGGCCGATCTGGTGGAGGATGCCAAGGCGAACCCCGGTCAGGTGACGATGTCCGGCTCGGGCAAGGCCAGTGCCAACCATCTTGCGCAGATCAAGTTCGACAAGATGACCGGCGCGCTGACCACCTATGTGCCGTTCAAGGGCACCGGGGCCTCGACCACGGCGCTTTTGGGCAAGCAGGTCAAGGCGCAATGGGGCTACACAACTGTGGGCGCAAAACAGGGTGAGGCTGTCCGCATGCTGGCGGTGGCCATGGAAGACCGCCATCCGCTCTTCCCCGATGTGCCGACCTTCAAGGAGCTGGGCTATGACATGGTCGGCGGCGCCTATCGCGGGATCGCCCTTCCGGCCTCGGCCAGTGCCGAGACCACCAAGATGTGGTCCGACATGATCGGCGAGATCAATTCCGACCCGGGGTTCCGCCAGCAGATGCTGGATGGCGGTTTCGCGCTTTTGGACATCTCGGTCGATGAGATGGGCGACTTCATGGCGGCCCGGACGGAAGAATACTTGAACGACGCGCGTGAAGCCGGGTTGATCAAGTAACGGGAAGAGCGGTTAATCCGGGGAGGTGAGGCGATGGAACTGGGCCATTTCCTGTCGGCCATGACGCCGGTGAACCTTGGCCTTGCGTTGTTTGGCGTCATCGCCGGAACCATCGTCGGGTCCATCCCCGGGTTAACCGCAACCATGGCGCTGGCCATTCTGGTGCCGATCACCTTCAGCATGGAGCCCGCTTCGGCGCTGATCCTGCTGGGGGCGATTTACACCGGCGCGATCTATGGCGGGGCCTATGCCGCCATTCTTCTGAATACGCCGGGCACCCCCTCGGCCATCGCCACCACCTTTGACGGCTATCCCATGGCCAAGCGCGGGGATGGCGACCTGGCCGTTGCGCTGGCGTGTTTTGCCTCAGTTGTCGGGGGCATGGTCGGCGCGATTGCCTTGCTCTTTCTGGCCCCACCCCTGTCCAAAGTCGCGCTGGCCTTCGGGCCAATCGAATATTTCTGGTTGTCGATTTTCGGCCTGTCGCTGATCGCCTCCCTGTCCGAAGGCAACCTTGCCAAGGGTCTGGCGGGCGGGGCTTTTGGCATGATCCTGTCCACGGTCGGCGTCGCCGAGATTTCCGCCGATATTCGTCTGACCTTCGGGTCCCAGGTTCTGATCGGCGGTTTTGGCGTGGTGGGCGCGCTGATCGGGCTCTATTGCATCCCGGTTCTGATCGATCTGGTGGCCGTTCCGGACCGTCATCTGAAGGTCGAGGAGGACGTCAAGACCCTCCGCATCGGCGAAGCCTACCGCATCGCCGCGCGTTCGAAATTCAATCTGATCCGATCGTCGGTCATTGGCACCATTGTGGGCATTCTTCCGGGTGCAGGGGGGTCGGTGGCCGGGCTCGTTGCTTATTCGGAGGCCAAGCGAACCGCCAAGCCCCACCAGACATTCGGCGCAGGCGAACCCGATGGCATCATGGCCACGGAATCCGCCAATAATGCCACGGTGGGCGGGGGGTTCATCCCCACGCTGGTGCTGGGCATCCCCGGCACGCCGCCCGATGCCATCGTTCTGGGCGCTCTTTTGATCCAGGGCGTGCGGACGGGTCCGGCGATGTTCACCCAAAGCGGATCCATCGTGTACACCTTTATCTACGGGTTGATCATTGCGACGATCCTGATGCTGCCCGCCGGTCTGCTGATCGGACGCTATGCCTATAAATCCATCGTCACGATCCCCAAGGCCGTTCTGGTGCCAACCGTTGGGTTCATGACCATCATCGGCACTTTCTCGATCCGCAACAGTGTCTCGGACGTGATCATCATGATCTGCCTCGGTGTCTTTGGCTGGGTCGTGGCACGGTTCGGTTTCAAGGCCTCGCCCATCGTGCTGGGCCTGATCCTCGGACCCATTGCGGAACAGGGCTTTGTGCAGGGCTGGACGATCGGAGCCGCGACCAACAACCTCTTTGGCATGTTCTTCGGGCGACCGATCTCGCAGGCGATCCTTGCCTTTACCCTGATCACCCTGATCCTGCCGTTGGTCCTTGCGCGCAAACAGCGCAAAGCTGCATTGGAGGGAAAATGATGTCGGCCTCCAAGGCGAAATCCCAGGGCCAGATCGGGTCGCTTCTGACCTCGGCTTTCTTTGTCGTGGCAGGCGTCGTCACGCTCTACGACACCACCGGATATTCCGACCGCGACAGCCAGGTCTTTCCGCAAACGGTCGCGATCCTTCTGATCCTGACCGCTGGCATTTCCTTCGTTCATCGCTTCCTGAGACCATCGGACGAGGATGGATTCGGCACCGGGGTCTGGTGGCGCCGTTGCCTCTTGGTTCTGACGATGGCGGCGGCCTGTCTGGCGATGCCCTATATCGGTTTTCTGCCCGCAGGCGCCATCGCCTTTGCCGGTGGGCTGATTGCGGCCATGCATGACAGGTGGAGCAGATCGACAGCCCTGCTGTATTGGGGTGCCGGCGCGGTGATCATGGTTGTCTTCTTTGCATTCTTCAAGTTTGCTCTGTTGGTTCCGCTGCCATAGCCTCCTGTGGCCAGGTATGTCCGCGGTGGTGCTGTCAGAGGAACTTGACTTCAGCCGGGCAGGGGGCTGATCTGGCGTCCGTGAATGCCCAAGGCGGACCCATCCAAGTCCTTCGATACCGGCACGGAGGACATTCGACTCGCGGTCATGTTCTACGTCCGGTTCCCGCTTTCACGGCGGAATGGCTTTGAAAATGTAACCGCCCCCCGAACGTCCCTGTTCAGAAAGTGAACATTCGGCGGAAAGACTTGCGAAGCCTTCGGTGTGGACCCAGAGTTCACCCACCGCTGGGAGGACGGTGAAATGAGGCATGCGCGTCAGGCGAGGCGGATTTTGGAGAAATCCGGCATCGTGGTTGGCCCCGAACTTAGGGAAGATATCTCTGCGAGTTGGAAGCGTTGCCTGTCTTCGGGGATGAGTCCAACCGGTGGCGGCCAGGACGCGGTTCTGGATTTCTCGCGGTTTCAGGAAGAGAAGCAGCGCTTTGAACGCGGGCTGAGATTTGCCCGTCCTGAGATGGAGTTTCTTGGCGCCCAGGTGACGGGTTATAATTACCTGATTGCCTTTGGTGCCCCGGATGGCACGGTGCTGGATGCGCTCACCGATACCGAGGCGGCCTCGGGAAAGCTGGCGCAGACGATCATTCCGGGATCGCTTTGGATGGAGACCTTGCGCGGCACCAATGCGCTGGGGCTGGCCGCGGCGCTTGGCAAGCAGGCGACGGTTCTGGGGCCTGAACATTTCTTTTCCGAGAATGGCGACATCTCCTGTATTGCGGCGCCGGTGTTCAACGGAGACGGCTCCATTGCCGGCATTCTCGATGTGACCGCACCGGTGTCCAATCGCGAGTTGCACACGGCGGCACTGGTCAAAATGGCGTCGCTGAACGTCTCGAACCGGCTTTTCATCGAGGATTTCCGCGAAGAGCTTGTCGTGTTGTGCCACCCTCGGGAGGAGTATCTGTCGACCCAGAGTGCCGGCATGATGGCGTTCGATCCCGATGGGCGGCTGGTGGGCGCGAATGCGGCCGCACGGGATATTCTGGGTCGGGCGCTTGACCAGGAAGGGCAGAGTTTCAGCGGCATCTTCCTGGATGGGTTCGGCGCGATGGTGGATCGAATCCGCGCCGGTCAGTGTGTGCAGCTCAAGGACCGGCACGGGGCCAGTGTCTATGTGCGGTTGCGCCCGACCCGTCGCTGGTCGGGGCAGGCGGCGGGGGCAGGTCTCAGCAGCGCGGTGCGTGTTCCGGCCATGCAGGAAAAATCACCCACCGGGGACATTCAGCGCGGGGCGGTGAGCGTCGCCGATGATTTTCTGATGCAACATATCGAGACCAGCGCCCGGGCGGCGACATCCGGATTGCCGGTGCTGATCCGGGGACGGTCCGGTTGCGGGCTGAGCACCACGGCCCAGGCGATCCACCACCGGCTGCATCCGGAGGCCCGGCTGGTCGAACTGGATTGCGCCCTGCTGGAAAGCTCGCAGCTGGATTTCAGCCTGCGCGGACAGACGGTCAATGGCGATCCGGTGCGGGGTCCGCTTCTGGAGGCCGAGGGCGCGGCCACCCTGGTGCTGGACGGGATCGAGGATCTGGGTCCAAGGGCGCTGCCGATCGTGAAGCGACTTCAGGCGCAATTGCCGAGACCGTCCCGTGGTCGGGATACGTCCTGGGCGCTGTTGGCGATCCGGCGTGGTGCTGCCCCTGAAACACCCCCGGATGTGGATGATTTCTGGGGGCATGCTTTTGTGGTCCCGCCGGTGTCGCAGCGCCGGGATCTGGCGCAGATCGTCGCCCGTGTCTTGAGCGAGGTCGCACCCGAAGCGGATGTGGGCCCGGCGGTGGTGACGCGGCTTCGCGAGATAGGCGACGGGCTGAGTTTCTATGTTCTGCGCCGACTTCTTTTTCAGCTGACCCGCAACGATCCGGGCCGGTCGATTTCGGTTGAAGCCCTGAACGGGCTGCTGCCCTGGATGGCGCCGATGCGCAAAGTTTGTCCGTCTTGCGCCGGGCATCCGTCGAAGGAGGCACGTTGTCGCCAGATCCGGTCGGCCCTGCGGGATTGCGACGGCAACATCAGCCTGGCCGCGCGGCGGCTCGGCGTGTCACGCACCACAATCTACAAACATCTGGAGGTGCCGGACCAGGCCTAGACATCCGATCCACGGCCAACCGGTCGCTCAATCCCATTCGGCACATTCGCCACTTCGGACCCCGTTCCGGAGACCGGTCGGGCTGTGCCTGACATGATCTTTCACGCAACAGGAGGAAACACCGTGAAGACAACTCTGACATCCATCGCAGCCCTTGCCGTGGCCGCATCGGGCGCCTTTGCCCAGGGCGCCGAAGTGCCCGACAATCTGGAGAAACTCTCGGCCTTCAAGACCACGGGAACGACCGAGTTCACCTATGTCGAACAGGATGGCGATTACGCCGCCGGAATCCGGGCGATTCTGGAGAAGATCTCGCTGCCCGACGGGTTCAAGATCGAGCTTTATGCGGTGGTGCCCGATGCGCGGCACATCGCGGTCGGCCCGCAAGGCGTGGTGACCTTTGTCGGCACCCGCAAGGACAAGGTCTGGTCGGTCACCGACCGCAACAAGGACCGGGTGGCCGACGAGGTGAAGGATTTCGCGCCTTCGCTGACCTTCGCGATCCCGAACGGCCCCTGCTTTTCGAAGGATGGGTTCCTTTATGTTGCCGAACAGAACCGCGTGCTGCTGTTTCCGGCAGCCGAGTATTTCTATGAAAGCCCGGATGTGGCGGCCTTCAACCTGGTGGCCAAGGGCGATCTGATCCCGGCCGAGGAAGAGAGCTACAACCACTCGGCCCGGGTCTGCAAGATCGGTCCCGATGACAAGATCTATATCTCGCTGGGTCAGCCGTTCAACGTGGCGCCTGAAGACAAGATGGATCTCCACAATGAATGGGGCATCGGCGGGATGATCCGCATGAACCGGGATGCCTCCGAACGTGAGGTCTATACCTATGGCATCCGCAATTCGGTCGGCCATGATTTCCATCCGGTGACCGGCGAATTGTGGTTCACCGACAACCAGGTCGATGGCATGGGGGATGACATTCCGCCCGGTGAGATCAACCGCCAGACCGCTGCGGGGCAGAACTTCGGCTTTCCGTGGTATGGTGGCGGTTCGACCCGGACGAATGAATATGCCGGTTCCGAGCCCCCTGCCGATACGGTCTTTCCAGCGGTGGAAACCGTGGCCCATGCCGCCGATCTGGGCATGAGCTTCTACACCGGCAAGAGCTTTCCCGAGAAGTACCACAATGCCATCTTCTCGGCGCAGCACGGATCGTGGAACCGGACCACGCCGGTCGGTGCGCGGGTGATGGTCACCTATGTGGATGACGAGGGCAACGCCACGATCGAGCCCTTTGCCGATGGCTGGATCGACGAGAATGGCGAATACCTGGGCCGTCCGGTGGATGTGGCGGTGCTGCATGACGGATCGCTTCTGGTGTCGGACGACCTGGCGGGCGCGCTTTACCGGATCTCCTATGAGGGGGCCAAATGAGGCTTGCGTTTGCTGTGTTGCTGGGCGGAGTTTTCTCCGCCCAGTGCGTTTGGGCCGAGATCGTCCCGGACCGGGATGCGGGGCGCGCCGTGTCGCGCCAGTGCCGAACCTGCCATGGCAAGGACGGCTATGCAAAGCTGCCCATCGCGCCCCATATCGGCGGCGAGCCTGCCGCCTATATTGCAGCACAGCTCGAAGCCTTTCGGTCCGGTGCGAGGTATCACGAGATGATGTCGGTGGTGGCGAAGGGGCTATCTGATCAGGCGATCGCCGATGTGTCCGCCTGGTATGCCGGGTTCGCCACAACCGCCGATCTTCCGGGGAATCTATCCGAGGATGATGCTCCGGAACTGTGTATCGGGTGCCACGGAGTGAACGGGCTTGCCGAGATCGAGGATGCCCCGAACCTGACGGGCGAAACCGTGATGTACATCGACACCCAGCTCAAGGCGTTTCGTTCAGGCAAACGGGAGCACGAGGTCATGAGTGCCATCGCCGAATATCTGAGCGACCAGGACATCAGGGACGCTGCCGAATGGTATGCGGGGATACCTCTCAAAATTGGGGCTCCGGAAGAGTAGGTTTGCGCAACGGGACCACGCGGTGGGCGGTCACTTCATCGATCCCGTTGGCCGCACTCTTCGAACGCAATTGCAAGACAACCGGCTTTCCCATTTTGCTCCCGGGTGATGCCCTTCGCCTGATCGATCCGTCGCCGCCGGGCCACGATTGTCTGCGCTGTGCCGTCCCTTTGGCGTCAGAGTTTGCCCGGGGCCAAGCGAGGGGATATGAAATCGGCGATGGTTCGTTTCTTTCGCCTTTCCCTGTTGGCCGCTCTGGCTCTGGCCGCGCCCTCCGCCCCGGCTCAGGACGCCGTGGCGGCCCGAGCCGAGATCGGGGCGTCGGGGGAAGCCTATCTTCGGTCATTGCGGTTGCGGCGGATCGAGAGCGACGTGGCCTATTTCGATCCCTCCGCGCCGCCGCCCAGTCTTGACACCCAGCAGGAACCGGAGCCGGAGCCCGAGGCAGAAAGATCAGGTGGTGCCGTTCGGACCGGCCCGCTGCCGACGCTGATCGCCGCCGTCCTCCTGATCACCATGGCCTATCTGCTCTACCGGTATGGCGGCGGGCTGAGCGTGTCGCTTCGGGGCGAGGCCGAAAACGCGCGGCGGCAACGGGCCGATGGGAGGGCCCGCTTCGATGGCGGTGCGGGCGTCTTGCCGCTGGCCACCATCCTGAACGAAAGCAACCGTCGTCTGGCGCTGGTGCATCTGGCGCAAAGGGCACTGGATGCGGCGGTGACGGCCAATGGCATGTTGTTTCAGCCAAGCTGGACGGCGCGCGAGACCCTGCGCCGTCTTCGGGGCAGCGACGGGGATCTGGCGGCGTTGCGCGCTCTGGTTCTGGCCAGCGAGCGGGTGCAGTTCGGTGGCCGGGACATCTCGGAGGCGGATTTCCAGTCTCATCTGCAGGCGGTGCGTCCGCTGATCGAGGGGCAGGGCGCATGAGCGAGGCACCGACGGATCCCGCGCGCGGACTGCGGTCGGAGTGGATCATCGGGGGGTTGGTCGCAGGTCTGGTGCTGGCCGCAGGTCTGGTGCTGGCCGCCGCGATCTATCTGGGCGGTCAGCAGAGGCAGGTCCTGCGGAATTCTCCCGCCGGGCTTGATGGGTTGCAGATCTGGCTCAATTCCGAAGGGGTGGCGACCCAGAGTTTCTCCGGCGGCTGGCTGATGCAGGCCGAGAGCGTGGGGCTGTTGATCGTGCCGATCTATGACAGCGATCTGGGCAATGACCGGGTGGCGCCGCGCACCAAGGACGAGCTGCTGTTGCAGCAGGATGAATACGATCTTTTTGCCAATGCCCTGCGTGATAAGGCCGAGGCATCGCCGACCTTGGTGGTGTTGCCGAAATGGCGTTCGGGGATGCGGCTGACCGGCCTTGCCCATCCGGTGCTGACCCTGGAGCGACGCCGGGTCCGCGACGTGTTGCGTGACCTGGTGGTGGGGGTGGCGGGCGAGGTGCAGTTTGCGCCCAGGGCCTTTACCGACTTTCCCACGCAGGATGGCCGCCGGGCACGGATCTATGCTGCCCAGACCCTGAGCTCGCGCGCCTGCAAACCGGTGATCGGCAACAAGGAGGCGATGCTGCTCGGCCGTTGTCGGCTTCAGGGCGCGCCCACAACCGAGCTGTTGGTGCTGGCCGATCCCGATCTTCTGAACAACCATGGGCTGCGGCTGGGCGACAATGCCCATATCGTCCGCGATCTGATCCAGGGCGAAGCAGGCGGCAAAACGGTCACCATCGATTACGCGCCGGGCAACTGGCTGACCTCCGCAGGTGCCGGCCAGATCCGGGAGCGGAGCTGGGCCGATCTGCTGCGGTTCTTTGATCCGCCGTTTCTGGCACTTTGGATCGGGGCCGGTGTTCTGCTGGCGCTGGCGCTGTGGCGGGCCGCCCGGCGGTTTGGTCCGGTTGCGGCCGAGAGACTGAAGATCGAAGCGTCGAAAGCCTATGCGATGCGCGCCCGCGCCCGTCTGATGCGGCTGTCGGATCAGGATGGTGCGCTGGTCGCGGAATACGCCCGCGCGCGCATTGCCGCCTCTGCTGCCCGCAAGGTGGGGCCGGCCGAGGCGCGCCGCTATGGTCAGCGCGAGACGTTTTTGGGGTTTGTCACCCGCCGCAATCCGAAACGGGCCGGTGAGCTGCGCGCCGCCCTGGCCGCCATCGACGCCCTGCCGCCCCGGGTTCCGGGCCGCGAGGCCATCGCCCATGTCACCGCCATAGAACAGGTTCTGGAGCATATCATCAATGACACTTGAAGACCTCAGCGCCCGCGCCGACGCGCTCAAGGCCGAGATCGGCAAGGCCGTTCTGGGTCAGGAGGAGGCGGTCGAGCTGTTGCTGATCGCGCTTTTCGCCCGCGGTCACGTGCTGCTGGAAGGCCCACCGGGCACCGCCAAGACCTTGCTGGCCCGCAGTTTTGCCGCAGCACTCAACCTTGAATTCGGTCGCATCCAGTTCACCCCGGATCTGATGCCCGGCGATGTGCTGGGCACGTCGATTTTCGATTTCCGGACCAATGAGTTCGTGCTGACCAAGGGCCCGGTCTTTTCGCAGGTTCTGCTGGCCGACGAGATCAACCGCGCGCCACCGAAAACCCAGGCCGCCTTGTTGCAGGCGATGAACGAGCGCAAGGTAAGCCTTGATGGCGCCGATTACGATCTGGGGCAGGATTTCACCGTGGTCGCGACCCAGAACCCGATCGAGCAGCAGGGCACCTATCCGTTGCCCGAGGCGCAGCTTGACCGGTTTCTGTTCAAGCTTGATATCGACTTTCCGCCCGAGGCTGTGGAAATGGCGATCCTGCAAAAGAACGCCGCCGAACCGATTGAGACCGGGCAGGAGACGGCGGCGCTGGACAAGGTGCTGACGGGGGCTGCGCTGGCCGAATGTCGCGCCCTGATCGACAGCATCATCCTCAAGGACGATATTCTGGCCTATATTCTGCGGCTTGTGCGCGCGACCCGGGAAAGCCAGGACATTGCCTATGGCGCCTCGACCCGGGCGGCGGATGCGATTTCACGGGCGGTGCGGGCGTCGGCTGCCATAGGGGGACGCGATTTTGCCATTCCCGATGATGTGAAGCGGGTGATCGTGCCGGCGCTCAGGCACCGGATCGTACTGGGCCCGGCGGCCGAAATCGAGGGGCGCGGCGCGGAAGACGTGCTGGACAATATCATCAACCAGATCGAGGCGCCCCGCTGATCCGTCCATCCCGCAAACTGCTTTGGAGTGCTGCGCTGGCGCTTCTCTTCACGGTGATCCTTGTGGTGATCGGCGGCGAGGCTGCCGTGGGGATGGTCCTGCCCTGGGCGGTTCTGGGGCTGGCGGCGCTGGCCGATCTCGTGGTTTCACGCAGGGCAGGGCGGTCGGTCACCTGTGATCTGCCGCCCGAGGTTTTCGTCGGCGAGGGGCTGGAGCTGTCGCTCACTGTTGCGCCGGGGGCGGCGCGGATGACCGGGCGGCTGGCCTGGCCCGAGGGGATCAGCGGCCCGGAGGATATCCGGTTCGAGGCCGGTCAGGATGGGGCGATGGCCGCCTGCGTGCCCTGTCGGGCGATACGGCGCGGGGTCTGGCGGCTGGAGCAGCTTTGGCTCGCCTGGCCGTCGCGCTGGGGGTTGTTCGATATGGTGCCGCGCGTCACGCTCGATCTGGAGACCCGCGTGGTGCCCAATATCCGTCTGGTGCAATCGGGCGAGATCACCACCAATGTGCAATCGGCGCTTTTTGGTCAGAAGGAAAACCGCGCCATCGGTGAGGGTGCCGAATTCCACCAGCTGCGTGAGTTCGTCAAGGGCATGGATGTCAAAAGCATCGACTGGAAACGCTCGGCCCGGGCGCGGTCTCTGGTGGCCAAGGAATTGCGCGCCGAACGCAATCACCATGTGATCGTGGCGCTCGATAACGGTTATCTGATGCGCGAGGAGATCGCGGGGCTGCCGAAGATCGACCACGCGGTGACGGCGGCCCTGGCCACCGCCTGGGCGGCGGCGATCGGCGGTGATCTGGTGGGGCATTATTCCTATGATGTGCAGCCGCGCAGCTTTTCCGCCCCCGAACCCGGGCGCCGTGCTTTTGCGCGTCTGCGGTCCTGGAGCGCCGGGCTGGAGTATGTCACCCGCGAAACCAACCACACGCTGGCCCTGACCGAACTCAATGCCCGCACACCCAAGCGCAGCCTGATCATCATCTTCACCGATTTCGTCGATGCCACCTCGGCCGAGTTGCTGATCGACAATGTCGCGGTGCTGGCCAAGCGGCATCTGCTGGTCTTTGTCACCATCCGTGATCCCGAGACCGAGGCGCTGGTGGAGACCGCGCCCGAGGATATGAACGGGGTGGCGATGCTGGTGGCGGCGGACCAGAGCCTGCGCGAACGGCGTCTGGTGCTGGAACGGCTGGCGCGGCTGGGGGTCACGGTGCTGGACACGTCGCCCGGGCAACTGACCGCGCGGCTGATTTCGACCTATCTCGACATCAAATCGAGGGAGCTGATCTGATGAACGAGGGGGATCTTCTGCGCTCGGCCCGGTTCCGGCGGGAACGGGAGGCGGATTGGCAGCGGCTTGAGACGCTGGTGAGCGAGGCCGAGAAGCACGGGGTGCAGCGGCTGGGGTTCGAGGCGGCGCGTGATCTGGCCACACTTTACCGGCAGGCCACCACCTCGCTGGCGATTGCCCGGGAAATCTCGCTCGACAAGGGGCTTTTGGATTATCTCGAGGCGCTGACCGCCCGGGCCTATCTGAGCGTTTACGCCCCGCAGGAACGGGTGGGCGGGTTGGTTGCGCGGTTCTTCCGCGACAGCGCGCCCCGGGCGATGCGCCGGTCGGTCTGGTATATCCTGGCGGGGTTTCTCTGCATGGGGCTTGGGGCGCTGGTGGGCTATCTGCTCTATTTCGAGAATTCCGCCTGGTATCATGTGTTTCTGCCCAGCGGTCTGGCGGGGGGGCGCGGGCCGGAAGCGTCAACCGGCTTTCTGCGGTCGGTGATTTATGACGAGGATCCCGCGGTCAGCGGTCTCGGCGCCTTTGCCACCTATCTCTTCTCGCACAACACGCGGATCGCGATTTTCGTTTTCGGACTGGGGGCGTTTCTTTGCGCGCCTGCGATCCTGCTGACCTTTTACAACGGGCTGGTGTTCGGGGCCTTTGTGGCGCTGCATGTGGAGCGGGGGCTTGGGCCGGATATCGGCGGCTGGCTGTCGATCCATGGGGTGACGGAACTGTCGGCGATCTGCATTGCCTGCGGGGCGGGGATACAACTGGGGTTGGCGGTGCTGTTTCCGGGGCGTGATGCGCGGGCGGTGGCGCTGAGAAAGGCGGGGCGTGATGCGGTGAAGCTGGCGATTGTCGCCGCCCTGATGCTGGTGGCGGCGGCTTTTCTGGAGGGGTTCGGACGTCAATTGGTGCAGGACATGGGCGCGCGCTATGGGATCGGCTGGGGCGTGGGCGCGCTTTGGCTGGCGTGGTTCACCCTGGGCGGGAGGCGGCGCGGATGAGATTTCGCCGAAAGACACGGGCCGGGAGGCCTGATCCCGATGTTGTCTTGCCGCCCGAAGGTGTGCCGCTGCGGTTGGAGATCGCCGGGCTGGGCGCGCGGCTTGGGGCACAGATCACCGATGTGCTGATCACAGGCCTTGCTGCTGGGTCGTTGCATGTCCTTTTGAGCGCCCTTGGACTTTCGGCGCCGCGGACGCTGACGGCCTTGGCGATGTTTCTGTTTTTCGTGATCCGCATTCCCTATTACGTGCTGGCGGAGCTGGCCTGGAACGGCCAGACGCTGGGCAAGAAGCTCATGAAAATCAAGGTGGTGAGCCATGACGGGGCGTCGCTCACCACCCATGCGGTGGTGCTGCGCAACCTGATGAAGGAAGCCGAGATCTTCCTGCCCGGCACGCTTCTGCTGACCCTGGACGAAGCCAGCCCGGTGTCATCTTCTCTGGCGCTGGCCTGGATCGTTGCCGTTCTGGCGGTGCCGCTGATGAACTCCTATCGCCGCCGCATGGGTGATTTGATGGCGGGCACCCATGTGATCCAGCTTCCCGTTCCGGTGCTGCTGAGCGACGTGGCCGAGGCGGTGCGCGCCAGAGCGCCGGAGAAGCCCGGGGACGGTTTTGCCTTTCTTGCCCACCAGCTTGACCATTACGGTGCGCTGGAATTGCAAACCCTTGAGGGCATTCTGCGCAATGCCGAACGCCGTGATCTGAGCCCGGCGGCGCACAGGGCGCAGCGCGAAACACTGGCTGCCATCGTCGGCAAGATCCGCAACAAGATCTCCTATCCCGAGGCGGTCGAGACACCGGACCACCTGCGGTTTTTGCGCGCTTTCTACAATGCCCAGCGGGCCCATCTGGAACAGCGGCAATTGTTCGGGGACCGGCGAGCCGACAAGTTCCATGGTCAGGACGGGACCGGGAATGGGGCGAAAAAGCCTTGATTTGTCCGATGTTTCGCCGTTCCTTACCGATAGTAAATTGAATTAGACGCATTTTTTGAGGTTGACGATATGACAGGCCAATCCGCACCGGGTGTTTCCAGCGCGCCGCTGGGGGCAGGATTGATTATCGGCGATAGCTTTACGATCCTGTTTCGCTATTTCGTGGCGGTTTTGCTTTTGGCGGCGATTCCCACCTTCATCGGTCTTCTGATTTCCGGTCTTTCGGTCGGCTGGGCGGCGACGTTGGGTTTGCCGGACGCTGGCGGGCCGGTGATCCCCGGTGTGGGCGCGGCCGTGTTCAATATTTTGATCCAGATCGTGGTCTGGGGATTGACCACGGCGCTGTTGGTACAGCTGGCCTATGACGCGAAGCTTAAACGCTCTTCGATGATCACCGATTATCTCGGGCCCGCGCTCAAGGCCACGCTGCCGATCGGTGTGCTGTGGCTCGTGGCAAGCGTGCTGATCGGGATCGCCTCTGTTGCGCTGGTGATCCCCGGCCTGTGGCTTTATGCGGTCTTTTCGATGATCGCGCCGGCCGTGGTGATCGAGGGCGCGGGGTTCCGGGCCATGGGCCGCAGTGCTGATCTGACCAAAGGCTATCGGTGGCCGATCCTGGGGGTGATGGTGGTCATCATCATCGCCTCTGGGCTGCTTGGCGGTGTCGTGGGATTTATTGTCGGGCTTGTGGGCGCGGGCCTTGGTGGCGGGGTGATCGTCGGGCTGATCATGAACACGATTGCGGGCGCGATTGGCACCGGGCTGGGCGGCATTTCAGTGGCACTGATCTATGCCCGGCTGCGCGAAATCAAGGAAGGTGTCAGCGTCGATCAGATCGCTTCGGTCTTCGATTGACCGCAAGGCAGGGGTGACGCCGCCCCTTCCCGGCTTTCGGGGCGCCAGGGCCGCCTTGCACAGCTTTTGCACAGCTTGAAGTCGTCACCCGCACAACCGGTGACCACACCGGCCCCATGGACCGGCGACGTGACATATTACTCTGGACTGGCCTGGCCGCGGCGTCGGTTCTTCTGGCGATGGAACCGGTCGCATGGGTGATCACCACCTGGGCTGACCCGTCCTATCAATCGAACGGGGCGCTTTTCGGTCTGGCGCTTCTGGGCCTCGTGCTTCTGTCCCTGGCCAGTTCGCCAAGGCGACCGCTCGGTGGGACTGGATCGGTGCTGTTGCCGTTTCTGTGCGCCGCAGGCCTCAGATTTCTGGGCCAGAGCCTGGCCATCAACATCCTCAGCGCCCTCGCTCTTGCGGTCGATGTCTATGCGATTGCGCTCTTTTTGCGGCTTGACCGGCGCCGGTTTGCCCTGTCGCCATTCTGGCTGGCTGTTTTCTTCCTTTTTGCCCTGCCGCTGGGCCCGATCCTGCAGCGGGTGGCGGGCTTTCCGTTGCAGATGATCTCGGCCGAGCTGGCCTGCGCGATGCTGTCGCCGGTCTTCAGCACCCTGGTTTGCGAAGGCGTGCGGCTAAAAGTCGAGACGGTCGATGTGATGGTCGATCTGCCCTGTTCCGGGGCCTCGGGCCTGTTGCTCATGGTCAGCCTCTGGGCCTTTCTGAACGTGATCCTGCGCCCGCGGCTCGGCTCCGCCGCCTTCGGGCTGATCCTGATCACCCTTCTTGCCCTGGCGGGCAATGCCCTGCGGATCAGCCTTCTGGCCGGCGGGCTGGCGCTTGGGATCGACACGATGGCCCCCGCGCTTCATGAAAGCATCGGACTTGCGACAACCGCGCTTGCCGCAATCCTGTCGCTGGTTCTCTACCGACCGAAAGCCGCCCCGCCGCCATTGACGCGCCGGGTGGTCTGGCACCTGCCGCGCCGTGCCCATCTGCCGGCTGCACTCTGTGCTCTTGCGGCTGCGCTCGCCATCACCAACGCACCAAGATCACCGATCGATGTTTCCGCCCCGGTGCAGGCCGCCGTGCTGCCCGGACAGATCAACGGATACCGGGCCCTGCCGATCCCCCTTTCGCCGACCGAAGCGCGTTACTTCACCGCCTATGGCGGCACCGCGCAGAAGGTGCAATATGGCCCCCTTGGTCTCAACCTGGTGCGCAGCGCCTCCCCGCTCCGCCATCTCCATGCCCCCGAAACCTGTCTGCGCGGCCTCGGCTTTGAGGTGGCATTCAAGGGCACGGTTTTCGACCCGATCGCCACCTCGATCTACGAGGCCAAAGGCCCCGATGGGCGGGTCTGGACCGTGGCGGTCAGCTTTGTCTCGGACGATGGCCAGGTCACCGCCGGAGTGGGCGAGGCGGTCTGGAGCTGGCTTTCGGGGGCGTCGCGCAACTGGCAGTCGATCCAGCGGATCACCCCCGCCACGCTGAGCGAGCCGCACCGCCATTCTTTCGAACGTGCCGCCCTTGCGGCGCTTGATCTCACCTGATTCCGGAGGACCCATGAGACTGATATTCTTTCCCTTTTTCCTGATCGGTGTGTTGTCGGCCGCCATCGTTCATGCCAATGCGCGCGACGAGATCGGCGGGCATATCATCGCCACACTCGACGGCGAGACTCGGCTGTTGCCGATGCTGACCAGCGACATCGACGTCCGTATCGAAGGCGATATGGCGACGGTGTCGATCCGCCAGACTTTTCGCAACGATGCGCTGGTGCCGATGCAGGCGGACTACCTCTTTCCGCTGAACCAGAATGCCGCTGTCTACGGGATGGAGATGGTGGTGGGCGACGAAAAGATCAGCGCCGTGATCCGGGAAAAGGCCGAGGCCGAAGCCAGGTTCGAGGAGGCGGCCCGGGATGGCAAGGCCGCCGCGCTTCTGACCCAGCACCGCCCGAACATGTTCACCCAGAGGATCGCCAATCTGATGCCCGGCCTGCCGGTCGAGGTGACCCTGCGCTATGTCCAGATGGTGCCCAAGGTCGAGGGTCAGCACGAGTTGGTGATCCCGCTTGTGGTCGGTCCGCGTTACATCGGCGCGCCGCGCGAAGACGAGGTGGTTCTGGCCAGCGACAAAGGTGGCGCCCCGGTCAGCGGGAGCGGGAGCTGGAGCCTCGGCCCGGTGCCCGACCATCCGCCGGTCTTTGGCATCGATCTGCCCGACAGTTTCAGCGCCGAGCGGGTATCGCTTGATCTGTCGCTGGTCAGTGGTCTGACCCTGTCGGATTTTGGCAGCGCCACCCATCCGCTCGAGGTGGAAACGGACGAGGCCGGGCTGACCGCGCGTTTTGCCGAAGGGCGGGTGCTGGACAACAAGGATCTGGTGGTACGCTACACCCTGGGCGGTGCCGCGCTTGAGGCGACCAGCCTTGCGCATCAGGATGAACGCGGCGGGTTTCTTTCGCTGATGGTCGAGCCGCCCGCCCTGCCCGATGCCGCGATGATCGCCCCGCGGGAGCTGATCTTTGTCATTGATACCTCGGGTTCGATGGGGGGTGCGCCAATGGCGGCGAGCAGACGTTTCATGGATGTCGCCCTGCGCGACCTGCGCCCCGGTGATTACTTCCGCATCATCCCCTTTGCCAATGCTGCGCAGCATTTCTCCCCCGAGGCGACCCCCGCCACCGCACAGAACATCGCCGCCGGACGGCGGTTCGTGGCTGGTCTGCACACTGGCGGCGGCACCGAGATTGACACCGCCATCCGCGCCGCCTTTGGCACCAGACAGCCGGACAACACCCTGCGGATCGTGGTTTTTCTCAGCGATGGATACATTGGCGACGAGGCGCAGGTGCTGCGCACCATCAATCGTCAGATCGGGGATGCGCGGATCTATGCGTTCGGCGTTGGCAATGCGGTCAATCGCTACCTGCTTGATGCCATGGCCGATGAGGGGCGCGGCTATGCCCGTTATGTGCCTGCGGGCGAGCGGGCCAGCGATGTGGCCGAGACCCTGGCCGCCGATCTGAAGACGCCGCTTCTGACTGACATCACCATTGATTGGGGTCATCTTGACGTGACCAGCGTGGTGCCCGCGCGCATTCCCGATCTCTTTGCCGGCCAGAGCCTGCGGGTCCATGCCCGCCATGGCGGCACTGCCGATACCGCGCGGATCATCCTTCGGGGTCGGGTGCAGGGACGCCCGGCGGAGATGCCTGTGGATCTGGTGCTCACGGGCCATGAGGAGCCCGCGCTGCCGCTGATCTGGGCCCGCAACCGGATTGCCGAACGCAGCCGTGATCTGGCGATCGGGCGGGATCCGCAGGCGGCGAATGAAGAGATCACGCGGCTCGGTCTCGAGTTTTCGCTGCAGACCCGGAACACGTCCTTTGTCGCGGTCTCGGAAACCCGGGTGAACAGCACCGGCACCCCGGCCAGCCCGGCCAATGTTGCCCTGCCGATCCCGGCAGATGTGCCGGTCGCCGCTTTCTCGGGCGCCTCGACCCCCGAACCCCAGGCGTTGTTCGGGCTGTTGATCGTGGCGCTGGCCGCGCTCCTCGGTCTGCGCCGGAGGATGGTTTGATGCTCATGGAACTGGACAAAGGCGCCTTGTCGGTTACACCGATCCGCATGGCGCCCCGCATTCTGATTGTTGATGACGACCCCCATATCCGCGACGTGGTCCGGATCGCCCTGAAAGGGGCGGAGTTCGAGACCCGCGAGGCCGAGAATGGCCAGGTTGCCCTGACCCATTTCGGACGCGAGCCTTTCGATCTGGTGGTGCTTGACATCGGGATGCCGAAGATGGACGGGTTCGAATGCTGCAAGGCGATCCGGGCCAATTCCAACGTGCCGGTGCTGTTTCTGACCGCCCAGGAGGACGAGGTGGATCGGGTGCTGGGCTTTCAGCTGGGGGCGGATGATTTCGTGCCCAAGCCTTTCAGCCCGCGCGAGCTGGTGCTGCGCATCAAGGCGATCCTGGCACGGGGCAAACCGGCGCCGAGCGCCCCCCTGCAGCATGGCGATCTGACCCTGAGGCCTGACGCTCATGAATGCGACATCGGCGGTCAGCCGCTGCAGCTGACCGCCCGGGAATTCGCGCTTCTCGAGATGATGATGCGCGCGCCGGCCCGGGTCTTTGACCGCAACCAGCTGATCACCGGCATATACGGTGCGAACAGCACCCTGTCGGGCCGCACGGTCGACAGCCATTTGCGCCATCTGCGCGCCAAGGCCGCCGCGCTTGGTTGCGAGGATCTGGTCACCACGATCCACAGCATCGGGCTGAAGCTGGGCTCATGCCGCCTGTAAGCCGGATCCGCAGGCGCTGGCGGCCGTCCATTGCGTTGGTGGTTGCCGGGGTCTGCATCACGCTGGTTTCGGTGCCGCTTCTGTCGCTGTTGGCGATCCGGCTGACATCGAACCAGTTCATTCGCGAGACCGAACAGACCTTGATCCAGCAGGGCACGATCTATGCCGCCCTTTATGCGGAGGCGTTCGCGGCGCAAAAGGGCGCGCCGATCGGTCCTGTCCTTGACGAAGACCGCCGGGCGTTCTGGGCCGCTGATCTGCACCCGGTGCCGGCCCGGCTGAACCTGCGCCATGATCCGGTGCAGATGCCGCGCCCGGAGGGGCGCGCGGTTCCGCGGCCCGTTGATCCGCGCCATGCCGCGCTTGTCGGCGATCTGATCGAGACCGCCCGGGCCGCACTGAAGACCAACCTTTCGGGGGTGGCCTTTCTCGATCACGAAGGCCGTTTGCTGAACGCGCCCCTGGCCCCGAGCCTGGCTGACCTTTCGGAAGTGCAGGCGGCCCTTGCGGGCGATGTGGGGCGGGCAATGCGGTTCCGCGGCAAGGCCTTTGATCCGCATTCCTATGCCTCGCCCAGCCGCGACACGGCGTTCCGCGTCTTTGTCACCTATCCGGTGATTGTCGAGAACCGAGTGGTCGGTGCGATCTACCTGTCGCGCACGCCGCTCAATCTGGGCAAGTTTCTCTACCGTGAGCGGGCCGATATTCTGATGATGCTCGGTGCCATGGTGCTGGCGGCCGGCGGGCTTGGCTGGGTGCTGACCCGGCTGATCTCGCGCCCGGCCAAGGGCCTGCGCGACGCGGCCATGGCGGTGGCCGAGGGGCGCAGCGACGCCGCGCCGGTGCTGGCGCATTACGGGTTGCGCGAACTGGCCTCGCTGGGGGTGAGTGTCGAAGCCATGGCCGCGACGCTGACCCGGCGGGCCCGTGAAATCACCACCTATACCGACCATGTGACCCATGAGCTGAAATCCCCGGTCACCGGCATCCTTGGCGCCGCCGAGCTTTTGCAGACCGAGGGCCTGCCCGAGGAGGATCGCGCCAAGCTGCTCGATAATATCGCCCAGGAAGGGGCGCGGATGAATGCGCTTCTGGGCCGCCTCCGGGAGATCACCCAGGTTCGCATGTCGACAGGCGGGGCAGGGGGGCGGCTGGCCGAGATGATCCCCCTGGTGCCGGGGCTGGACATTCGGATCGAAACCGAACCCGAGGCCGAATTGCCGCTCACCGCCGAGCATGGCCGGATGCTGGTGCTCCATATGGCGCAGAATGCCCGGGCCCATCACGCCAGCCGACTGAGCCTCACCTGGGACGGGCAGGATCTGGTGCTGGCCGACAATGGCGAGGGGATCGCAGCGGCCGATCTTGCCCGGGTGACCGAGCCTTTTTTCACCACCCGGCGCGACACCGGTGGCACCGGCATGGGGCTGGCGATTTGCGGTGCGATCTTGGACGCCTATGGTGCGACATTGCAGGCCCGCCCCAGCGACGTGGGTGCGGTCTTTGTTGTGTCCTTCCCCGCCACAACGGGTGGAAAGGGTGGGGGCTGACCCCATAAGTCTCAGGAATATCGTAAAGATCCCTCTATCGGGGGGCATGGAAAGAAGCGGATCCGCAGCGCGAGGCCGTCGCCTTCGCCGAGGCGGAACATGTTCTGACCCG
>JAOXSD010000041.1 GCA_025800205.1 Silicimonas sp. | reverse complement strand
GTCGGCGCCAGCTTGGTCACCACTTTCAGATCCTCGGCGCTGATCCGGCCAATGTCATCCTCCTGCACCAGCCAGCCGCCCGACACCTGACGCACGGCGGCTTTCTCGGTCAGCGGATCGGGCAGACCGCCGGTGGTCAGCAGCCGCAGGTTCTTCTTGGCGGCAAAGACCTCCTTCGCCTCGTCAGTGGCCTCGGGCGCAATCACCACCTCGGTGAAGATCTCAGAAATCGCCCGCGCCGTGTCACCATCAAGCGTGCCGTTCAGCGCCACGATGCCGCCAAAGGCGCTGGTGCGGTCACAATCGAACGCCCGCCCGAAAGCCTGGGCAAACGTATCGCCGCGGGCCACGCCGCAGGGGTTGGCGTGTTTGATGATCGCCACCGCCGGGCCCGCTTCGGGGGCAAATTCCGCCACCAGCCGGAAGGCCGCATCGGTGTCGTTGATGTTGTTGTAGGACAGTTCCTTGCCCTGATGCTGCCGGGCCGTTGCCACGCCGGGCACTTCGGCCCCGTCGGTGTAAAACGCCGCCCCCTGATGGGGGTTCTCGCCATAGCGCAGTCCCTGCGCCAACTCGCCGGCAAAGACCCGGCGGCGCGGCGTCTCAGCCCCGATGGCGCCTGCCATCCAGGTCGACACCGCCGCGTCATAGGCTCCGGTGCGCGCATAGGCGATCTGGGCCAGATGCTGGCGGAATTCATAGCTGGTCTGGCCGTCGTTGCCGTCCAGCTCCTCCAGCACCAGCGCGTAATCTTCCACATCCACCACGACCGACACGAAGCCGTGGTTCTTGGCCGCCGCCCGGATCATCGCAGGCCCGCCGATGTCGATGTTTTCGATGGCGGTGGCGTAATCCGCCCCGCCCGCCACGGTTTCCTCGAACGGATAGAGGTTCACCACCAGAAGATCGATCGCGCCAATCCCGTGCGCCTCCATCGAGGCGCGGTGGCGCGGATCGTCGCGCAAAGCCAAGAGCCCGCCATGAACGACAGGGTGCAGCGTCTTCACCCGCCCATCCATCATCTCGGGAAAGCCGGTCAGTTCGGCCACGTCCAGCACCTTCAGCCCCGCGTCACGCAAAGCCGCCGCCGTGCCGCCGGTGGAGACCAGTTCGATGCCACGGGCGTCAAGCGCGGTGGCGAACTCCACCAGCCCGGTCTTGTCGGATACCGAAAGCAGCGCACGGCGCAGCGGTTGCAGGTCACTCATCTGGAAACGTCCCTTCCTCAATCCTCGGCCAGCTCTTCCTGACCATAGTCGCGGACCACGCGCGGTGTATCCTGCGCCTTGGCCAGTGACCAGTTCACGCGCGTCGAATACTCCATCGCGTTCCCGGTGAGAACGATCTGTTTGGTCGCACGTGGTGATAGGCGGGTTTTCTCAAGATAGACGGAAGATTCAAGGGTCAACGCTGCGGCACCGCCGGGGCGGAAGATCCACAATTCACCGCTTTTCAGCGCCAGCGACACCGCCGTGCCGTTCATGTCCAGCTCCGCATCCACATCCGGGTGCAGATGGAACCGGATCGAGAACGGAATGCCCCCCAGCCTGGATTTGTCGAACAGCATGTCAAAGCGCTTCTTCTCGGTCATATCCATGGCCAGAAGCACATCTTCGCCCCTGAGTTCGCGCCCCTCGTAACCGATATGCATGGTGCGCACATGGGTCAGCCCGTGGCTGCGCTGATAGCCGTTGTGCCCGACAACCACCCGTGTGCCGCCCTCCACCTCGATCCGCTCGAACCGCACATCGGTGGGCGCATCGACCAGCAATTCGGCCTTGCGCCCCGACACCATGCCGGCCGAGCCCAGCCGGGACGAGGAATAGCCCTCGATCCCGAGGGTGGAATGGGAAGGCGTCGCGCGCCCGGCCCGGCGCCAGTTCTTGCCGAAAGACGCCCCCGAGCCGCAATTGACAATCAGCGGACGGCGCCCGGAGGTCAGTTCAAAGGCAACGGTGGAGGCATGGGCATTGGCCGAGGCATCCGGGCGCGGCGGTGGGGCGGCATCGATGATGATTGATGTGCGCCCATGCGCGATCCGCGCGAATCCCATCGCCAGTTGGTGCCTGGGCGCACCGCGCACCGCCGCCGAGGCCAGCGCCCGGTCGAGCCGCCCCTCCAGCCCGCGCCCGCCGCCATGGAACCGCGCCAGGGCGCCATCCGCATGGCGCAGGGCACGCAGCACCGGGGCGATGGCCTGGATTGCGGCCAGATGCGCCTCGCCCGGGGTGCGGCCCGCCTCCTGCAGGGCAACAGCGGCCCAGTTCAGCAGGGTGAACACCTCCAGCAATTCCTCTGGGTTGCGGGTCGCCAACCCGCCATCCGGGTCGATCTGCGCCTTGCATTCCCGGCTCAGCGCCCGTTCCGCCAGATCCACATGGCGCTCCATGCCGGTCAGCGCCAACCCGGCATAGACCAGCCCGGTCAGCGCCTCGAACCGCGGCAGGCCCGGCCGCGCCGTGCGCCAGCGCCGCGACAAGAACATCGTCTGGGCGGCCAGCGAGCGGAAATAGGCCTCCCGCCGCTTCTCCTCCTGCCCCGCCAGCACCATGATCCCGTGATTGATCCAGCGGATCAGCCGCCGCCCCGTCAACTCCGGCGTCCAGCCCGGCCCGGCCCCTCGCGCAAACCGCTTCACCCATTCATGGGTCCAGTCCTGAGCGCGCTTGCCCGCATGCAGATCGCCCACGGCAGCCAGATCATCCAGCCAGGTGCAGCCGTGCAATTCCGCCTCGAACCCGGCATCCGGCATCGGCAGGTCCCAGATCATCGTGCCCGGCGCCTGCACCAAATAACCGGCAAACAGGAAATTGCCGCCGGTCAGCTGCCGCCCGCGGGCAAAGGTGCCGATGGTGCGCGGCTCGGGCGGGGTGGTGAAATCGGTGGACAGACGCGTGAAACTGGCCACCCGCGCATGGGCGCGATTCCACCAGCGCGTGCGTCGCGCAGACCAGCTTTCCGTCTCAGACACCGGCGTCGCCTACCCCTCGGCCCGCCTGTCGGGCCCGTCGGCGGGAATGATAGCCAAGCGGGATTTCCCTGTCATGGGCGTTTTTGGAACCGGGCCACAAAGAACCCGTCGATGCCGCCCTGATCCGCCCAGTGATCGGGGCGCAGACGCAGGGTGCCTTCGGGCGTGATCCACGCCGCATCGAACCCGTCACCGCCGGGCGCAAGCTCCAGATCCCCATTGCGGGCGAGGGCTGCCGCCACCTGCTCCTCGCCCTCTTCGGGGAACAGCGAACAGGTGCAAAAGACCAACGTACCCCCCGG
>JAOXSD010000029.1 GCA_025800205.1 Silicimonas sp. | reverse complement strand
GTCGCTTTCCTTGACCCGGAGTTCCTTCACCCCCGCCATCATCGTGGTGCCTTCGGCAAAGGCCGCGACCACCGACAGGATCGGGTATTCGTCGATCATCGAGGCAGCGCGGTCGGGCGGCACCTCGATCCCCTTCATTTCGGGCGAATAGCGGGCGCGCAGGTCGGCCACCGGCTCGCCGCCCTCTTCGCGTTCGTTCTCGAAGGTGAGATCGGCGCCCATGTCACGGAGCGTGGTGAAGAGACCCGCGCGGGTCGGGTTCATGCCGATATTGGGCACCAGCACGTCGGAGCCTTCGACGATGAGCGCGGCGCAGACCGGGAAAGCCGCCGAGGACGGGTCTCGGGGCACGGCGATGGTTTGCGGTTTGAGTTCGGGCTGACCGGTGAGGGTGATGACGCGGGTGCCGTTTTCCTCTTCGACCGTCAGATTGGCACCGAAACCGCGCAGCATCCGTTCGGTGTGGTCTCGGGTGGCTTCCGGCTCAAAAACGCGGGTTTCGCCGGGCGCATTGAGGCCCGCGAGCAGCACGGCGGATTTCACCTGCGCGGACGGCATCGGCAGGGTGAAGTCGATGGAGAGCGGATCGGCAGCCCCTTTCACGGTCATCGGCAGGCGCCCGCCCGTGCGGCCCATCGACGTGGTGCCGAAAAGGGCGAGCGGCTCGGTGACCCGGCCCATGGGGCGCGAGCGCAGGGAGGCATCGCCGGTGAAGGTGGCGGTGATCGGCGTCGTCGCCATGGCGCCCATGATCAGCCGCACGCCGGTGCCCGCATTGCCGCAATCGATCACATCCTCGGGTTCCGCGAAACCGCCGACACCAACGCCATGGACCGACCAATTGCCATTGCCCAGATCCGTCACCTCGGCGCCAAAAGCCCGCATAGCGGCACCGGTGGCGAGCACATCTTCGCCTTCGAGCAGGCCCGAAATCCGGGTTTCACCCACCGCCATGGCACCAAGGATCAGCGACCGGTGCGAGACCGATTTGTCGCCGGGCACCCGTGCTTCGCCCCTGAGCGGGCCGGACGGGCGGGCTTCCAGTTTTTGCGGCGTGCCATGTGCGGACATGTGGTTCTCCCCTTCTGCCCGCCTGCTTTACCGCAGCACAGCGGGGAGGTCAGCCCGGTTTTTTGAACGTCAGATAGGTCGGCGTCCGCCCCTCGCGCAGGGCCTTTTTCTCATAGCGGGTCGAGATCCAGTCGGACCACGGACGGCGCCAGTCTTCCGGACGCTCCGCCAGCCAGACAAACCCCGCTTTGGGCACCTCTTCCATCGCCTGACGCACGTAATCCTCGATATCCGTCGCAATCCGGAACTCGGCCCCGGGCTGCAGCCGCGCATAAAGCGGGTCAAGATGCTCCGGCGTGACGAACCGGCGCCGGTGATGGCGCGCTTTCGGCCAGGGGTCGGGATAAAGCAGAAACGCCTTTGCGACCGATCCATCGGGCAGCACATCCATCAGATCGCGCGCATCGCCGGGATGGACCCGGATGTTCTCCGCTCCTGCCCCACGGATCTTGCCCAGAAGCATGGCGACACCATTGATATAGGGCTCCGCCCCGATCAGACCGACGCCGGGGTTCGACACCGCTTGATGGACCAGATGTTCGCCACCACCGAATCCCACTTCGAGCCAGAGCGGCCGACCGCCAAAGAGCGCGGCCAGATCAAGCGGCGCGCGGTCGGGGTTGCTCTCCCAATCAACGCCCTCAAGGCCGATCTCCTCGAGATCCTTCATGTAGCCCTTTTGGCTGTCGCGCAGGCTCTTGCCCTTGAGACGGCCGTAGAAATTGCGCCAGGGCGCACCGGAGGGAGAGGTCTTTTCCATCGCGCTCCTCTGCCGCGCCCGCGCCCGCGCGTCAAGCCTTGCAGCCCGGCACCGTTCCACTTAGGAACGAAGCATGAACGCATGCGTGATCCCCCTCAACGGCGCCGAACTGACCGCCCTGCCCTCGGGCGCGGCCCATTGGCAGGCCGAGCGGGTTCTGATCGTCTCCGACCTGCATTTCGGGAAATCCGAACGGATCGCCCGGCGCGGCGGCGCGCTTTTGCCGCCCTATGACACCGAGGAAACCCTGGCCCGGCTCGCCGCCGATGTGCAGGCCACCCAGCCCGCGCAGGTGATCTGTCTTGGTGACAGTTTCGACGATCTGAACGCGGCGCGCGGGCTTGATCAGGCGGCGCGCGACCGGATCACCGCCCTCCAGGCCGGCCGGCGCTGGGTCTGGATCGAAGGCAATCACGACCCCGGCCCGGTGGAGTTCGGCGGAGACCATCTGGGCGAATTGCGCCTTGGTCCGCTGACCTTCCGCCATATTGCGGAACCGGGATCCGAGCCGGGCGAAATCTCCGGACATTACCACCCGAAAGCGCGACTGAAGGGCGCCCGGCGCCCCTGTTTTCTCGCCGATGCCACCCGGCTGATCCTGCCCGCCTATGGCGCCTATACCGGCGGGCTCGACTGGCAAGCCCCTGTTCTGCAGTCTCTTTTCGACGGGCCTGCGCTGGCCTATCTGACCGGCACGCGCGTGTTGCCGGTGCCCCTGCCGAGGGCGGCATGAACCTCGCGCCCGAGATCGACGCCAAGCTGCGCGCCTCCTTTGCGCGCCAGACCATGATGGCGACCCTGGGCGCCGAGATGACCACACTTCGCCCAGGCGCTTGCGAGATCCGCGCCCCGATCCTGCCCGGATCGCTGCAACAACAGGGCGCCGCCCATGCCGCCCTCACCTTCGCCATCGGCGATTCGGCCGCCGGTTACGCCGCCCTCACCCTGATGCCCGCCGAGACCGAGGTGATGACCGTGGAAATGAAGATCAACCTGATGCGCCCGGCTCTGGGCGATCTTCTGATCGCCCGCGGCACGGTGGTGAAACCGGGCCGCAGGCTGAGCGTGGTTCAGGCCGAGGTGGTGGCCGTGAAGGATGGGGTGGAAAAGGCGGTAGCGCTCATGCAGGGCACGATGATCCCGGTTTAACCACCGGGCATCTTGAACCCGGCCGCCTTGTGGCTGCCATCGCAGAACGGCTTGTTTTTCGACGCACCGCAGCGGCACAGAAACGCCTTGGTGCCACGATGCACCCGGGCGCCGCTGCCGCCGGTAATCTCCAACGCCCCCTTGGCCTCCAACGGCCCATCCTCGAAGGCGGTGACCGTCAGCGCCTCATTCGGCACTTCCCCCGGCGCATCCTTGCCGGTGGGGGAAGGCTCGCCCGTGGCGGCAAAGCCCGCCTCCAGATGGCTCGCATCGCAGAACGGCGGCGTCCCGGTCTTGCCACAGCGGCAGAGCGTGGCGCGGGTCATGTCCTCGCCGCCGATCCGCAGCGTGCCATGGAGGGCGAGAGGCCCGTTCTCCAGCACCTGCGCCCGGTTGATGCCCGGGGCCGCTTCCTCCGCCGCGCCATCCAGCCGCCGATAGCTCAGCGCGCCTGACGGGCAGGTGCGGATCATTGCCGCGATTTCCTCCACCGGGGCGGCATCCGGTGACACCCAGAGACGTTTTCCCGGATCAAAGACCTGTGGCAGTTTGAGAAAACAATTGCGCGCATGAATGCAGCGCTTCATCTCGAAGCTGATCTCGATCGCGTCGCCCGTGTAGGTTTTCGGCATGGCTGGCTCCCTTTGGCTGGCTTTGGGAAAGCCTAGCGCATTGGGGCCATATTCCTAGTCTGCGGGATGCAGGTCGGATTTGCGTATTTTCGAAAGGGTGAGACCCAAAGGCCGCTTTCACCCTTTTCAAACACGCAAATCCGCCATCTCAGGCGGTGAGACCTTCGGGTTCCGGCAGACCGTTCGCGCGGCAACAGGCGGTGACCGTGTTGGCCAGCAGGCAAGCGATGGTCATCGGACCGACGCCGCCGGGGACCGGGGTGATGGCGCCTGCCACCTCGGCGGCCGATGGGAAATGCACATCGCCTACGAGACGGGTCTTGCCCTCGCCTTTCTCAGGCGCGTCGATGCGGTTGATGCCCACGTCGATCACCGTGGCGCCCGGTTTGATCCAGTCCCCGGGCACCATTTCCGGGCGGCCCACGGCGGCAACGACGATATCGGCACGGCGCACCACATCGGCCAGATCCTTGGTGCGCGAGTGCGCGATGGTGACGGTGCAGCTGTCGCCCAGCAGCAGTTGCGCCTTGGGTTTGCCGACGATGTTCGACCGGCCCACGACCACCGCGTCGAGACCCGAGAGGCTGCCATGGTGGTCGCGCAGCATCATCAGACAGCCCAAAGGCGTGCAAGGCACCATGCTTTTCTGCCCGGTGCCCAGAAGCCCCACGTTGGAGATATGAAACCCGTCCACATCCTTGGCGGGATCGATGGAATTGATCACCAGATCCTCGTTCAGATGGCCGGGCAGCGGCAGTTGGACGAGAATGCCGTGGATCGTGTCGTCATTGTTGAGCTGGTCGATGAGCGCCAGCAGATCCTCCTCGGAGGTGTCGGCCTCAAGCTTGTGCTCGACGCTTTTCATCCCCGCTTCCACCGTGGATTTGCCCTTCGAGCGCACATAGACTTGGCTCGCCGGATCTTCGCCCACCAGCACCACCGCCAGACCCGGCGTGATCCCGTGATCAGCGACCAGCGCGGTCACATGGTCCTTGACCTTGCCACGCACAGTGGCGGCAAAGGCTTTTCCGTCGATAATCGTGGCACTCATGGCGCGCTCCCTTCGAAATCCACCCCCCGGATGCAACGGGGGCGGAGGCTTGGCAAGACGTCAAAGGGACATATTTTGGCTGGAAAACGGCACTCAGCCGGGTTGCCAGCCGCGCTGATCGGGGATGTGCAGGCGCATCTCCTCTCCCAGGGTCAGTTCGCCCTCGCGCTCAACCCAGGCGGTGACGCCGCGCAGGCCCTTGGCGGCCTTGATGAAGCCCTTGCCTTGGCCGGGATGGACGGCCTCGATAGACGCGGCGGGGAATTGACAGGGACGGTTCTGCATGTCGACCACAAGGGTGGTTCCGCTTGCGGCCTGCAGGCGTGCGGAGGGTGGGACATGGGAGAAATCGGGGATGCCGTCGAGCACGATGGTGGCTCCGAGCCAGGCCGGGTCGATCTCGTCAAGATCGAGGGTGTCGGCGATACGGGCGAGTTCCTCGGCGGA
>JAOXSD010000013.1 GCA_025800205.1 Silicimonas sp. | reverse complement strand
GGCCCAATGGCCGCCAGACCCTGCGAGGAGACCCCATATGAAACAAGCTGTCATCGTTTCGACAGCCCGCACCGGACTTGCCAAATCCTATCGCGGCGCCTTCAACGAAACCCATGGGGCGACCATGGGCGGCCATGCGATCGAACATGCGGTGAAGCGCGCGGGCATTGATGGCGCGCTGGTCGAAGATGTGTTCATGGGTTGCGGCTATCCCGAAGGCTGGACCGGCGCCAATATCGGCCGCCAGAGCGTGCTGCGCGCGGGGCTTCCTGTCACCACCTCGGCCAGCACCGTGAACCGGTTCTGTTCCTCGGGCCTGCAAAGTGTCGCCATGGCGGCCCATGCGATTGTCATGGAAGGGGCGGGGGCGGCCATCGGGGCAGGGGTTGAAAGCATCAGCCAGATGCCCCCCACACGCCCGCCGCAGGCCCGCGAAGCTTGGCTCGAGGCGCACAAGCCCGAGGTTTATATGTCGATGATCGAAACTGCCGATGTGGTGGCGGCCCGCTATGGGGTCAGCCGGGAGGCGCAGGACGCGCTGGCGCTGGAAAGCCAGATGCGCACGGCGGCCGCGCAGGCGGCAGGCAAGCTTGACGATGAGATCGCGCCGATCACTGTCACTCAGGCGTTCAAGGACAAGGAAACCGGCGAGGTGACCCGCAAAGAGGTCACCTTCGCCATGGACGATTGCAACCGCCCCAACACCACGCTCGACGGGCTCGCAGGTCTCGCCCCGGTGCGCGGCGAAGGGCATTTCGTCACCGCCGGCAATGCCTCGCAGCTTTCCGA
>JAOXSD010000366.1 GCA_025800205.1 Silicimonas sp. | reverse complement strand
CAGATCACCGGCCTCGGCCGTCATATGCGCTGCTTCGAACCAGCGGTGCAGATCCCCGTCCTGCCCCGAAGCGGCCACCCGGGCGAGAAACCCGGCTTGGGAAAACCCCTCGGGCGCGCCGAAAACAACGGGCAGGCGCTTGCCAAGGACGGATCGCAGGACCGGCCCCAGAACAGGTTCCAACCAGCCAAGAGTCGACGCTTGTTCACTGGGCCGGGTTGCGAGAAAATCTCCCACCACGCGAATCTCGGTGAGGGACGCGCCGCTCTCAAACATGGCAGTCTGCTGCTTTCATCGAAATGAGTTTTCCGTTGGGGCGCCGGAAGCTCCGCCTCCGCGAGGTCAACATGAGAGCCCTACATTCAATAAGAGAGACGGGACAATCAGCGCCCACAACAGCAAAACGCACAGGATCGATGCCCTGCACAGAGGGTTTGCGTCCAAGCAAAAATCTAAAATTGAAGAGTAAGATTGCTCTGTCTCAGCGGCTGAGCGCACGATCCGGCACCCAGAGGGTTTGCCCCGAATTGGGCTTTGGGGTCTGGCTACACGGAGCATGCCGTTCCATTCTTTCCGGGCATGCCCAACAGGAATTTATCATACATTGAATCGGACCACCGACATACCTTGTGAAATGGGCAATTCACAGGACGCTCCTCAATGGTCGAAGCTGCGCAAAAAGCGAACAGATCAAGCCTTTATTCCCTATCGTTCAGGAACACGGAAAAACTGTTTACATATTGAAATCGATGCGCAAACACGCTGGCACCGCCTAGAGTTGAGTGATAGATACTCCAACAAGAAGAGGTCAAGCAATCACCCTTCCTTTGAAAAACGAGCAAAAAGCATGAAAATACTTGTCTGGACCCCGCCGTGGCCCGTCAGAGGTGGGAATTTTCAGTTCTTTCGATCCGCGTTCGAGAAACATCTGCTGGCTCAGACAAAAACCCTTGCGAAATCCGGTCATGCCGTTTCCGTTATCGTCCCCTCGGCATTCTCGACCCCGCCCCGATTGGCCGGGATCGACATTATTCCCCTGTCGTCGCCCGACGCCCTGCGCGTGCTCGGCGGCGCCAATGATCCCTCTGCCGACCTCTACGCCAATGGGGCCGACAGCCAGGCGAGCACCGCCCTGACAGAATGGCTGGCCCCGCAGTTGCCCGAAGACATCGATGTCATCCTGCTCTTTGAAAATCCGGTTCCCTTCCTCGAAACCCTCTATCCCGACGCGTTGATCATCCATCAGATGCCCGGCGCCTTTGCCCGCCCGCCCTATCCGCACACGATCCAGTTCGATCCGGGCGGTCTGTTCAGGGCTTCCGCGCTCTACGCGACCCTTTCCGCGTTGCCCGCGGCCCCTCGGGACGACATTCCCGACGGCATCGACCAGTTCAGCGAAATCTGCCGGGCCACCCTGGCTTCGCAACCTTTCGCGCCCGCCCGCGCGGAGGCCGCCTATTTCGGCACCGGGCGCAGGTTCCTGCTGCCTCTGCAGATTTCCGACCATTATGCCTTTCAGGTCGATACACCCTTCGACAATCAGGTGTCGCTCGTCCATGCGGCCCTTGATCAACTGCAAGAGAATGACAGTCTTCTGCTCACCGAATATGCCACCGGCCCCTATGCGGAGCCGGTCTGCACGCCCGATCTGCTGAAACTGCTGCGCGAGATCCACCCCCACGTGGTCTTCGATCCCGCCGCCAGCAAGATCAACTCCGTGTCTCAGCACATTCTGCCCGATGTGGCGGGCGTGATCACCGCCTCTTCTAGCCTCGCCGCCCAAAGCCTGGTTTGGGATCACGAGATCCGGGTGCTGGGCGACACCCATCTGGCCCCGTTCGATACGCGCAAACTCGCAGATCGCCAGGCGCGCCGGACCGCACTTCACGAGATCCTTGGCAAGAACCAACCGCTCTCGGCGGCGGTGGTGGAAGACGGCGCCTTTTTGTCCTCCTTGCTCGAAGAACTGCACAGCCGCCGAAAATTGCCGCTGACCGAGCGCTGCGTGGCCTTCGACCAAATCGATCCGGACTATTGGGACCGGCTGCAATCCGCGTTCCGGCCCCGCCAGATCGACCGCGCCCTGCGGGCGTCCAAGGCGCGCCCCAAACGCGCGGTTGCGTTCCAGCGGCTGCTGAGCAAGGAAGACCCCGCACTCGTGTCCTTCGATCTTTTCGACACGCTGGTGCTGCGCCCGGTCGAAAACCCCGCCGATGTCTATGCCCTTCTCGAACAGCGCCTTGCCCGCCAGGGCGACGCGCCCCCGCTGAATTTTGCCGAAGCCCGCCTGGCCGCGGAACTGGAAGCCCGCCAGACCGTGCCTGTCGAGGAAATCCAGCTCACCGACATCTACGCCCAGAAGGCGCTCGCCCATCTTCCGGAGGCACAACGGGAAAAATTCGCGGCCACCGAGATCGAGCTTGAGATCGACCTGGCCCGTCCGCGCCCGACCGGGATCGAGCTTCTGACCGAAGCGCAAAAAACCGATGCAGCCCTTTGCATCACCTCCGACATGTACCTGCCCGAAAGCTGTGTCACCCGCCTCATCGAAAAGGCCGGCATCGACCCAGAGATCCCGCTGTTTCTCTCCTCCACGATCGGCGTGACCAAGAAGTCGGGCGGGCTTTTCACCCATATCATGGACGAGACAGGCCACGGTCCCCGCTACATCCTGCATGTGGGCGACACCGAGAAAACCGACATCACCCCGGCCGAAAAACTGGGCCTCAAGACCTTTCATCTGCCGAAATCCATCGCCTATCTGCGCTCGAATCCCATCTGGAAACACGCCTATCCGCGCGACATTCCCATCGAGACCCCGGAGCGTTCCCTGGTGGTGGCCGCCCTCTCGCACCGGCTCTTTGATGATCCGGACCTGCGCCCCCGCGACAGCGCCTTCAACGGTGACGCGGAAAGCTTCGGCTATGCCGCCATCGGCCCTCTGCTTCTGGGTTTCGCCAATTGGCTGCTGGCCGAGGCCCGGCTCAGAAACCTGAAAACGCTCCACTTTCTGTCCCGCGAGGGCCTGATCTTCCGGGAGGCCTTCGACCTGGTGAACAACGCCTCCGAAACCGGGATCGACAGCAACTACCTTTTCGGATCGCGGCGGGCCATCCGAATGGCGAACCTGACGTCGCGCCTCGACATTGCCGACATGGCCCGGGGCACCATCGATGCCACCGCCCGGGTGGGCGATCTTCTCGCGGGACGGTTCGGGCTGACACAGGACGAGGTTTCCGACGAGATGCTGAAGGCGGCCGGCTTCACCGGCTGGTCTGCGCGCACCGGCACGACACAGGCTCAGAAGGACCGGTTCTGTGAACTCGCCCTCTCGCTCGAAGAAACCATCCTCGCCAAGGCGCGCGAAGAACGCGACATCTACCGCGCCTATCTCGACAGCCGCGGCATTCTCGACACGCCCGAAATCGCCATCGTCGATGTCGGCTGGCAAGGCAATATGCAGGGCGCCCTTGGCACCCTGGTGGGCCGCCCGCTGACCGGCTTCTATCTCGCGACGCTCAATGCTGCACGGCGCTGGAGCGCCCAGGGGCACGTATTGCGCGGGTATCTGGCGAATTTCGTGGACCGGATCGGCCCCGAGGACGCGATCCTGTCGAACCGGCTTCTGGTGGAACACATCCTCTGCGCGATCACGCCCTCGATCATCGGCGTGCGCCGACAGGAGGGGGATTTCGCGCCGGTCTATCAGGACCATGAAGATCTTCTGGCCCGTGAGATGCAGATCGGGCCGATCCATCGCGGCGCCCTGAACTTTGTCCGCGACATCACCCAACTGCCCGGCGGGATCGGCGCCACGCTCGACCTCACCCCCGAATTTGCCAGCCGGGTGCTTGAGGGTTTTCTCGCTCACCCCAGCGCCGAGGATGCGCGGCTCTTCGCCAACCACGAGATCGATGACGCCTTCAGCGGTGCCGCGACACGCTATTATCTGAAATGCACCGACCGCTCCGGCGAGATCGAAAAATCCTACTGGAAACCCGGAGCGAAAGCGCTCGCCCCCGGACCTACCCGCCCGCCGCAGGACGGCAAGTCCCGTCGGCCAAAGACACCCGCCAAGATCAGCTACCGGGCCCGGCTGACCCTGACGACCGCCTGGCCGGTTCTCAAGAGCCATCTCTCCGAGCGCGAGATCCGGCTCTACAAGACCGACCCGACCGAACTCTTCGCAAACGCCCGCCACCCCGCCATGATCTTTGTCGGGCGCACTGCGGGGTTGATATGATGCAAATTGACCACCGGGGAGAGCGGCAATGAGCGACTATGGTGAACCGAAATTCGAGCAGCTTGTCGACCAGAAGCTCGAGCAGATCCTGAAGAGCAAACGGGAAACCACGAACTGCGCCCGACGCGCCGCCCGAGGAATTGTCCTGGACCGGTCGCGCAAACGGTTCTTCGAGGATGTCTACGAACGGAACTACGCGCCCAAGGATCTCAAGCGTAGACCGTTTCTCAACATCGGTCCCGGCTCGTTTCGCCACAAGCACTGGCGGCTGGCAGACAAGACCTATGACAGCAAGGGGCGCACCTGGACGGAAATGCGCCGAGGCGTGTCCCAGGCCGGGTTCGACCATGAATGGGATCTCTATGAACGCAAGCCCATCGACCTGCCCGACAATTCAATGAAGGCGGTTTATTCAAGCCATGTGATCGAACATCTCTTTCCCGAAGACGTGACCTTCATGCTCTCGGAAGCCGAACGCATATTGGAGCGCGGCGGTGTCCTGCGGCTGGTCTGCCCTGACGCCTCCCTCATGGTGGAGGCCTATGACCGGGAGGATTGGGAGTTTTTTTTCTACTATCTCTCGGTCATGACCAACCGCGCCCAGAAACACCTGGGCCAGATGACCGAAGAGGAGCTGCAAAGGATCTGCGCGGTGTTTCTTCTCGATTGGGTAAGCCTGGTCATTCATCCGAACCTTCCAGACCGGTTCAGCCCGAACAAGTGTCGGCAGTTCATTGCGGCGCACAAGACAACCTATGACGCGCTCGATGCCGCCTGCGCCCTATCGCCGCGCGAGTTGAACAAGGCCGTCGGCGGGCATGTGAACTGGTTCCACTTTGAAAAGGTGAAGACACTTCTCGAGGAGGCCGGGTTCAAGACCATCCGGCGCTCCGGTTACCTCCAAAGCCGCCTGCCGATCCTGCGCGACAGCGCCTATTTCGACCGCACGGATTGTGAAATGTCGCTCTATGTGGAAGCCGAAAAAGCCTGAAACACAACAGCTTCGGCCCGGCGCCCCTTCGGCCCCACTCCGGATCCGCCCGCCTGTCCGACCAGCGGATCGGGTGCTTCCCTAACTCACCGCTTCGCAATCCGGCCCCTGGACCACTTTCTGGCCACCCTGTCGCGGGTTTCGCTCGGCACGATGTGCCCGCCGAACAGCAGTGCCAAAAAGCCACCCATGGGCTCACGGACCGGTCGCGAAAACCATCCTCCCGAGATATAACACCCGCTTATAGCGCTTAGTTTGATTTGTCATTGGATTTGCGGGGAAACCTCGGACTATGCCGCTCTTGACAGATGTATGTAGATTGGTCAGCGGATCGGAGACCGGCGAAACTGGCCGCGCCTCCTTTTCCCGACCGAAAGAACACTGGATGTGGGAGGATCGAACATGGCGGATCATGCCGGTGACTTTGACTTTATCGTGGTAGGCGCCGGGTCGGCCGGTTGTCTGCTCGCGAACCGGCTCAGCGCCGATCCGGCCAACCGGGTGCTGCTTCTCGAAGCCGGCAAGCCCGACACCTATCCCTGGATCCACATTCCCGTCGGCTATCTCTATTGCATCGGCAATCCCCGCGCCGACTGGATGTATAGAACCGAGGCCGATAGGGGCCTTAACGGGCGCAGCCTGATCTATCCGCGCGGCAAGACCCTGGGCGGCTGTTCCTCGATCAACGGCATGATCTACATGCGCGGCCAGGCCCGCGACTATGACAATTGGGCGGAACTGACCGGCGAGGCGGCCTGGAACTGGGAAAATTCGCTGACCGATTTCAAGGCCCACGAAGACCATTACAAACTGGACGATGGCGCCGACCCGGTGACCGGCGACAATGAGCGGTTTTCCGACATGCACGGGTCCGGCGGCGAATGGCGGATCGAAAAGCAGCGGCTGAACTGGGAGGTGCTGGACAGTTTCGCCGACGCCGCCGTCGAGACCGGCATCGAGAAAACCGATGATTTCAACGCAGGCGACAATGCAGGCGTCGGCTATTTCGACGTCAATCAGCGCTCGGGCTGGCGCTGGAACACGTCGAAGGCGTTTCTGCGCCCGGCGAAATCCCGCGCGAACCTGACGATCTGGACCGAGGCCCAGGCGGAAAAGCTGCTCTTCGAACGCGGCGATGACGGCCAGCTGCGCTGCACCGGTGCGCGGGTCAACCGCAAGGGTACGTCGGTCACCGCCAAGGCCCGACGCGAAGTCGTCCTGTCGGCAGGGGCCGTCAACTCCCCCGCGATCCTGCAACTCTCCGGCGTCGGCCCTGCGGCGTTGCTGCAAGAGCACGGGATCGATGTGGTGATGGATGCCCCCCATGTGGGCGAAAACCTCCAGGACCACCTCCAGATCCGCGCCGTCTTCAAGGTCAAGGGCACCCAAACCCTGAACACGCTCGCCAATTCCATGATCGGCAAGGCCAAGATCGGGCTGGAATACATGTTCAAACGCTCAGGGCCGATGAGCATGTCACCGAGCCAGCTGGGCGCCTTCACCCGGTCCGACCCGTCGCGCCCCCATGCGAACCTCGAATATCACGTCCAGCCCCTGAGCCTCGAGGCTTTCGGCGAAGACCTGCATGATTTCCCGGCGATGACGGTCAGCGTCTGCAACCTGAACCCCACCAGCCGCGGCCATGTGCGGATCGGATCGAACAATTTCCGCGATGCACCGAAAATCTCGCCCAACTACCTCGATACCGACGACGACCGCAAAGTCGCCGCCGACAGCCTGCGCCAGGTGCGCGAGATCATGGCGCAGCCCGCGATGGCCGCCTATGCGCCCGAGGAATACAAACCCGGCACCCAGTACCAGAGCGACGAAGAACTGGCGCGGCTGGCGGGCGACATCGCCTCGACCATCTTCCATCCCGTCGGCACCGTGAAGATGGGGCGCGCCGAGGACGACACCGCACCGCTCGACCCGCATCTGCGGATGAAGGGGATGACCGGCCTGCGCGTGGTCGACGCCTCGGTCATGCCCGAGATCACCTCCGGCAACACCAATTCGCCCACCCTGATGATCGCAGAAAAAGCCGCCGCCTGGATCCTCGCGGACCAATAAGCCCAGCCGCATTTCCCCGGAGTTGTGACATGCGCAAAACCTTCTCGAACCTGCCCCTGACCGGGGTGAAAGTGGTCGATTTCGGCCAGTATATTGCCGGGCCTGCCGTGGCCATGTTGCTGGGCGATCTGGGTGCGACCGTGGTCCATATCGACCCGCCCGGCGGTGCGATGTGGGACAGCCCCGCCAATGCGACGCTCAACCGCAACAAGGCGATTGTCGAATTGGATCTGAAAACCCCTGAAGGGCTGGATCAGGCGCGCGCACTCTGCGCCGAAGCGGACATTCTGGTCGAGAACTTCCGCCCCGGCAAACTGGCCGCCCTGGGCGTGGATTTCGAAGCCCTTTGCGCTGAACGCCCTGAACTCATTACCATTTCCGTGCCCGGCGTTGCCTCGGATGACGAAGAACGCCGCGAATTGCGCGCCTTTGAAAGCATCGTCGCCGCCAGCTCCGGCGTCTTCACCGACATGGGGCTGAACCGGGTGCTGATGGGGCTCAACCCCTCCTTTTCACCCCTGCCGCTCGCCTCCGCCTATGCCTCGCAAATCGCCGCCTCGGCACGGTGCTCGCCCTGCAAGCCCGCCAGGTCACAGGTCTCGGCGACCGGATCGAGGTGCCGCTCGCGGCCGCCGTGATGGAAGGGCTCTGCTACAACTCGATCCACGTCTCCGACATGCCCGCGCGCTACCTGACCCAGCGCGAAG
>JAOXSD010000360.1 GCA_025800205.1 Silicimonas sp. | reverse complement strand
GATCTCTCGCCCTGTCACCACCATCTGCGCGACCGGGCGGAATGGGTCAAACGCGGGATCCTGCAAGCGGGCGGCATGCCTGCCGAACTGCCGGTGCACGATTTCTCGGAACAATTCCTCAAACCCACCTCCATGCTCTATCGCAACATGGGCGCGATGGAGGTGGAGGAGACGCTCCGCTCCCATCCGGTCGACGGCGCGGTGCTCTTGGGCGGCTGCGACAAGTCCACCCCCGCTCTCGTCATGGGGGCCATTTCCATGGGCATTCCCTTTATCTTCCTGCCCGCAGGCGCGATGCTCAGGGGCAATTACGCGGGCGAGAAACTCGGCTCGGGCACGGATGTGTGGAAATATTGGGACGAACGCCGCGCGGGCACCATCGGGAAAGAGCAATGGGACGGTGTGCAGGGCGGCATCGCGCGCAGCTATGGCACCTGCATGACCATGGGCACGGCATCCACCATGATGTCAATCGCCGAAGGCTTCGGCCTGACGCTCCCCGGCGCGTCGTCCATCCCCGCCCCCGACGCCAGCCACAAACGCATGGCTGCGGCCTGCGGGCGGCGAATTGTCGATATGGTCTGGGACGACCTCACGCCCGAGAAGATCATCACCCCTGCGGCCACCCGCAACGCCTCGGTGGTGGCCATGGCGACGGGCTGTTCTACCAACGCGATCATTCACCTGATCGCCATGGCGCGCCGCGCGGGCGTCGACTGGGGGCTCGATGATCTCGATGCGGTGGGCCGCGAGGTGCCGGTGATCGCCAATATCCGCCCCTCGGGCAGCACCTACCTGATGGAGGATTTCTATTATGCCGGCGGTCTGCCGGCCCTGATGGCGGAACTGGGTGATGCGCTCGACCTCTCTGTGACCACCGTCACCGGCAAGAGCCTGGGCGAAAGCATCGAAGGTGCCACGAACTACAATGACGACGTGATCCGCCCGCTCACCAACCCGGTCTATCACGAAGGCTCGCTGGCCGTCCTGCGCGGCAATCTCGCCCCCGACGGAGCGGTCATCAAACCGGCGGCCATGGATCCGAAATTCCAGACCCATCGCGGGCCTGCCATCGTCGCTGACAGCTACGCCGAGTTGAAAGACATCATCAACGACGAAACCTATCCGATGACCCCCGACCATGTGCTGATCCTGCGTAATGCAGGTCCGCAAGGGGGGCCCGGAATGCCCGAATGGGGCATGATCCCGATGCCAAAGGCGCTTTTGAAAGACGGCCATCGCGACATGGTGCGCCTGTCGGACGCGCGCATGTCCGGCACCTCCTATGGGGCCTGCATCCTCCATGTGGCGCCCGAAGCCTTCATCGGTGGCCCGCTGGCGCTGGTGAATACCGGCGACATGATCGAACTCGATGTGCCGAACCGCCGGTTGCATCTGGATGTATCGGACGAAGAGCTCGACACCCGCCGCGCCGCCTGGACACCACCACCACCGCGCTATGAACGGGGCTATGGCCATATGTTCTCGAAACATATTGAACAGGCCGACAAGGGCTGCGATTTCGACTTCCTGCGCACGGATTTCGGCGGCAAAGTGCCCGAGCCGGAAATCAACTGAGGAGAGCCCCATGCAGATCGAATGCGTCGCCCCCACCCGGAGCCAGGTGGGCGAAGGGGCGGTCTGGGACGACCACGCCCAGGTGCTCTGGTGGGTCGATATTCCCGCAGGCCTGATCTACCGCTACGACCCGGCCACCGGCATCAACCACACCATCGACTATGGCGAACCGGTGGGCTGCCTCGCGCTGCGCGAAGCAGGCGGTCTGGTGCTGGCCACCAAATCCGGCTTCTGGTTCTTCGACCCCGAGACCGGCGCCCGCCGGCCGATCTTTGATCCCGAGGCGCATCTCACGGACAGCCGCTTCAACGACGGCACCACCGACAGCCGCGGCCGCTTCTGGGCCGGCACAATGAAGGACGGCGGCACGCCGGAGGCTTTGGGCACCTTCTACTGCCTCGACACAGACCTGAGCGTCCGCCCGTGGCGCAGTGGCATCTACACCACCAATGGGCTCGCTTTTTCCCCCGATGGCCGCACCATGTATTTTTCTGACAGCAACAAGGGCGTCCGCACCATCTGGCGCGCCGACTATGACCCCGGCACCGGCACGCCCGGCGAGCCGGAAGTGTTCTTCGACACCAACGCCGTCGCAGGCCGCCCCGATGGCGGCACGGTGGATGCCGACGGCTGCTACTGGCAGGCCGGGATCGACGGTTGGGCGCTCTACCGGATTTCGCCCGAGGGCGAACTGCTGATGGAAGTCGAGATGCCCGTCGAACGGCCCTCGCGGCCCATGTGGGGCGGGGAAAACCTCGACGTGCTCTATGTCACATCGCTCGGCGTCGGATTGACCGAAGGCCGCGCCCAACCGGAGGCCGGGTCGCTCTTCGCCGTGACCGGCCTCGGGGTCAAAGGCCTGCCGCAGGTGCGGTTTGGCGGCTGAGGAATTGCGTATTTTTGAAAGGGTGAAAGGAGGATCGCCGTGAAGGATTTCGCCACATATCCGAGCCTCAAGGGCAAGTCTGTCGTGATTTCGGGCGGCGCCCAGGGGATCGGCGCCGAGATCGTGCGGGCCTTTGCCGCCCAAGGGGCACGGGTCGGGTTTCTTGACCGGGACGAGGCCAGCTCTCAGGCGCTCGCATCTGAGACCGGCGCGGCGTATGAGCTCTGCGATCTGCGCGACATCGCCGGCATGCAGGCCGCACTTGCGGCGCTGAAGGACAAGATCGGTCCGGCCCAGGTGCTGGTGAACAACGCCGCCCGCGACGACCGCCACGACTGGCGCGAAGTGACCGCCGAGTATTGGGACGAACGCCAGAACACCAATCTGCGGCACATGTTCTTTGCCATCCAGGCGGTCGCACCCGGCATGATCGCAGGCGGTGGCGGCGCGATCATCAACATGGGGTCGAATTCCTGGTGGGAAGCCGGCGGCGGGTTCCCGGCCTATACCACCGCCAAGGCCGCCGTGCACGGGCTGACCCGGACCATGGCGCGCGATCTGGGCGGTCACCGGATCCGGGTGAACACCGTGGTGCCGGGCTGGATCATGACCGAGCGCCAGAAAAACTTGTGGGTTACTCCCGAAGCTTTGGCCAAACAAGTTGACCGTCAATGCCTGCCAGATCCGATTGATCCAGTTTACGTTTCGCGTATGGTTTTGTTCCTAGCCTCCGATGATGCCGCTATGTGTACGGCCGGCAATTTCATGGTTGAAGGCGGTTCAATCTGAAAATTCAAACGCGGGAGTATTTAAGTGTCCCAAATATTCCAACTTGCC
>JAOXSD010000101.1 GCA_025800205.1 Silicimonas sp. | reverse complement strand
CAGCACGCCTGCGCGAATGCGCCCCAACACATAGTCGCGGCTGTGTTTCTACAGAACAATCGTGTCGATGCCTTTGAGATGCAGCAATTGGCTCAGCATCAGACCTGAAGGGCCGCCGCCGATGATCCCGACCTGGGTTTTCATGTTCATGATGCGCCTCTCTCACAAAAGATGGTCCATCAGAGCATATGGGGGCCGGAAAGGAATGGATGGATCTGCGATTTTCTGGTACTTATCGAACATGGCGGGCATCAAGAATTACAATCTCTATGGCGAGCGGAGCGGTTTCCCCGATGTCGTGCATTGCGAAACCATCGAGGCGCGGTCGCGGATCCATGCCTGGGAATTTCGCCCCCATCGACACAAACACCTGCATCAGGTTCTGCTGATCGAAAGCGGCGGCGGGCATGCGGTTGTGGAGGAAGACGGCCATCTTCTGGAGGCAGGTGCGATGGTCAATCTGCCCGCCGGGGTGGTGCATGGGTTTCGCTTCATTCCCGGCACCCGGGGCTGGGTCGTGACCCTTGCGAGCGAGATTGTCGAACAGGGGGGTCTGGAAAGCGAGGGGTTGCGGCCCCTGCTGAGGACACCAAGAATTACCGGCAATGGAGGCGCCGCCCGGGAGATCGTCAGGATGATCTTTGCCGAATTTGCCGGACAGAGCTATGCGCGGGCCCATGTGCTGCGGGCGCTGTCCGGGGTGCTGTTGGGTCTGGTGGCCCGACAAATCGCCGCGGAGGAGAAGCCGCAAGAGGCGCAGGACAGCGGGTTGAAAGCACGGTTCGATGCACTTTTGGAAGAGCATGGGCTGAGGCATCTGGGGGTGTCGGACTATGCGGAGCTTCTGGGGGTGACGCCGACCCATCTGAGCCGGGTGATGCGGGCCGCAACCGGGCAATCGGCCTCGGCGGCCATCGAGGCTCATGTGGTCCTGCAGGCGCGGAGAAACTTGGCTTTTACGAACCTGAAGATTTCCGAGATTGCCTATCAGCTGGGCTATGACGACCCGGCCTATTTCAGTCGGGTGTTCCGGCGTGCGACCGGGGTTTCGCCGCGAGCCTTTCGGCAGGGGGTGGAGCGGTGAGCCGTGCGTCCAGCAGGGCGCATCGGGCGCAATGAACGTTGTCGTGTGGCGCGATTGCGGGCAAGCTTCCCTTATGATCAGGGGGAGCCATGGGGATTTGTCAGAGCAGATTTGACCACCATCGGATGAAAGCCCTTGGCTGACGCGCCGGTTGCCATCGTGGGCGGTGGCCCGGTCGGCCTGGCGCTGGCGATTGATTTGGCGTTGCGCGGCGTCAACTCTGTGGTGTTGGAGCGGGGCACCACACTGCACCGCATTCCCAAGGGGCAGAACCTTACCCAGCGCAGTGGTGAGCATTTTCGCGCCTGGGGGGTGACCGAGGCGATCCGTGCTGCGACGCCGATTCCGCGCGCGTTTGGCAATGCGGGGCTGGTGACCTATGGCACGCTGTTGAGCGACTACAGCTATGACTGGTTCCAGCGCTCGAAGGTCGGGGACTATTACCACGCGTTGAATGAGCGTTTGCCGCAATATCGCACGGAAGAGGTGTTGCGGGCGCGGGCAGGGGAGTTGGATCAGATCGATTTTCGCACCGGCGCCCGGGTCATCGGGATGCGGACGGGGGCGGATGGCGTCGTGCTTGAGGTGGAGCGTGCGGGCGGGGTGCATTCTCTGACGGCGGATTATGTGGTCGGCTGTGACGGGGCGCGGTCGCTTGTACGCGATCTGGCGGGCATTGGGCAGGAGATGGATCATCAGGGGCCGCGCATGGCGCTGTTGGTGTTTCGCTCGCCCGAGTTGGATCGCTTGCTGGAGCGGTTTCCGGGCAAGTCGATCTTCAATGTGATGAACCCGGAGATGGAGGGCTATTGGCAGTTTCTGGGGCGGATCGATCTCGACGGCGGCTATTTCTATCATGCGTCGGTTCCGGACGGGCGGAGGGGGAGAACTATTTCCGCAGACATTTGCATGAGATGGTGGGTGCGGAATTCCAGTTGCGTTTCGAGCATATCGGGTTCTGGGATCTGCGTATCAGCCATGCGGAGTGTTATCGCGCGGGGCGGGTGTTTATCGCCGGGGATGCGGCCCACAGCCATCCGCCCTACGGCGGTTATGGGGTGAACACCGGGTTCGAGGATGCGCGCAATCTGATTTGGAAACTGGCCGCGAAGCTGCAGGGCTGGGGCAATGAGGCGCTGCTTGAGAGTTATTCGGCGGAGCGCCATCCGGTCTTCCGCTCGGTGTCGCGGGATTTCATTGGCCGGATGATCGAGGATTTTCGCGGCTTCATGGCGCGGTTTGCGCCGGAGCGGGATCTGGCGGATTTCGAGGCGGCATGGCGGCGGCGGGCCGAGGGGGAGGATGCGGATGTGACGCAATTCCTGCCCCATTATGAAGGCTCGCCCATCGTGTTTGGTGCGCCGGGGGCGGTGTCGGGGGCGGTTGGGGTTCACGCGTTCACCGCGCGCCCGGGGCACCATCTGGCGCCGCGCCCCTTGCCGGGGGGCGGGGAGATCTGGGATCATCTGGGTGACGGGTTCACGCTTTTGAATTTTGGGGCGGCACCTGCGGCGGGGTTCGATGCGGCTGCGGCGGATCTGGACCTGCCCTTTGTGCAGGTTCATCTGGCGGAGGCGGAACTGGCCGGGGCCTATGGGGCCGAGATGGTTCTGGTGCGTCCCGACACGTTTGTTGCTTGGACCGGATCGGAGGGGGATGCCGCGCCCGGGGCGATCCTGAAACATGCCATTGGCGCGCGTTGAAAGGAGAGGGGATGTCAGCCGAGAAGGGATATCACTATATCGACGGGGGCTGGGTCGGTGAAGCGCCGAACGGGTTTGCCGACAGTCTAAACCCCAGCGATGGCAGTGTCATTGGGAATGCGCCGCTTGGCTCTGCCGCCTTGGCAGAACAGGCGGTGATGGCGTCTCGGGGGGCTTTCGAGACCAGCCATTGGGCAGAGGATCCGAGGGCGCGGGCGCAGGTGCTGTTGGATTTTGCCGATGTGTTGGAAAGCCGGAAGGATGAGATCGCCGCATTGATGGCGCGCGAGAATGGCAAGGTGCTGGGGCAGGCTGCCCATGAGGTGGCCGTCGGGTTTGGCGAGGCGCGGTACTATGCCGGGGTGGCGCGCAATGTCTTCGGGTGAAACTTTGAATCCGGGCCGGGCAAGATGAGCCTGATGACCCGCGAGGCGGCAGGCGTGGTGTCGGTGATCGTGCCCTGGAATGCGCCGGTGACGCTGTTGGTTCGGTCGGTCGCGCCAGCACTCGCGGCGGGTTGTACCGTGGTGGTGAAGCCCGCGCCGCAGACGCCGCTCACCAATGCCGCCGTGATGGCCTGTTTCGATGCGGTCGCGAGCCTGCCCAGGGGCGTGATCAATTCGGTGAACGAGTTCGGGGTCGAGGTGGGCACGGTTCTGACGACCCATCCGGAGGTCGACGTGATTTCTTTCACCGGCTCGTCGCGCACCGGCAAGCAGGTCATGGCCAATGCTTCGGAGACGATCAAGACAGTCTCGCTAGAGTTGGGTGGCAAGGCGCCGGCGGTGGTTTTCGCGGATGCCGATCTGGACAAGGCTTTGGCCGAGATCCGGCGCGGGTCGCTGGCGCTGAATGGGCAGATGTGCACCTGTGTCAGCCGGGTCCTGGTGCAGGACGCGGTCTATGACGAAATGAAATCGCGTTTGGCCGACGCCTATCGATCCGTGAAGGTGGGCGCGGCCAGTGCGCCGGGTGTGGAACTGGGGCCGGTGATCGACCGGCACAATCAGGCGCGGCTATTGGACATCATCGCACGGGCCGAGGCGGAGACGGCGATGGTGGTGCGCTGCGATGCGGGCGGGCCGGAGTTGAGCGCGGGGTGCTTCGTTACCCCCAGCCTGTTCGAGATCGAGGATGTCACCCATGATCTGGTTCAGAGGGAATTGTTCGGCCCGATCATGTCGTTGGAGCGTTTTGCCGATGAGGGTGAGGCGCTGGCCAAGGCCAATGCCACGCGGTTCGGCCTGGCGGCCTCGGTCTATACACGCGATCTGGGGGTTGCGATGCGGATGGGGCGCAAGCTGAAATTCGGCACGGTCTGGCTGAATGCCCATAACCGGCTCTTGGCCGAGGTGGAGACCGGCGGCTATGGCGAAAGCGGCGTCGGGCGGTTGCACGGGATCGAGGCGTTGAATGATTTCCTCGAGACCAAGCATATCTACTAAGAGGTCGAGTAGATGCCGCTGATCCAGTATCTGTCGCGCATTCTGTTCGATTTCGGCGCGGTGGCGGGGCTGGCCGGGGAGATCGATCGTCTCGGGATGACGCGTCCGCTTTTGGCGACCGACGAGGGCGTGGCGGAGGCCGGGATCCTGCAGCGGGTTCTCGATGCGGTGAGACCCCATGACCCGGTTGTCTATGACGGCACGACCGAGAACCCGACCGAGCAATCGCTGCTCGACTGTATGGAGCTTTGGCGGGGCAGGGGGTGCGATGGGGTGATCGCGCTGGGGGGCGGTTCGCCCATCGATCTGGCCAAAGCGGTGGCGCTGCTTGCCAGCCATGGCGGCGAGCTGGCCGATTACAATGTCAAGACGGCGGGGATGGAGGCGATCGGCCCGGTCGCGCCGCAAATCGCCATTCCCACTGCCGCCGGCACCGGGGCCGAGGTGGGGCGTGCTTGCGTCATGACGCTTTTGGACGGGCGGAAATCGGCGGCGGTCAGCCTGAACATGGTGGCCGATGCGGTGATCTGCGATCCCGAGCTGACCCTGTCACTGCCGCCGCGTCTGACTGCGGCCACGGGGATCGATGCGCTGAGCCATGGGGTCGAGACCTATTGCAGCACCTGGGTGAACCCGCCTGCCGCCGCCATCGCCCGGGATGCGGCGGCGCGGGCGGCGCGCTGGTTGCCGGTCGCTGTAGCCGAAGGCCAGAACCGGGAGGCGCGGTGGGAAATGATGATGGCGGCGCTGATGGGGGGCATGTGCTTGCAGAAATCGCTGGGGGCGGCTCATGCCATGGCCAATCCGCTGGGGGAATTGCATCTGCATCATGGCACGCTGATCGGGATCCTGCTGCCCCATGTGCTGTGGTTCAATGAGGCTCACGCCGGGGAGGCGATTGCCGAGTTGGGGGAGGCGATGGGGGCGGGAAAGGTGCCTTTGGGTGATTTTGTTTCCAATCTTGTGGCGAGGATCGGCCTGCCGGATCGGCTTGGTTCCCTTGGTGTGAAGGGGGATCAACTTCCCGAGATTGCCGCGCGGGCCGCCGAGGATCATCTGTCGGCCAGCAATCCGAGACCCGCTTCGGCCGAGGATTATCTGGGTCTGTTGAAGCGCGCCTTGTGAGCCGGGCGGATTTCAGATCTCGGCTGGATCGGGTAGAGAGGGGAGATGGCACGAGGAGCAGACAGAATATGAAGCAGCGCAAACTGGGCCAGGACGGCCCTCTGGTCAGTGCGGTTGGGTATGGGGCCATGTCCTTTACCGATTTCTATGGTCCCGCCGATGACGGTGAGAGCGCGCGGGTGCTGGATGCCTGTGTCGATCTGGGCATCACCCATATCGATACGTCGAATGTCTATGGCATGGGGCGGTCGGAAAACGTGATCGGGGCGTGGCTGCGGGCGCACAAGGGTGAAAATCCCTTCACCATCGCCACCAAGGTGGGCATTACCCGCGACCCGGAGCACCGGTTCAACAATGCGCCCGATCATCTGACCGAAGCGCTGGATGCCAGCCTGTCACGGCTCGGCGTGGAGGCGATTGACCTCTATTACCTGCATCGCCGCGACACCCGCCACGAGATCGAGGCGGTGACGGAGACCATGGCGGGGTTCGTAAAGGCGGGGAAGGTCAAGGCCATCGGGTTTTCCGAGATCGCACCCTCATCGCTGCGCCGGGCCCATGCGGTGCATCCGGTGGCGGCGGTGCAATCGGAATATTCGCTTTCGACCCGCGCGCCGGAACTTGGACTGGTTCAGACCTGTGCCGAACTTGGTGCCGCACTGGTGGCGTTTTCGCCGATGGGCCGCGCCTTGCTCACCGACCGCCCCCATGGGCCCGACGCGGTGGCCGCGCTGCCGTTTCTGGCGGGCAATCCGCGCTTCATGGAGCCGAATCTGAGGGCGAACCTGGCCTATAATGCGCGGTTCCGGGCGCTGGCGGCGGACATGGGGGTTGCGGCGGCAACGCTGGCCATCGCCTGGGTGCTGCATCGGGGTGAGCATGTTCATGCCATTCCGGGCACCCGCAAGATCACCCATCTGGAAGAGGTGGCGAAGGGCGGTGCGCTGGATCTGAGTGCCGAGGATTTGGCGCGGATCGAAGAGGTGCTGCCGGTGGGCTGGGCCCATGGGGATCGCTATTCGATGGCGCAATGGGCCGGGCCGGAACGGTTTAGCTGAGGTCAGGCCATACGGCCCTTCCCGATCGTCCGAAGGGCGACCAGCATTCGGAGTGCGCCGTGTCCGCTTCCGCAATCCATCACCTTATTCGTCTGACTTGGTTTTCCGGCGGAAAAGGCGAGTAGATACGATTGATCCTGCGAGCCCGCCAAAGGCCACGACAGAGTAGTAAGCTGGGTCGTCGAAGTTTCCCAGCCACTCGGCCACGATGATACCGACTATGGTGCCAGACAGAACGCCAATTCCGGGTGCCTTCATTGTCATCCCTGAACCGCGCCGGGTTTGCCGGAGGCTGATTTGTTTTAGTTACGCGGCCATATCTGATCTTTCCAGAGCTGCGTAGAAGTTCGCCTCCGCTTCTGCTGGCGGGGTGTTTCCGATTGGCTCCAGCAGGCGGCGATTGTTGAACCAGTCCACCCATTCCAATGTCGCGTATTCCACTACACCGAAACCGCGCCAGGGACCGCGCCGGTGAATGACCTCTGCTTTGAACAACCCGTTGATCGTTTCGGCTAGTGCGTTGTCATAGGAGTCCCCAACGCTGCCAACAGACGGGGCGATTTTCGCCTCGGCCAGCCGTTCGGTGTACTTGATCGACAGGTATTGCGACCCGCGATCCGAGTGATGCACCAGTTGACCCTGTGCGGGCCTACGTTGATGGATCGCTTGTTCCAAAGCGTCGAGGACAAATCCAGCCGTGGCCGAGCGACTGACGCGCCACCCAACGATACGACGGGCGAAGACGTCGATGACGAAGGCCACATACACGAACCCCTGCCATGTCGCGACATAGGTGAAATCGCTGACCCAGAGCACATTCGGTGCGGATGCGTGGAACTGGCGGTTCACCTTGTCCAACGGACAGGGCAACGCCTTGTCGGGGATCGTTGTCTTTGGCTTCTTGCCACGCACGATACCTTCGATGCCAATGTCTTTCATCAGTCTGGCAACTGTGCAGCGGGCTATATCAAATCCTTCCCGTCGCATCTGGTGCCAAACTTTCCGCACGCCATAGACGCTCAGGCTTTCCTCAAAGACACGCTCGACCTCAGGCTTCAGTTGTGCGTCACGCTTGGCGCGATCGGAAAGTCATCACGGCTGTAGCCCGCAAGCTCGTCATACTCGCAAATGCCTTGTGCAAAACTCGCCAGAAATGGACCGCTCAACCTGACTAAAGAATACAGTTGCTAACAGCGCATAAAGGCTGCAATGCTGCGACGGTCGGCGCGCTGTTTCAGATGGACAAGGCTTTCCGACATGGACAAATCCGCCCCTTCGATCGGGATCTGGACAAGGCGGGGGTCATGCCCCGCTTCGACCTGCGATACAAAACCCAAACCCACACCCGAGGCGACAATCTCCAACATCGCTTCGCGCCCTTCAACAACCGCGACAGGGTCGAACCGGATGCCCTGGCGCAACCCTTCCTCTTCAAGCTTCTGGCGGGTCTTGGATCCGGCTTCGCGAAAGACCAGGGGGTGGGCGTGAAGGTCATCCAGGCGCAAACGCTCAAGCCGGCGTTCCAGAAACGACTTGGCCATGACGGCGATGATCGGAGAAGTGCCAAGGTTCTCCACATGCATGTCCGATCCGGGATCCTGAATGCCAACCACGCCGATCTCGGCATCATAGCTGCGCAGACGCGCCAATATCTCGTCGCTGTTTCCCGTCGAGACCGAGATTGCGATGCCGGGATGGCGAATGCGAAAGCGCCGCAGGCGTTCGGACAGGTGAAAGGCGCTGTCGACCATGATGCGCAAATGTCCGGTGGGCGCGGCGCGGTTTTCGGTCAGGAAATCGTCGATACTGTCTTCGATTTCAAAGAATTGCTTGGTGTAGAGCAGCAGCTTTTCGGCGAGCGGTGTCAGAGTGATCTGTTTGCGGTCGCGGTTGAAGAGCAGCACGTCATGTTCGGTTTCCAGCTTTCGCACCTGTTCCGACACCGCCGGCTGGGTCAGGGACAACACCTCGGCGGCGCGGGAAAATCCGCCTGTCATGGCCACATAGTGAAACGCACGCAACTGATTGTAATTCACGAATACCCTTTCCCGGGTTGTTGTGTGCCCCGACCCATAGGTCAGGCTTTTGGTACCATCTAAAATAGCAATTTTTCAAATGAAACTTTTGTCACTATCTAGGGGGCAGACCATGCCCGTGACGGAGGAGACGGCGATGAACGGCAACTCAGGAAAAATCGAGGATCCCCGTCTTGGTGAACCGTTTCTGCTGACCCCGGGACCGCTGACCACCTCCTATGCGGTCAAGCAGGCGATGCTGAAGGATTGGGGCTCCTGGGACGGGGATTTCCGGGCCATGACGCGGAAGATGCGCGATATGTTGCTGGACCTTCTGGGTGAGGAGCGCAGCGCCTATGATTGCGTGCCGATCCAGGGCTCCGGCTCCTATTGCGTGGAGGCGATGCTGGGCAGTTTCGTGCCCAGGGATGGCAAGGTTCTGGTGCTGGCCAACGGGGCTTACGGGCTGCGGGCGGCGCAGACGATGGACTATCTCGGTCGTGCCCATCACCTGCTCGACAAGGGCGATTACCTGCCGCCGCGTGGCGAGGAGGTGAGCGCGATTCTGGCCGCGGATCCGGCGATCACCCATGTACTGATCATCCATTGCGAAACCTCCTCGGGCATCCTGAACCCGGTGGAGGAACTGGCAGACGCGGCCCATGCGGCGGGCCGCAAGGTGCTGATCGATTCGATGTCGGCCTTTGGCGCGGTGGAACTGGACGCGGCGAAGGTGAACTACACGGCGATGGTGTCCTCGGCGAACAAATGTATCGAGGGCGTGCCGGGCTTCGGTTTCGTGATCGCCAAGACCGAGGAATTGGAGGCGGCGAAGGGGAATTGCCATTCCCTGTCGCTCGATCTGCATGCGCAGTGGGCGACGATGGAAAAGACCGGCCAGTGGCGCTTCACCCCGCCGACCCATGTGGTCGCCGCCTTTATCGAAGCGCTGGAAACCCACAAAGCCGAAGGCGGTGTGGCGGGCCGTGGCGCGCGCTATGAAAAGAACCGTGACGTCATGATTTCGGGGATGCGCGCCCTGGGGTTCGAGACGCTTCTGGCGGATCGCTGGCTGAGCCCGATCATCGTGACCTTTTTCTGTCCCGCAGATCCGAAATTCGATTTCAGCGCCTTCTACGAAGGTTTGAAATCCCGTGGTTTCATCATCTATCCCGGCAAATTGACGGTGGTGGACAGCTTCCGCATCGGCTGTATTGGCCGGATGGATGAAACGATCATGACCCGCGTGGTTGAGGCGGCCCGCGAGGTGCTGGCCGAGATGGGCGTCACCTCTGCCGCCCCGCCGCGCGCGGCCCTCGAAGAACGCAAGAAACTTGCTGCATAAGGAAACACCCATGCAAAACGTCACTGCCAACGAGCGCAGCTATGCCGCCCCGAAAACCTGTGCCATCGCCATCTGTCTCGATGGGTGCGAGCCGGAATATCTCGACGTGGCCATTGCCGAAGGGCTGATGCCGAACCTCAAGAAGATGCGCGAAACCGGCACCGACCGGCTGGCCCATTCGGTGATCCCGTCCTTCACCAACCCAAATAACCTGTCGATCGCCACCGGGCGTCCGCCCAGCGTGCACGGGATCTGCGGCAACTTTCTCTATGATCCCGAGACCGGCGAAGAGGTGATGATGAACGATGTGCGCTTCCTGCGCGCGCCAACGATCTTTTCGAAGTTCTACGAGGCCGGTGCGCGGGTCGCGATGGTGACCGCGAAGGACAAGCTGCGCGCGCTTCTGGGCGCGGGTCTGAAATTCGACGAGGATCGGGCGGTGGCGTTTTCGTCGGAGCGGTCTGGCGAGACGACGAAGGCCGAACACGGGATCGACAATGCGAGCGACTGGCTCGGCATGCCTGTGCCGGAGGTTTATTCGGCGGAGCTGTCGGAGTTCGTTTTCGCAGCTGGCGTGAAGCTTTTGCGCGAGTGGAAGCCGGACATCATGTATCTCTCGACCACCGATTACATCCAGCACAAGTTTGCGCCTGACGAGAAGGGCGCGAAGGATTTCTACGAGATGTTCGACCGTTATCTGGGCGAGCTGGATGCGATGGGGGCGGCCATCGTGGTCACCGCCGACCACGGGATGAAGCCGAAGCATGATCCGGAGACAAAGGACCCTGCGGTGATCTACATGCAGGATTTGTTTGACGAATGGCTGGGCGAGGCGCAGGCCCGCGTGATCCTGCCGATCACCGATCCGTATGTGGTCCATCACGGCGCGCTGGGGGCTTTCGCCACGGCCTATCTACCCGAAGGCGCGGATCGCGACGACATCATTGCCAAGGTTGCCGCCCTGCCCGAGATGCTCGAGGTTCTGACCAAGGAAGAAGCGGTCGCCAAATACGAACTGCCCGCCGACCGGATCGGCGATCTGACCATGGTTTCGACCGAGAACATGACCATCGGGACGTCGGAAGACCGCCATGATCTGGCGGCCCTGGGCGAGCCGCTGCGGTCGCATGGCGGGCTGACCGAGCAAGAGGTGCCCTTCATCGTCAACCGGGTCATCGACCTGCCGGGCGCGCCCACCTTGCGCAACTTTGATGCCTTCTTCTACGCCTGCACCGCCGCCGCGCTCGAAGAGGCCCCGGCATGAGCGGGTCGACGGGCGGCGACATCCGCCGCGAGGGCATGCGCATCGGCGGTGAGGTGGTCTTCACCGACGATGTGGTCGAGGTGCTTTACCCCTACACCGAAGAGGTGGTGGGCACGGTGCCTGCGGGCAAGGCGGACCATGCCGCCCGCGCCTTCGAGATTGCCGCGAATTACACACCGAAGCTGAGCCGTTATGAGCGCAGCCAGATCCTGCAGAAGGCAGGCCAGCTGATCGGCGAGAAACGCGACTATCTGGCGAAATGGCTGACCCTCGAACTGGGCATCTGCCACCAGCATGCGATCTACGAGACCAAGCGCGCCCAGGATGTGTTCCAGTTCGCCGCCGCCGAGGCGATGAAGGACGATGGCGAGATTTTTTCCTGCGACCTGACCCACAACGGGAAAGAGCGGAAGATCTACACCATGCGCGAGCCGGTCAATGCGATCAGCGCGATCACGCCGTTCAACCACCCGCTGAACATGGTCAGCCACAAGATCGCGCCGTCGATTGCAACGAACAATTGCATGGTCTGCAAACCGACGGAACTGACGCCCCTGACCGCGATCACTTTGGCCGACATTCTCTATGAGGCGGGCCTGCCGCCCGAGATGTTCCAGATCGTCACCGGCCTGCCGGGCGACATTGGCGATGAGATGATCACAAATGAGCATATCGACATCATCACCTTCACCGGCGGTGTGCCGGTGGGCAAGCTGATCGCCGAGAAAGGCGCCTACAAACGTCAGGCGCTGGAACTGGGCGGGAACGACCCGCTGATCATCTGCAATGATCTCTCCCAGGCCGATCTGGAAAAGGCCGCCGCCATCGCGGTGGCGGGGGCCACCGGCAATTCCGGCCAGCGCTGCACCGCGATCAAGCGCATTCTGGTGCAGGAGAGCGTCGCCGATGCCTTCGTGCCGATGGTTCTGGAGCGTGCGAAGAAGATCAAGTTCGGCGATCCGCAGGATCCCGAAACCGAGCTTGGTTGCGTGATTCATGCGCAGGCGGCCGAGGTGTTTGAAAACCGTGTGCTGCAGGCGGAAAAGGAAGGCGCGAAAGTGCTCTATCATCCGGGCCGTCAGGGGGCCCTGCTGCCGCCCATCGTGGTCGACCATGTGCCCCATGACAGCGAATTGGTGATGGAGGAAACCTTCGGCCCCGTGATCCCGATCGTCCGCGTGCCCGACAATGACGACGAGGTGATGGCAATCTCCAACGGCACCGAGTTCGGCCTGTCGTCGGGGGTTTGCACCAACGACCTGAACCGGGCGATTGCCTATATCAACGGGCTCAATGTCGGCACCTGCAACATCTGGGAACAGCCCGGGTATCGGATCGAGATGTCGCCTTTCGGGGGCATCAAGGATTCGGGCAATGGCGTGAAGGAAGGGGTCATCGAGGCGATGAAGTTCTTCACCAACGTCAAGACCTACTCGCTGCCCTGGCCGGGCTAGGTCAATAAGGATCCCAAGGTGCGGGGCATGAATGCTCCGCCCGTGTCCCAGCCGGGTTGAACCCGGACAACGTGAGCAAACGAGCAAGCAAGGGAAGACCACATGGGCTCTGATGTCTTCCTCATCGTGCTGTTCGCGGCCTTCCTCCATGCCCTCTGGAACGCCATCGTCAAAGGTGCGGGAGACCGTTCGGTCATTCTCGGGCTTGTGGCCGCCGGCCATGTGGTGCCGGGGCTGTTCATGGCGGTTCATTACGGGGCGCCGGCTATGGCGGCGCTGCCCTATGTGATCGGCACAACGGTGGTGCATTGGGGTTATTACTGGCTATTGAACCTGGCCTATCGTACGGGCGATCTCAGTATCGTCTATCCCGTGGCGCGCGGCTTTGCCCCAGTCCTGATTGCCATCGGGGCGATGGTTTTTGCCAATGAGATGTTGCCGCTGACCGCATGGCTCGGCATTCTCGCCGTCTCCTTCGGGATCCTGCTTCTGGCCCGGCGGGCGGTGACCGGCACGGTGGCCAAGACCGGCCTCGTGGCCGCCATCGGTGTTGCGGTGACCATCGCGACCTATTCGATCATCGATGGGATCGGGGTCCGGGTCTCGGGCAATCCCGGCGGCTATATCGGCTGGATCTTCACCGCCGAGATCTTCGTGGTGCTCTATATCTTCCTGACCCGCTGGGGCCGGCTCTGTGCCATGCCCGCGCGGTCGATCGCCATCGGCATCTTCGGCGGCATCGTCTCCTCGGCCGCCTATGGGCTGGTGCTCTATGCCAAAGTGTCCGCCCCCCTTGGAATGGTGTCGGCCTTGCGGGAAACATCCGTTATTTTCGCCGCGCTGATCGGGGTGATGTGGTTCGGCGAAGGGCCGCGGCGCGACCGGCTGATCGGTGCGGCCATCGTCGCCCTGGGGATCGGCGCGATTGCCGCGACGCGGGTCTGAACCAGAGCGCTGCCGACCTTACTTTCGGCCCTCCGGCCAGGAGAGGCCAGGTGCTGGAGAGGCGGAACTTATGGGTCAGGCTCTGTTTGAAACCTCGGGTTTAACCCATAAGCCCACCCAATGGTATCAGAAGAAATATCAATTTGGCTTGTTCGGTGATTTCGCGAAACTGTCACAACCAGCGCGCAAGAGACCGCTGTCGAATGAATAACAGGGAAGAATCAATGTCTTCAAAGCCTCTCACGAAAATTCTTGGAACCGTCGCGGCTTTTGCTTTCGCGACAGCCGCTTATGCGGAAACCGAGCTGACGGTCTATACTGCGGTCGAAGCGGAAGACCTCGCGCGTTATGCCGAGACCTTCAACGCTTCCCACCCCGACATCAAGATCAACTGGGTGCGGGATTCCACCGGTGTCATCACCGCGAAACTTCTGGCCGAGCGGGACAACCCGCAGGCGGATGTGATCTGGGGTCTGGCGGCAACCTCGCTGCTGCTTCTGAAATCCGAAGGCATGCTGGAAGCCTATGCGCCCGCCGGTGTCGAGGCGCTGGATCCGAAATTCGTCGACGGGGACAACCCTCCGGCCTGGGTCGGCATGGATGCCTGGGTCGCCTCGGTCTGCTACAACACCGTGGAAGCCGAAAAGAACGGCCTGACGCCCCCGACCTCCTGGAAAGACCTCACCGACGCCCAGTACAAGGGCCATGTGGTCATGCCGAACCCGGCGTCGTCCGGCACCGGCTTCCTCGACGTGTCGAGCTGGCTGCAGATGTTCGGAGAAGAAGAGGGCTGGGCCTTCATGGATGCGCTCCACGGCAATATCGCGCGTTACACCCATTCGGGTTCGGCGCCGTGCAAGCTGGCCGCTGCCGGTGAAACCACCATCGGCGTGTCCTTCGCCTTCCGCGGCGCCAAGTCCAAGGCCGCCGGTGCGCCGCTTGACATCATCGTGCCTTCCGAGGGCGTCGGCTGGGATATGGAAGCGACCGCGATCGTCGCGGGCACCGCAAACCTGGAAGCCGCGCAGAAGTTGGTCGATTTCACCGTCACCAAGGAAGCCAACGAGATGTACAACACCGGTTACGCGGTTGTCGCCTATCCGGGCGTTGCCAAGCCGGTCGAGCATTTCCCGGAGAACCTGCTGGACAAGATGATCGAGAATGATTTCGAATTCGCCGCCAACAACCGGGCTGCGATCCTGAAGGAATGGCAGGGCCGCTACGACGGCAAGTCGGACCCCAAGTAACCTTACGACAAGCGGGGCGCTCCCAATCGGGTGCGCCCTTTGTTTGCCAGGACCGGGCCTTACGATGCGCCCGATAGCGCCGCTGTGCACAGCCGCAAGAAGGATCGACAGCCCGTGACCGATGGACCCAAGCCCTATCTCACAATCGAGAATGTCTGGAAATACTATGGCAAGTTTCTGGCGCTTCAGGATGTGTCCCTGACCATCAATGAAGGCGAGCTGGTGTGTTTCCTCGGCCCCTCAGGCTGCGGCAAGACAACCTTGCTGCGCGCCATTGCCGGGCTTGATCTGCAATCAAGCGGCAGTGTCACCCAGGCCGGCAAGGATGTGTCGAACCTGCCGCCATCGGCCCGGGATTTCGGCATCGTCTTTCAATCCTACGCGCTGTTCCCGAACCTGACCATCGAGCGCAACGTGGCCTATGGGCTTGAGAACACCGGCAAATCCAAACCGGAAATCACCGAGCGCGTGGCCGAATTGCTGGCGCTGGTGGGCCTGCCCGATCAGGGCAAGAAATACCCCGCCCAGCTTTCGGGCGGTCAGCAACAGCGGATCGCGCTGGCCCGCGCGCTGGCCACCAGCCCCGGTCTCTTGCTGCTGGATGAGCCGCTTTCGGCGCTGGATGCCAAGGTGCGGGTGCATCTCCGACACGAGATCAAGGAATTGCAGCGCAAGCTCGGCGTGACCACCGTCATGGTCACCCATGATCAGGAAGAGGCGCTGGCCATGGCCGACCGCATCGTGGTGATGAACCATGGGGTGATCGAACAGGTCGGCAGCCCGACCGAAATCTATCGCGAACCGACATCGCTTTTCGTGGCCGATTTCATCGGCGAAATGAACCAGATCCCAGCGACCTCGGGCGGCGACGGAGCCGTGCGGATCGGCGGAACCGCCATGGCAAGCCTGTCCCATGGTCTTGCGGATGGAGCAGAGATCATTGCGGCGATCCGCCCAAATGACATCATTCCCCACGGGCCGGGCGCCCGTTCCGGCGAGGATGTGATCGAAACCGAAAGCAATGCGCTTGAGGTCAAGGTGCAGGAGATGGAGTTCCTCGGATCTTTCTGGCGCTGCCGTCTCGGCAATGCCTTGTTCGGCAGTCAGGATCTGATCGCCGATTTCTCGATCAATGCCGTGCGCCGGCTGGGGCTGGAAGAAGGTGCGGACATGATGGTGGAACTGCCCCGGAACCGGCTGATGGCCTTCGCTCAGAGCGAGGCAGCCGCCGCATGACCGACGCCGCAGTTCCGACCCCTCCCTCCGGCAAACCCATTCGCGGCAAGCTTTCACGCGACGACATCATCATGCGCGGCTCGATGATCGTGATCGGGCTTTATCTGCTCGTCACCATGGCGCTGCCGCTCTATGCGATGCTGTCGAAATCCTTCTCGACCTACACGTTCAACCTTGGCGCTTATGAAGTGCAGGTGAGCGATGAGACCGGCGCGAATTTCAGCGAACCGGTGAGTTTCGCGGCGATGAATGCCGAGATGGGCGTGGTCAGCGACAGTGATCTGATCGCGGGCTCCGACGGGCGGCTTGGGGTGACCCAGTTCTTCCCCGATTTCAGCTTCCGCAGCCCGGTCATGTACCGGGTTCGCAACACGGTCGACGGCGGGCGCTTTCTTGTCGGCTCGACCCTGAATGAAGGCACCGACTGGACCGAGCTTGACAGCAACACCTTCCGCCGGGTGCAACTGAGGCCCGAAAAGGCAACCGGGCTTGGCAATTTCCAGGCCTATTTCTCCACCCCGGCGCTGTCGAATTCGATCAAGAACTCGGTTATCATCGCGTTGATCAGCACGGTGATCACCGTCACCCTGGCCTTCTGGTTCGCTTATGCGCTGAACCGGTCCTGCATGCGCTTCAAAGGATTGTTCCGGCTGGTGGCGATGGCGCCGATTCTGGTGCCGTCACTTCTGCCGGGCATCGCGCTGGTCTATCTTTTCGGCAATCAGGGGATGCTGAAGGAGTTGCTGTTCGGGGCCTCGATCTATGGCCCGATCGGCATTGTCATCGGTTCGGTCTTCTTCACCTTCCCGCATGCCTTCCTGATCATCTCCACCGCCCTCGCGATCTCCGATGCCCGGCTCTACGAGGCCTCCGTGGTGCTGCGCGCCAGCCCCTGGCGCACCTTCTGGACCGTCACCATCCCCGGCGCGCGCTACGGGCTCGTGTCGGCCGCCTTCGTGGTCTTCAACCTGGTGATCACCGATTTCGGCCTGCCCAAGGTGATCGGCGGGCAGTTCAACGTGCTGGCGGTCGACATCTACAAACAGGTGATCGGCCAGCAGAACTTTGAGATGGGCGCGGTGGTCTCCGTGGTGTTGGTGATCCCGGCCATCGTCGCCTTTGCCATCGACCGGATCGTGCAAAGCAAACAGGTCGCCCTTCTCTCGGCCCGTTCGGTGCCGCATGCGCCGACGCCGCACGCCGCCAAGGACTGGTCGCTCTTTGCCTTTTCCAGCCTGATCGCGGTGTTCATCCTCGGGATGTTGGGGGTCTGCCAATTCGCCGCACTGGTGAAATTCTGGCCCTATGACCTCAGCTTCAGCCTGAACAATTACCAGTTCGACCGCATGGATGGCGGTGGTTGGGGGGCCTATTTCAACTCGATCAAGATGGCGCTTCTGACGGCCGTGATCGGCACGGCGGTGGTGTTTTTCGGCGCCTATCTGGTGGAGAAATCCAACGGGTTCAAAACCGGGCGGATGCTGTTTCAGATGTTTGCCATGCTGCCCATGGCAATTCCCGGCATGGTGCTGGGCCTGGCTTACATCTTCTTCTTCAACAACCCGGAAAACCCGCTGCATTTCCTCTATGGCACCATGGCGATCCTGGTGATCTGTACGGTGACCCATTTCTACACCGTGTCACACCTGACCGCGACGACGGCACTGCAGCAGATGGACCGGGAGTTCGAAGCGGTCTCCGCCTCGCTCAAGCAGCCGACGCTTAAGCTGTTCACCCGCGTCACGGTGCCGGTCAGCCTGCCCGCGATCCTCGACATCTCGATCTATCTTTTCGTCAATGCGATGACCACGGTGTCGGCGGTGGTGTTTCTCTATTCCCCCAAGACATCGCTCGCTTCCATCGCTGTGCTGAACATGGATGACGCAGGCGACATTGCGCCTGCGGCGGCCATGGGGATGATGATCTTCTACACCAATGCGGCGGCGCGGATCCTTCACCTCGTGGCGTCACGCGGGATCATGGCGCGCACCCAAGCCTGGCGCGGGAGATAGTGGCGGGCCTCTATCGGGTGGCGCGGCTTGATTGTCGGTGCATCGTCGACCTCTGGTCCCTTGGAAAGCTGCTTTCCGGTGCAAGGGGTCGACACCATCCGTTGGGGTGAACTTGCGAAGCGGTTTTCCGAGAGGGGGACGGCCCGCCATCAATGATACCTTTGTTGCGACTGCGGCTCACCACAGGCAGAAATGGTAAAGGTTCGCCATTCAGATCGGCATCTGCAACCCGGACCTCGGCGCTGTCGATGCTGTTCTCAACCTGCCTGCAAATTGGGCCGGTTCCGGGTTTGATCGGCGCCAGGGGTGGGAAACCCTCGCCTGAGGCCAACAAATAAATTGACCAAACGTTCAAATTTTTCTTAGCTTTGAAAAAAGACAAATCAAGGGAGACGCCCGATGGCTCACGGGAAAAACTTGCGGATCAATCCTGATCGCTTGTGGGACAGCCTGATGGAGATGGCCGAGATCGGCCCGGGTATTGCCGGTGGCAACAACCGCCAGACCTTGACCGATGCCGATGGGGAGGGGCGCGCGCTGTTCCAGGAATGGTGCGAAGCGGCCGGTTGCACCATGGGTGTCGACACGATGGGCAACATGTTTGCCACAAGGCCCGGCGAGGATCCCGACGCGCTGCCGGTCTATATGGGCTCTCATCTCGACACCCAGCCCACGGGCGGGAAATATGATGGGGTGCTCGGCGTGCTTGGTGGGCTCGAGGCGCTGCGCACGCTGAACGACATGGGCGTGAAGACCAAGCACCCGATCGTGCTGACCAACTGGACCAATGAGGAAGGCACGCGTTTTGCGCCTGCCATGTTGTCTTCGGGTGTTTTTGCCGGCAAGCACAGCCAGGACTGGGCCTATGACCGGGTCGATGCCGAGGGGCTTCGCTTTGGCGATGAGTTGAAGCGCATCGGTTGGGTCGGTGACGAAGACGTGGGCGCGCGCAAGATGCACGCGATGTTCGAGTTGCACATTGAACAGGGGCCGATCCTGGAGGCGGAAGGCAAGGATATCGGCGTGGTGACCCATGGACAGGGTTTGCGCTGGATCGAATGCACGGTGACCGGCAAGGAAAGCCACACCGGTTCGACGCCGATGCATATGCGCAAGAATGCCGGTCGCGGCCTCGCTCTGGTGACCGAGCTGGTGCATGAGATTGCGATGAAGAACCAGCCCAATGCGGTGGGCGCCATCGGCCATGTGGATGTCTATCCGAACTCGCGCAACATCATCCCCGGCAAGGTGGTCTTCACCGTCGACATGCGCACCCATCTTCTCGACAAGTTGAACGGCATGGTCGATGAGTTGATGGAGCGGGCGCCGAAGCTGTGCGAAGAGATCGGGGTCGGGTTTTCCTGCGAGATCGTCGGCCAGTTCGATCCGCCCGCCTTTGACGAGGCCTGCGTGAGTGCGGTGCGCGATGCGGCTGAGACCCTGGGCTACAGCCATATGGATATCGTCTCGGGTGCCGGTCACGATGCCTGCTGGATCAATGATGTGGCGCCGACGGCGATGATCATGTGTCCTTGCGTCGACGGGCTATCGCATAATGAGGCCGAAGAGATCAGCAAGGAATGGGCCCAGGCGGGCACCGATGTGTTGTTGCATGCGGTGCTTGAAACCGCCCAGATTGTCGAGTGAGCGGCGCGGGAACAGGACTTTGAAATCCGGGGGGCACGCCCCCCGACCACCCGGCACGGGCGCGCCAAGACGCACGGCCAGAACAGGGAAAGCATCATGACCAAGATCATCAAGAACGGCACCATTGTCACCGCCGATTTGACCTACAAGGCCGATGTGGCCATCGAGAACGGTGTGATCACCGAAATCGGCCCGGATTTGAAGGGCGGCGAAGAACTGGACGCGACCGGTTGCTATGTCATGCCTGGCGGGATCGACCCCCATGTGCATCTGGAAATGCCGTTCATGGGCACCTATTCCTCGGACGATTTTGAAAGCGGGACGCGGGCGGGGCTTGCGGGCGGCACCACCATGGTGGTCGATTTCTGCCTGCCCAATCAGGGCGAGAGCCTGCTGGATGCGATCAAGCGCTGGGACAACAAATCGACCCGCGCCAATTGCGACTATTCCTTCCACATGGCGGTGACCTGGTGGGGGGAACAGGTGTTCAACGACATGCAGGCGGTGGTCCAGCAGAAGGGCATCAACACTTTCAAGCATTTCCTGGCCTATAAAGGCGCGCTGATGGTGAATGACGATGAATTGTTCTCGTCGTTCAAGCGCCTGTCGGAGCTGGGGGCCACCGCGATGGTCCATGCGGAGAACGGTGACGTGGTGGCGGAAATGACCGCGAAACTCCTCGCCGACGGCAACACCGGCCCCGAGGCTCATGCCTATTCCCGCCCCTCGCAAGTCGAAGGGGAGGCGACCAACCGCGCGATCATGATCGCCGATATGGCCGGCGTGCCGCTCTATGTGGTGCACACCTCCTGCGAGGAAGCTCATGAAGCGATCCGCCGGGCGCGCCAGCAGGGCAAGCGGGTCTGGGGTGAGCCCTTGATCCAGCACCTGACCCTCGATGAGCGCGAGTATTTCGTCGATGATTGGGACCACGCCGCCCGCCGTGTGATGTCGCCGCCCTTCCGGGATGCGCGCCATCAGGAAAGCCTCTGGGCCGGGTTGCAGGCGGGCTCGCTCTCGGTCGTGGCGACGGATCACTGCGCCTTTACCACGGAACAAAAGCGCTATGGCGTTGGCGATTTTTCCAAGATCCCCAATGGCACCGGCGGGCTTGAGGACCGGATGCCGATGCTCTGGACCCATGGGGTCGAGACCGGTCGTTTGACGCCCAATGAGTTTGTCGCTGTCACCTCGACCAATATCGCCAAAATCCTCAACTGCTATCCGAAGAAGGGCGCGGTTCTGGTCGGCGCCGATGCGGACCTGGTGGTCTGGGATCCGGCGAAGGAAAAGACGATCACCGCCGACAGCCAGCAATCTGCCATTGATTACAATGTCTTCGAGGGCAAGCAGGTGAAGGGCCTGCCGCGCTTTACGCTCACGCGCGGGCAGGTGGCGGTCCATGATGGCGAGATCCGCACCCAGGAAGGGCACGGCAAATTCGTCGAACGCGCCCCCAATGCGACCGTCAATCAGGCGCTGTCGCAATGGAAGGATTTGACCGCGCCGCGCCCGGTGCAGCGGACGGGGATCCCGGCAACGGGGGTGTGATGGAAAGCTCGGACGCAGGTTTCCCGGGATTTGTCGCAAAGCTATTGCGGCACCTGATGGCCTTTTGCGTCACCTGTGTCCCTGTGGGAATTCTTGCGGCCTGGGCCAATGAGAATTGGGCGCCCGAGTTCGGGATCTCGATTTTTGCGGTGCCTTTGGTGATCGTTGGCAGCTTCCTGCCTTATGCGGCGGTCCGCACGATCAGCCGTGTGGCCGGTTTGGATTCCTATGTGACAGCGCTTGCTGGCGGGGCTTTCACAGGGGGCGCAGCGTTGAGTTTGGTCGGCACCGGCAAGGGAGATCGCTACGCGGTCTATGTCATCGATCTGTCGATCTGGTTTCTTGCGGGTCTCGGTGCTCTGGCGGGGGCGCTTTGTTACTGGCTAGAGCTAAAGTTCGGGGCACGGGAGATCGGTTTGTGAGGGCGCCTGATCAGAACATGAAAGCCGGGAGCCCGGCCGCGCCCGGCGCAGCGGAGCGGCAATCCGGCAACGGGGGGCTGATTTGACCTTTGGTTTGAGCAAGAGGGAAGAAGCCGCCATGCGGCTCGCCGCCGAGCGCGCCATTGCCTATCGTCAGGATGTGCCCGCGCGCCCTGTGCCGCCGCAGCTTTCGCTTGATGAGGCGGTCGCGCGGTTTCGCGGCCCTCTTGCGGAGGAGGGGGTG